>NZ_CP047639.1:525000-839020 GCF_011046025.1 Proteus sp. ZN5
GAACAGCCCAGAGTCTTAATCAATAGCAGCGTCAGGAGAACGGTCTGGAAAGTCCGGCAGTAAAGGGTGATAGCCCCGTATCTGAAGATGCTGTTATTGTGAACTCGACGAGTAGGGCGGGACACGTGTTATCCTGTCTGAATATGGGGGGACCATCCTCCAAGGCTAAATACTCCTGATTGACCGATAGTGAACCAGTACCGTGAGGGAAAGGCGAAAAGAACCCCGGCGAGGGGAGTGAAAAAGAACCTGAAACCGTGTACGTACAAGCAGTAGGAGCCCCACCACTAAGCTAGTGGTGAACTCACAGCGATTCTTTTGCATGATAATGTGCGGTAGACGGAGCGAATGCGACGTTCAACCAACAAAATCAAGCAGAGGAGGCTTAGTGGTGGGGTGACTGCGTACCTTTTGTATAATGGGTCAGCGACTTATATTCTGTAGCAAGGTTAACCGTATAGGGGAGCCGTAGGGAAACCGAGTCTTAACTGGGCGAATGAGTTGCAGGGTATAGACCCGAAACCCGGTGATCTCATCCATGGGCAGGTTGAAGGTTGGGTAACACTAACTGGAGGACCGAACCGACTAATGTTGAAAAATTAGCGGATGACTTGTGGATGGGGGTGAAAGGCCAATCAAACCGGGAGATAGCTGGTTCTCCCCGAAAGCTATTTAGGTAGCGCCTCGTGAACTCATCTTCGGGGTAGAGCACTGTTTCGACTAGGGGGTCATCCCGACTTACCAACTCGATGCAAACTGCGAATACCGAAGAATGTTATCACGGGAGACACACGGCGGGTGCTAACGTCCGTCGTGAAGAGGGAAACAACCCAGACCGCCAGCTAAGGTCCCAAAGTCATGGTTAAGTGGGAAACGAAGTGGGAAGGCTCAGACAGCCAGGATGTTGGCTTAGAAGCAGCCATCATTTAAAGAAAGCGTAATAGCTCACTGGTCGAGTCGGCCCGCGCGGAAGATGTAACGGGGCTAAACCATGCACCGAAGCTGCGGCAGCGACACTTATGTGTTGTTGGGTAGGGGAGCGTTCTGTAAGCCTGCGAAGGTGTGCTGTGAGGCATGCTGGAGGTATCAGAAGTGCGAATGCTGACATAAGTAACGATAATGCGGGTGAAACCCGCACGCCGGAAGACCAAGGGTTCCTGTCCAACGTTAATCGGGGCAGGGTGAGTCGACCCCTAAGGCGAGGCTGAAAAGCGTAGTCGATGGGAAACGGGTTAATATTCCCGTACTGGTGGTAACTGCGATGGGGGAACGGAGAAGGCTAGGTTGTCCGGGCGACGGTCGTCCCGGTTCAAGCATGTAGGCAGAGTGATTAGGCAAATCCGGTCACTTAATGCTGAGGTGTGATGACGAGCCACTAAGGTGGTGAAGCAATTGATGCCCTGCTTCCAGGAAAAGCCTCTAAGCTTCAGGTTACCAACAATCGTACCCCAAACCGACACAGGTGGTCAGGTAGAGAATACTCAGGCGCTTGAGAGAACTCGGGTGAAGGAACTAGGCAAAATGGTGCCGTAACTTCGGGAGAAGGCACGCTGGCGGTAAGTGAAGTCCCTTGCGGACGGAGCCGAAGCCAGTCGAAGATACCAGCTGGCTGCAACTGTTTATTAAAAACACAGCACTGTGCAAACACGAAAGTGGACGTATACGGTGTGACGCCTGCCCGGTGCTGGAAGGTTAATTGATGGGGTTATCCTTAGGGAGAAGCTCTTGATCGAAGCCCCAGTAAACGGCGGCCGTAACTATAACGGTCCTAAGGTAGCGAAATTCCTTGTCGGGTAAGTTCCGACCTGCACGAATGGCGTAATGATGGCCAGGCTGTCTCCACCCGAGACTCAGTGAAATTGAACTCGCTGTGAAGATGCAGTGTACCCGCGGCAAGACGGAAAGACCCCGTGAACCTTTACTATAGCTTGACACTGAACATTGAGCCTTGATGTGTAGGATAGGTGGGAGACTATGAAGTGTGGACGCCAGTCTGCATGGAGTCAACCTTGAAATACCACCCTTTAACGTTTGATGTTCTAACCTAGGTCCATAATCTGGATCGGGGACCGTGTCTGGTGGGTAGTTTGACTGGGGCGGTCTCCTCCTAAAGAGTAACGGAGGAGCACGAAGGTTGGCTAAGCATGGTCGGACATCATGCGGTTAGTGCAAAGGCATAAGCCAGCTTGACTGTGAGAGTGACGGCTCGAGCAGGTACGAAAAGTAGGTCTTAGTGATCCGGTGGTTCTGAATGGAAGGGCCATCGCTCAACGGATAAAAGGTACTCCGGGGATAACAGGCTGATACCGCCCAAGAGTTCATATCGACGGCGGTGTTTGGCACCTCGATGTCGGCTCATCACATCCTGGGGCTGAAGTAGGTCCCAAGGGTATGGCTGTTCGCCATTTAAAGTGGTACGCGAGCTGGGTTTAGAACGTCGTGAGACAGTTCGGTCCCTATCTGCCGTGGGCGTTGGAAGATTGAGAGGGGTTGCTCCTAGTACGAGAGGACCGGAGTGAACGCACCACTGGTGTTCGGGTTGTCATGCCAATGGCATTGCCCGGTAGCTAAGTGCGGAAGAGATAACCGCTGAAAGCATCTAAGCGGGAAACTTGCCTCGAGATGAGTCTTCCCTGTCACCTTGAGTGATCTAAAGGAACGTTTAAGAC
Organism: Proteus sp. ZN5; assembly: GCF_011046025.1. Classification (GTDB taxonomy): domain Bacteria; phylum Pseudomonadota; class Gammaproteobacteria; order Enterobacterales; family Enterobacteriaceae; genus Proteus. The sequence goes on from NZ_CP047639.1 coordinate 527,670, forward strand.
TAAGACGTTGATAGGCTGGGTGTGTAAGCGTAGCGATACGTTGAGCTAACCAGTACTAATGAACCGTGAGGCTTAACCTGACAACACCGAAGGTGTTTTGTCTGAGAGACAAACAGTAGATGAAGTAAGCTTGTTTAAGATTGATATTGCTGGCGACTGACCGAAAGGAAAGAAGCGGGTGATAAAACAGAATTTGCTTGGCGGCCATAGCGCAGCGGACCCACCTGAAACCATGCCGAACTCAGAAGTGAAACGTTGTAGCGCCGATGGTAGTGTGGGGCCTCCCCATGTGAGAGTAGGGAACTGCCAGGCATTAAATAAGACGAGAAAGCCAACCCAATGGGTTGGCTTTTTTGCGTTTAGAGTTTTAGGTACTCTGAATAAAAACTATTATTGTTGTTCTATTTCCTCAATAAAATAGCCACTCTTAACGCAGTTAAACCCTATTTATATGGCACTATTATCCTCTTCTAACATCACTTAAATTGATACCTAGCACTTTGCTCTTTTCAGCTCTTGTTATCTCAGACAGATCTTATTAGAAATAGATAATGAGGATATAAATACACTTTCATTATTAAGTGTATTTCGTATTTAGATATTTTTGACGAGGATATTATTGTGGTTCTTGTTCTTCTGAGCTTAATAAATCATAGTTTAAAAGGTTTTTATTTCCATCAATAACCGTTATTGATGATTTAGGCTGATAGCATTCATTTAATGGTGAATGGCACTTTTTTGGGGAATTATGTTCTATCCCAAGCCAACTACTTAACAGCCAATAGTTATTTACCGTTGAATAAGGTTTATTCACTGCATCATCATTAATAATAGGTTTAATAGATGATGGGCTATACCAAATAAATAATGGTATATCATAAGCTTCTTTTCGTGGTGTATTTACACCATGATGATAACGAACCTCTTTATTTTTATCTAAACGCTGTAAAGCGTGATCTGCAAAATAGAGAATAGAAGCTGGCTTGTCTTTGACTCTCTCAATTATGTTATTAATTAATTTATCTGTATAAGCGATAGAGCTGTCATAACAGTTATCATCATCTACTTGCGTGAATTTCTTTAAATATTGATTTGGAAATCGATTACAGGCTGGTTCATGGCTACCATATGTATGTAAGATAATTAGTTTTTTCTGTGTAGAAGGCTCATTGAGAGCCTGATCTAAATAAGGAAGTAGTTCTTCATCATAACCGATAAACTCATTCCACTTTTTATTTTGAGCCATATTAGCAATGACAGAAATAACACTGGTTTTTTGATTACCTTCACCTTGGTTACTTAGCCAATAGGTCTTAAACCCGGCGTGATTAGCGAGAGAAACAATATTATCAGCGTAATGATTTTTATCTTGTAACTGTTCCAATCCTATATTTGAGAGTGAAATGGGTACAGAAAGAATAGTGACTGGTGCCGGAGAATAAACTTGATTGAATAGGATAAGATTACTCTTTTCTTTCATTAAATTAGGTGTTGTATCGTACTGATAGCCATAAATTCCTAGATGATCTCTGCGAACTGATTCCCCAAGAATAAGAATATAAACTTCTGTATTATCATTACTTTTATTATATTGATACTCAACTTTCTGAGCTGCAATTTTTCTAATTTGGCGATTTTCATGGAAGGTTCGGACAAGTGCTGCGGCATTATAAAAAGGGGTATTTAGAAGAGTATATTCTGCAAGTAATTTACTTTTGTTATCGTTTCTTAATGCTAAGTTTTTATATATTGGAATAATGGCGATTAATATAACAAATGCAATCACACTTTTTTTTGCTGTTTTTAGATCAGAGACTCGAGCCGTTTTATGGATGAGAAAATAGTAAATGGTAAAAGCACATAGATAAAATAAGACATAGTACTTATTATAAGAGAGCATACCGACAGTTTCACTGCCGTTAGTATTAATAAAAGTTTCAGCAATAGATGATGAAAAAGCAATATCGTGTTCACGATAAAAAAACAGAGAAATAGAAAGGTTTAAAGCCCATAACGCACTAATAATAAAGGTTATTATCTTTCCAAGAACTGAACGATAAATACCACTACATATCAGCATAAGTAGCCAACCAATAAGAACAATATAGATTTTTTGTTCTATATACAGCGTTGAACCACCCAATATCGCAGGTGCCATAGATAAGAAAAATAAAAGTGCGTAATGAGTTAACCGAGACATAATCTATTTAAAAACTACCACCTCTTCTTATGTAGAATAAAAAGTTAACCATTTACTTTTTGACAATACAAGCCTTGTTTGGCTGAAGTGTGTCTGAAATTGCTATTATTATGGTTATTCCTCACTATTTTGAGCTTTTTGAGTTTATTAATAGGTGATATAGCAAATAAATTATGTTTGTTTTTATTTGTAATTAATTGATTTTAATTTAATTTATCTTTTTATTTATAATAATGGAATAACTAATAATAAGTTATTTAAATAATCGTATAGATATGTAGCTAAAGCTTAAAATTATTCTAAATAAGTAAATGAGAGAAATATAACCGAGGTTTTTATGATAATTGATAGAAATGTTGAAAATGAATAACCCCAAAGTTGAAAACCGCTTTAGGGTTACTTTTATTTGGAAAGATAACATTATTTCAGGCTGTTAGTGTTGTTTACCTTGTTCAATACCTAAGCCAATTTGAGAACGAATAAACTGTGCTTGGAATTTTGCTTTCTCTTGCTCACCTAAAGATGATTTATCTGTAACAGAAAAAAGCCACGAGACAACAAAAGCAATAATTATTGAGAATAATGCTGGATATTCATAAGGATAGATAGGTTTTTCATGGCCTAAAATACTTACCCAAATTGTTGGCCCTAAAATCATCAACGTGACTGCAACTAATAGACCAGACCATCCTCCCGCGACAGCACCTCGTGTTGTAAGTCCTTTCCAATACATAGATAACAATATGATTGGGAAGTTACAGCTTGCCGCAATTGAGAAAGCTAACCCCACCATAAAGGCAATATTTTGCTTTTCAAATAAAATACCTAAACCGATAGCGACGATGCCTAAGATAACTACAGTAATTTTAGATACTTTTAGCTCTTGTCTTTCATCCGCATGACCATTTTTAATTACATTGGCGTAGAGATCATGTGATACCGCAGATGCACCCGCTAAAGTTAGTCCTGCAACAACGGCTAAAATAGTGGCGAAGGCAACGGCTGAGATAAAGCCTAAGAAGAAATTACCCCCAACAGCGTCAGCTAAGTGAACAGCCGCCATATTGGTTCCACCAATCAAAGCGCCAGCGGCATCTTTGAACACAGGATTAGGGCTAACGAGTAAGATAGCGCCGAAACCAATGATAAAAGTAAGGATATAGAAATAACCGATAAAACCTGTTGCATAGAAAACACTCTTACGGGCTTCTTTTGCATCACTAACAGTAAAGAAGCGCATGATGATATGAGGAAGTCCCGCCGTACCAAACATAAGTGCAAGACCTAAAGAGAGAGCAGATATAGGATCAGAAACCAAACCACCTGGGCTCATGATAGAGAACCCTTTTGAGTGAACACTAACGGCTTCTTTAAATAGGGTGTTGAAATTAAAATCGACGGCTTTCATAACCATAACAGCCATAAAACTTGCACCTGCAAGTAATAAAATAGCTTTAATGATTTGAACCCATGTGGTGGCTAGCATGCCCCCGAATAAAACATATAGCACCATTAGAATACCGACGAGCACAACGGCAATATGGTAATTTAAGCCGAAAAGGAGTTCGATTAATTTTCCGGCACCTACCATTTGTGCAATCAGATAAAGTGCAACAACAACTAGTGATCCAACAGCTGAGAGTGTTCTAACGGGTTTAGGGCTTAAGCGATAGGAGACAACATCAGCAAAGGTATAACGCCCTAAATTACGTAAGCGTTCAGCAATGATAAAAAGAATGATAGGCCAACCAATCAAAAATCCAATTGAATAGATAAGTCCATCATAACCAGAGGTGTAAACTAGCGCGGAGATCCCTAAGAAGGAGGCGGCAGACATAAAGTCACCTGCGATCGCCATGCCGTTTTGAAAACCAGTAATTTTCCCTCCAGCAGTATAGTAATCAGCACGAGATCGAGTACGTTTAGAAGCCCAATAAGTGATATAGAGTGTTAATCCTACGAATATTAGGAACATTATAATTGCCTGAATATTCATAGGTTGTTTCTCACCACCTTCTGTTATTGCGGTAGCGTAAGCAACCGTTGAGGAGAGGAAGAATAAGCTTATTGCATAGAGTAACTTTCTCATTTTTCTACCTCTTCAATAATTTCAGCGGTAAGTTTGTCAAATTCAGTATTGGCTTTAATAACGTAAATACCTGTTAATAAAAATGAGGCAATGATTAAGCCCATACCAATAGGAATACCTCGTGTAATGTAGCTTCCTTCATACAGTGGCGTACCTAACCACTGTGGATAGAACGCAATAAGTAAGATAAATGAGACATACATAACGAGCGTAATAATTGAAAGTGTCCATGAAAAACGACTACGTTTGTTAACCAGTTCTTTAAAGCGAGGGTTGTTTTCTATCTCTTGATAAATATTGGCATTCATCAGAGTTCTCCTCTATATAATTGTTTGGTTTATCACTTGACTTAGAGGCTTCAATCCCCCGCATTTCATGATTTTTAGGTAAGAGAGCCCAGCAAAGGCATTTTCATGCCTTTGCTTTGTCGTATTACATTTTTTAAATGACAGCTATTGGTTGTGTATTAAGCAGTAAGTGATAGAGACTGTTTTTCTTCTAACAGTTTCTCTACAACACCCGGATCGGCGAGTGTTGAGGTATCCCCGAGGTTAGTTGTGTCGCCAGAGGCAATCTTGCGCAATATACGGCGCATAATTTTCCCTGAACGTGTTTTAGGTAAGGAATCTGTCCAATGTAGGATATCAGGTGTAGCTATTGGTCCAATTTCTTTACGTACCCAGTTGCGAACTTCAGTGTAAAGTTCAGGTGTTGGCTCTTCACCGTGATTTAAAGTGACATAAGCATAAATAGCTTGTCCTTTAATATTGTGAGGAATACCAACTACTGCGGCTTCCGCAATCTTAGGATGTGCAACAAGAGCGGATTCAATCTCTGCTGTTCCTAAACGGTGACCTGAAATATTCAAGACATCATCAACTCGCCCTGTTATCCAATAGTCACCATCTTCATCGCGACGAGCACCGTCACCAGAGAAATACATACCTTTAAAGGTTGAGAAGTAAGTTTGTTCAAAACGATCATGATCACCAAAAAGTGTTCTTGCTTGACCAGGCCAAGAATCAGTAATCACTAAGTTTCCTTCACAAGCCCCTTGCTGTACTTCTCCCATATTATCGACTATTGCTGGCTGAACGCCGAAGAAAGGGCGTGTTGCTGAACCAGGTTTTAGATCCATCGCACCTGGTAATGGGGTTATCATGAAACCACCGGTTTCTGTTTGCCACCATGTATCAACAATAGGGCATTGGCTACGCCCCATCTTCTGATAGAACCATTCCCATGCTTCTGGGTTAATAGGTTCACCTACAGAGCCTAGGATACGCAGAGAGGTGCGTTGAGTACCTTCAATCGCTTTATCACCTTCAGCCATTAATGCACGGATTGCGGTAGGTGCAGTATATAAGATATTGATTTGGTGCTTATCAACTACTTGAGCCATACGGTTAACTGATGGGTAATTAGGAACACCTTCAAACATAACAGTAGTAGCACCATTTGAAAGAGGGCCATACAGTAAGTAGCTATGTCCTGTTACCCAACCTACGTCAGCAGTGCACCAATAAATATCGCCTTCGTGATAATCAAAGGTGTATTTAAAGGTCATTGAAGCATAAACGAGATAGCCCCCTGTTGTGTGCAGTACGCCTTTAGGTTTACCTGTTGAGCCGGAGGTATACAGAATGAAGAGTGGATCTTCTGCATCCATAACTTCAACATCACATTTTGTACTGACACCTTGAATGATTTCATCCCACCAAACATCACGTCCTTCAATCCATTGTTCGGTATGTCCTGTTCGACGAAATACCACTACATGATTAATAGGAGGGATATCAGCGTGATTTAAAGCATCATCAATATTTTTCTTTAAAGGGATGGCGCGACCTGCACGCAATCCTTCATCAGCAGTGATCACTAATTTTGCTTTTGAATCAATGATCCTACCAGCGACAGCTTCCGGAGAGAAACCGCCAAAAATAACAGAATGGATAGCTCCTACACGAGTACAAGCGAGCATAGCAACCGCGGCTTCTGGCACCATCGGCATATAAATCGCCACAACATCGCCTTTTTTAATACCTAAGTTTTTTAATACATTAGCGAACTGGCAAACATCTTGATGGAGTTGTCGGTAAGTGATTTTTTTCGACTCATTAGGTGAGTCACCTTCCCAAATAATGGCGACTTGATCTCCTCGTGTTTTAAGGTGGCGATCAAGACAGTTTTGACTGATATTTAGCTGACCATCTTCAAACCAGCGAATGCGTACATGGCCTGGGTCAAAAGAAGTATTCTTTACCACGGTATATGGTTTTATCCAGTCAATAATTTTCCCTTTATCTGCCCAAAAGGCCTCTGGGTTTTTGATGGATAATTCATAATCTTTTTGGTATTGCTCTTTATTGATCAGGGCGTGTTCTGCAATGCTTGCAGGAATATGATGTTGGTTTATTTTTGTCATAATAGTTCTCCTCACTATTGTTAATACTATGTCAAAAAGTCGTTAACAAAAGAGGGCGAATAAAGATTGTTTCTTTTTTGCGCAGAAGATCACGAATTAATGGAAATGCTTTTCATGGAATGTTCAATTAGTGCTAAAGCTAGTAGGGAATTATTTATCTATTATTTTCTTGTTTAATAGGATTATCGTTTAATAGAATGCTTTTAAATTAAAATAATATACTGTGAAAATTAATTTAACCGTGCTGGATAAAAAAACCACAAAAACAATATGGATATGATAATGATTTTCATTAACGTTTTTTTTCACTATAATGAAATGAAAAGATAAATCACATGGTGTGATTCAAGATAAAACAGCACTGGAGATTAATATGAGCTATACATTACCTGCACTGCCTTATACTTATGATGCATTAGAGCCTCACTTTGATGAGCGTACAATGGAAATTCACCATACTAAGCATCATCAAACTTATGTGAATAATACCAACACTGCATTAGAAAAATTACCTGAATTTGCTGGCTTAGAGATTGATGAGTTAGTTAAAAATCTTCATAAAGTGCCTGCCGATCAACGTACTTTTTTACGTAATAACGCAGGTGGTCACTCTAACCACTCATTATTCTGGAAAGGCCTGAAGCTAGGTACTCAATTACAAGGTTCATTAAAAGAAGCAATTGAACGTGACTTTGGTAGTGTTGATGCCTTTAAAGATTTATTTGAAAAAGCTGCGGCTAGCCGTTTCGGTTCTGGTTGGGCATGGTTAGTATTAAAAGACGATGGCAAACTTGCGGTTGTTTCTACTGCAAACCAAGATAGCCCATTGATGGGTGAAGAGTTAGCTGGCGCATCTGGTTACCCAATTGTAGGGCTAGATGTGTGGGAACATGCTTACTACTTAAAATATCAAAATCGTCGTCCTGATTATATTAAAGCGTTCTGGTCAGTGGTTAACTGGGATGAAGCGCAAAAGCGTTTTCAGAGCAAAGCATAATTGAGTAGATAACTTCCTTTCTCTTTTATATTTTCAATGCCGACATTTGTCGGCATTGTTTCTTTTGAATACTATCTTTACTATGAGTTATTCTTTTCTGTTTAGGTAGTGAGCTATGCGTTATTTTCCTAGTGTTTTTATCGGTAATGTCACAACAACATCTAATGGATTTACCAGTGCGATCACCAAAAGGCTGGTGGATGGTCATATCAAATTAACATCACTGGGATTAGAAGGTGATGAACAAGCAGAAAAGAGTTTTCACGGTGGCCCTGATCGCGCACTTTGTCACTATCCTAAAGAGCATTATCTTTATTGGGCTGAGCAATTCCCACAATTGACAGATTTTTTTCATGCCCCTGCATTTGGTGAAAATATCTCAACAACAGGTATGACAGAAGAGAATGTCTTTATTGGTGATATTTATCAATGGGGAACAGCATTAATTCAAGTTACTCAACCTCGCTCTCCTTGCTACAAACTCAACACAGTGACAGAAGTCAGTAACTTTTCACAAATTATGCAAGATAGTGGTTATTGTGGTTGGCTATATCGTGTTGTGAGTACAGGTGAAACAGGCAGTCATCATCCGCTTGTCTTAGTTTCAAGAAACAGCGATGTCTCTGTTAAAGAAGCGATTTCGATTGCTTTTCATATGCCATTTGATGAAGAGCTTTATCATCGTCTATTAAGTGCCGCAGGATTATCAGCAAGTTGGAGCAAGACTATGCAGTTAAGACTGCAAAATCAAACCATTGAGAGTTTTAATCGACGGTTATTTAAAGAGTAAATAATTAACTTATTGATAATTAATATTATTATTAATAAAAATTAGCTTGTGGACTCATTTAATCTTGCATAAAATTAGCTTGTAGGCTAATTTTAAGTTAAGGAAAAGCTTGTATTTGAGATTTTATACCACCCAAATGCTTGGAATGAAGTATTAGAGTTACCTATTCAAATACGAGTTAAATACGATAAACTTATTACTAAGATAGAGCACGATGCTCGTTTATTAAGAGAGCCTGATACAAAATATTTAGGGAATGGTCTTTTCGAGATCCGTACTATGGATACTGGTATTGCTAGAGGCATATGGATATACCATAAAAGAAATACAATTATTATGCTTCGTGTCTTTATTAAGAAAACACAAAAAATATCAAAGAAAGAGATTGAGATCGCCCAAAAACGATTGATGGAGGTACTCAATGAAATTGAGAAGTCATAAAGAATTACATAATGAGATGATGGAAGATGAAGAATATCGTGTGGCTTGGGATGATGAAACGCGCAAGGAAAAATTGAGAGACACATTGGCCCAATGGCGTAAACGCAATAATCTGACAAAAGCACAAGTTGCTGAGCGAATGGGTGTAACACCACCAGTAATTACCAGAATAGAAAATAATATTACTAAAGCGAGTGTAGATACCTTAGCGAGATATGCGTACGCTTGTGGTATTAAGAACCCAATAATCCCTCTTTACTAAAAAAACACCTCCCTAAAAATAGGTGAGGTGTTTTTTATGTATTAACGAAAAATTACGGATGTGCAATAAATCCGATTGCGTCATAAACCTTGTCTAAGGTTGCCTGAGCGCGAGCTTTAGCTTTATCAGCACCTTCTTTCATGATTTTATTGAGCAGCGCTTCATCATTACGGAAAGTGTTAAAACGTTCTTGAATGTTGGTTAGCATTTCAGATACTGCATCAGCGACAGCACCTTTTAGATGACCGTACATTTGGCCTTCAAATTCAGCTTCTAATTCAGGGATCGTTTTGCCTGTAACACCCGCTAAAATATCGAGTAAGTTAGAGACACCTGCTTTGTTTTCAAGATCGTAAATAACACGAGGTGGCTCTTCTGAGTCTGTCATTGCACGTTTGATCTTTTTAGCTGCTGCTTTTGGATCTTCTAGCAATGCGATAACGTTATTACGGTTATCATCAGACTTAGACATTTTTTTAGTCGGATCTTGTAATGCCATCACACGAGCACCACCTTTTGGAATAAAAGGATCTGGTACAGTGAAGATATCGCCATAAATAGCGTTAAAGCGCTGAGCAATATCACGACTTAATTCAAGATGTTGTTTCTGGTCAATACCAACAGGCACTTGGTTTGTTTGGTAAATCAGAATATCTGCTGCCATTAATACAGGATAATCAAATAACCCTGCATTGATATTTTCAGAATGACGTGCTGATTTATCTTTAAATTGAGTCATTCGGCTCAATTCACCAAAATAGGTATAGCAGTTAAGTGCCCAGCTTAATTGTGCATGTTGTGGAACATGTGACTGAACAAAAATAGTACTTTTTTCTGGATCAATACCACAAGCAAGATACAGAGCCAGTGTATCTAAGGTTCTTTTTCTTAGCTCTTTAGGATCTTGGCGTACCGTAATGGCGTGTTGGTCAACGATACAGTAAATGCAATCATAGTCATCTTGCATTTGTACCCATTGACGCAGTGCACCCATATAGTTTCCGATAGTTAATTCACCAGAAGGTTGTGCACCACTGAATACAATTGGCTTTTGTGCCGTTTTTTCTACTGAAGTCGTCATTTTAATTCTGTTCCACAGTTGTCATTGGCGTGATATCGAGGATAGAAAGCAAGTCAGCAAAATTATCGAGAGTAAAATCAGGTTTGCTGTCTGCAATAGATACGCCGTAGTTATAGCCATAGGTTAAACCTACGCAAGGGCACTCAGCCACTTGTGCTGCAATAATATCGTTGCGAGAATCCCCAACAAAAAGGAGTTCTTCCTTTTTAACACCAAACGTGCCCATTGTTAAATATAATGGTGCTGGATGTGGTTTTTTTTCTTTCACATCATCGCCACCTAACACTAAGGAAAAATATTTTTCAATTTCCAGCTGTTGTAGTAATGGTGCGATAAATGGTGTTGGTTTATTTGTCACGATACCCAGAGGAATATTGTGTGAAGCTAATACTTCAAGGGTTTCTTTAACGTGAGGGAATAAATCACTGCCTGTTTTGACTGAGGTTGCATAATGTTCATCAAAAAGATCACGCATCTCTTTTAATAAGGTATCAGTCACATCCTCGACACCCGCATTGTGTAAAGCGCGTGTCAGTAGCATATCCACGCCGTTCCCTACCCAAATAGTGACATTATGTTTGCCAGCAGGCGGGAAGCCTTTTGCTTTTAATGCGTAGTCTGTTGCTTCTGTAAGACCAACAGCGCTGTCGGTGAGAGTGCCATCAAGATCAAAGGCGATAGCACGGATACCTTTGAGTTTTTTATCTGTCATTACGATACCTTTTCTAATTCACGGCGCATATTGTCGATAACATGCTTATAGTCCGGCTGATTGAAAATAGCAGAGCCTGCAACAAACATATCAGCGCCAGCTTGCGCTATTTCAGCAATATTATCGACTTTGACACCGCCATCAATTTCTAAACGAATGTCATAACCACCATCATCAATCATCTTACGAACTTGGCGTAATTTATCGAGGGTATTAGGGATAAATGATTGTCCACCAAAGCCTGGGTTAACAGACATCAGCAGAATAAGATCCAATTTATCCATAACATAGTCGAGATAGTTTAATGGGGTTGCTGGATTAAGCACTAAGCCTGCTTTACAACCACAATCTTTGATTAATTGAATAGTACGATCGACGTGGTCACTGGCTTCAGCGTGAAATGAGATATAAGTTGCACCCGCGTTTGCAAAATCAGGGATGATACGGTCAACGGGTTTAACCATTAGGTGAACATCAATAGGTGCTGTAATACCGTAGTTACGCAGAGCCTTACAAATTGGCGCACCAAATGTCAGATTAGGAACATAGTGGTTATCCATAACATCGAAGTGGACAACGTCTGCACCTGCTGCGAGCACTTTTTCAGTATCTTCACCAAGGCGAGCAAAATCAGCGGATAAAATAGAAGGGGCAATCAGAAAATCTTTCATCGCATTCTCCAGACAACACTCCCATTGTCGGGAGGTGTTAACGATTATTTATATAAGGCAAGTAATTCGTTCACTTTGCTACGACCGAGTGTGTTGCTACTGATTGTTCTTCTGACTTTCACACTGTGTAGCTCTTTTGCGTCTACATACCACTCTTTTGTTAACGCAGTCTCATGATTTGATATTAACACGGGTATCTGTCTCTCGTAAGCCAGCATTGAGGCAAGTTGAGCCAGATGTTCCTGCTCTTGAAAACTAAAGCTATTTGTATGGTATGACGTGAAATTCGCAGTCGGTGATAATGGTGCATAAGGAGGATCACAATAAACGACGGCGCCTTTTTTTGCATTTGTCATAGTTGATGAATAGCTTTGGCAAACAAATTCGGCTTTTTGTGCTTTTTCAGAAAACCAGATTAGTTCTGCTTCAGGAAAATAAGGTTTTTTATAACGACCAAAAGGGACGTTGTATTCGCCTTTTGAATTATAGCGACACAGCCCATTGTAGCAATGACGGTTAAGATAGAGAAATAACACGCTACGCTGATAAGCGTCCGTTGAACGATTAAATTCTTGTCGTAGTTGATAAAACTCTTCTGCGATATTCATTTGAGGGGTAAATAATAAGCGGGCATCCTTCATAAATTTTTCAGGATGTTGCTTTACCGTATTATAGAGATGAATTAGATCACTATTTATATCGGCAAGAATATATGAATCGTATTCTGTATTCAAAAAAACAGAACCGGCACCCATAAAAGGTTCAATTAAACAATTACCCTCAGGCAGATGACGTTTAATGTCATCTACCAAAGGATATTTACCACCAGCCCATTTTAGGAATGCGCGTTTTTTTTTCATGCCGTCCAAATTTCTCAATCGTTTCAGAGTCGCCGATTGTACTCTGTTTCAGACAGCATATCAGCGGTGAACTTAGTCTTAATTATTTTTTTAGATCCTGATGAACATGTTTCATCGGTCTAACCCAAGGTTGTTTTGCTTGTACTGGCGCTGGTAAAGAAGAAACGGCCTGTTTGGCTTCGCTTATATTACGATAATTTCCATAGATGAGTACATACCATGGACTACCATTACGCTGTGTTTTGTAAATAGCGTAGTTTCCATTGAGGTTCTTTTTAGCGAAAGCCTCTAAGGTATCTTGACGACTAGCACCACTTAATTGCAACGTATAGTTAGTGGCAGGGATCGAGCTTAAATTGCCTGCTGATAACGAACCTGAAACAACAGGTTTAGTCGTTGTTGGTTTAGGTTGCGTTGTTGCTGGTGGTGTCACTGGTTTTGTCGGAGGTGTTTTTACTTCAGCCGGTTTTTGTACAGGTTTGGTGACTGGTGGTTGTGTAACAGGTTGTACCGGTTTTTGTTGCTGAGCATTTAACTGCTGACTAGTCGCTTGATTAATACCTGTTTGTTGTTGATTTAATGAATCAACGATATCACCAGGGATTTCAACACGTTGGCCTTGCGAATCAATCATTGGTGGTAGATTCTGTGAAGGTGGTGTAGCTGGTTGTATCTCTTGCCCAGAAATAGATTGAGGTGTTGATGGCTGATCATTTTCTGAAGGCGTAACGGATGACGGTTGCTGAGACAGATCGATATTTCTTTCTGTATTGGTCGGAGAGGTAGATTCAGTTGTTTCTGGTGATTTTAATGCCGAACTTATCGCGATAATTAGCAGAATAAGGACTAAAACACCTACACCAATCATCATCTGTTGACGGGATACAGAGAATCGTGCGTTTTTTAACGGATTGCTACGAGGTCGGTTGGTTCGACGTTCAGGTCTATCCGATGTATCAGGTTTGAGTGAATTATCACCCTTGGTTTCATTGTCAGGTTTGAACTCGTCCATTATGCCCTCCGTCAGAGCGTCAAAAAGCGAAAAATATTCTATTCAGCCTTAGCCATTACCTCATAGTATAAGGATGAAACGCTTTTTCTGAAACGTTGCATTTGACAATATTAACCAGAATTTTCCTTAAATGAATATTCTGGTTTGTTTCTTGTCAGGTAATGGGGAGCTTAATTTGCATTAATGCAAGATGTTATCGCTTTGTGGACTTGTTCGCGAGTAATATCGGCACGTAATTCGGATTGGCCGATACCTTTTGGTAAAACAAGGTGTAATTTGCCACCAGATACCTTTTTGTCTCTCATCATATGAGGCAAATAGTCATCAGGTGTCATTTCAATAGGACCATTGACGGGGAGATTAGCTTTCTCAAGCAATTGAATAACGCGTTGAGTTTCTTCTTCAGTGAATTGACCAAGCGCTTGAGATGTTCTTGCCGCCATTACCATACCTGCGGCAACGGCTTCACCATGTAACCAAACACCATATCCCATATGAGCTTCAATGGCGTGTCCATAAGTATGGCCAAGGTTGAGTAGTGCGCGTAAACCACTTGTTTCTTTTTCATCAGCAGCAACGACGTCAGCTTTTAGTTCACAGCAACGACGGATACAAAAAGCCATAGCTTTAGGATCAAGAGCCAAGAGTTTATCAATATTATTTTCAAGCCAGATAAAAAAGTCTTTATCTAAAATGATGCCATATTTAATAACTTCAGCTAAACCTGATGAAAGTTCACGAGGCGGTAATGTGGCAAGACAATCGAGATCGATAACAACAGAAGCGGGCTGATAAAACGCACCAATCATATTTTTGCCAAGAGGATGATTAACAGCAGTTTTTCCACCAACAGATGAATCGACTTGTGACAATAGTGTTGTTGGTACTTGGATAAAGCGAACACCGCGTTGATAGCTTGCTGCGGCAAAACCGGTTAGATCACCAATAACACCACCGCCTAATGCGATAAGTGTTGTATCTCGATTGTGATTTTTTTCTAATAATGCAGTAAAGACATCATTCATGATCTCAAGCGATTTATATTGTTCACCGTCAGGTAAAATCACGCTATCAACCAAAACACCTTGTTTTTTTAAGGTGTCTGTTACCTTTTCTAAATAGAGTGGAGCAAGTGTCACATTTGTGACTATCATAACTTGCTGCCCTGATTTTAAAGGTAAAAAGGTATCTTCTTGATGAAAAAGGCCAGAAGCAATGGTAATGGGATAGCTTCTTTCACCTAATGTGACAGTGATTTTTTCCATAACAGTGGCCTTCTTCTTATTGTCTTTACTTAAACCTTATAAATAGCTGAATTTATTAGTTTTGTTCTAATAATTCAATTATTTGATTGGCTACAATTTTTGCACTCTGATCATCAGTGTGAATAGTGATGTCAGCAATCTCTTCATAAAGAGGATTACGTTCTTCAGCTAATGTCTCTAGGACATCGCGCACAGGTTCAACACCTTGTAATAAAGGACGTTTTTTATCACGTTGGGTACGAGCGAGTTGTTTTTCAATATTGGTTTCTAAATAAACAACCACACCACGTGCAGATAGTCTGTTACGGGTTTCTCGCGATTTCACCGAACCACCACCAGTTGCAAGTACAATGCCTTGTTTTTCGGTGAGTTCGTTGATTATTTTCTCTTCTCGTTGACGGAAGCCTTCTTCGCCTTCAACATCAAATACCCAACCTACATCCGCACCTGTACGCCGCTCAATTTCCTGATCGGAATCATAAAACTCCATACTAAGTTGTTGAGCTAACTGACGACCAATAGTGCTTTTGCCGGCACCCATAGGCCCAACCAGAAAGATATTACGTTTCTCTGCCATGTTTTTGGTATTACTAAGATATTCGTTAATGATAACCCGCCCCGCCAAATTCATTCAGCGACGGGACCTAAACTGAAATTTATGAGTGTTTATCTAATTCACACCTGATAACATTTGTTATCTACTCTCACAATAAGACTGAGTTCTTTCAGTAGATCGCTATAAAATAACCACATGCTGTCATAAGCGACAACATAGGATAAAAATCCCTTTGCCCACAGTACATAACAAAAACTACTAAAAAAAGTAATTATCTTTGTTGGCAACGCGGAGATTCTAACACAATTTAGTCGGAAAACCGCATCTGATAATGTTGTCTTTTTCGTTATCAATCGATCAATATTACATATAAAAAGCCCTACCTCCAAGAATAGAGGAAGTGCATAAAATGTATCCGTATTTTTATTGTGATGTTTCAGGCTCACTCAAATTAGCTAACCCTTGTAAGCTAAATCGTCCTCATCGTCAAATCTATAAATACTGATTATAAGAAAAAACAATGAATAACTCACAGTTTAATCCTAGTAAAAAACACATAGTGCTTTGTATTTTATAATAAAAGTATTTATTGCATAAAAAATTAGATTAATTTGGGTGTAATAAAAATAACCAATTCATGGCGACTGTGTTGATCTCTTTTATGGCTGAAAAGTATGCCTAGTAATGGAATAGAGGATAAGAAAGGGATCTTTGCCGTATGTTCTTGCTGTTTTTGTTGAAATATTCCTCCTAACATAATGGTTTCTCCGTCACGAATAGTCACTTCAGTACTGATCTCTTGTTTATCGATAGATAGATGTTCACTTCCACCTTGAACAAGTGCAATACCCGGTGTGTTTTGACTAATTTTAAGTATCAATCTTATCTTTTTATTTCTTTGGATCATGGGGGTTACTTCCATACCCAAGACTGCTTCTTTAAATTGAACTCGTGTCATTTCATTATCTCGACTGACATAGGGTATCTCTGTTCCTTGTTTGATGGATGCTGTTTTTTCATGAGCCGTCGTTAGCCGTGGACTTGCAATAATAGATAACTGTTTTTCTTGCTCTAACGCGCTTAATTCAAGTTCTAATAGACGCCCATTAATTCTGGCAATATTAAATGCAATATAGTGAAGGGGATTTCTGGTGTTTTGATGAAGTGATAATGCAGAAAGTGAAGGGGTTGATAACGTTGAATTAAGCGAAGAGGTTGTTGGAATAGCATTAGGTATTGTAGATGTGGCTTCGGTTTGTGTTTTTAATGCTTGTAATCCCCATTGAGTACCTAATTCATTTAAAGCATCCTGACTGCTACTCACAATATGTGCGGTGATATGAACTTGTTGTTGAGGAGTATCCCGTAATTTTAACCAATCCTCAATTTCAGACAGTGTCTTATTATTATCAACTACAGAAAGGCTATTTGATTCACTATCTACAATAACGCGTCCCTGCTGACTAAGTAATGGAATGGTATGATTACTTAGTTGTTCACCTAATTTCTCAGCATCAGCATAATTTAAAGGATAAAGTTGGTGATGTAATTCTTCAGGTTGTTCTGTGGTTGATGTTTGCTCTTCAATAAAGGTGGAAGACATTTTTTCATTATCGATATTAGCAGGAAAGAAGGGATCTCTGGTGTGAGCCCAAATGGTGGTTGTCATACATAAGGTGACAATTAAAATTCCTATCTTCATGATATATCACCCTGTGTTGCGCTAGGATAACTTAGCTCTGTAAGACTCATTTGTACTGAAATTAAATGGGTTTCTATTATTGGAACAATATTCAGAGAAATAAGCGCTAAGCTCGTTTGATTAAGGTATTCCAATAGTGCTAAAAATTGTGAGTAAGACAAAGTAAAAGTAAGTTTATATAAAGAGTTAGGCATAACTTCCCAAATCTCCGGTATAAAGTGATAAGTCATCAGTAAGCGTTGTAATTGCTCACTAACTGGTGAGTTATTTAATGGGATGTCATAATCTATTTGCTGTGTGATTAGTGAATTAATAGAAGGCATTGTTTCTAAAGTACTTTGATGATGATTAATGCGCTTTAGTCTTTGTGCTATTTCTATATGTTGTTGGGTTATCTCTTGCTGGTAGTCTGTGTAGATAAAGAGGTAATAAAATAGAAAGGCAATAAAAGGTATAATTAAGCTCAGTAAAGTGATTTTCCACTTAGGTAAAAACGCAATAAATAACAACCATTGTGCATTTATTCTCATTGTCTTCCCTCATCTTCTTCATTTTCATACCCCCGATTTTGCTCTTCTGATTTTCCGTATAAATGTACTTCTGTATAAGACGGATCAGCTTTGCTTTGTTGTAAATAGCTCAACGTTAAAGAGGCTAAAACAGGGTAACTTTTAAGATTGGTAATAAAGGAGAGTGATTGTGTATTGGGAAGAGTGAGATGCAGTGAACGTTGATTATCGGCTTCATCATAGTGGCTAATCCAACCTGTTGAAGGAAGATGCGTTTCGATAGCTCGAAAGAAGCGAATGTAATGTAAATAACGCAGCCAGTTTTGATAATAGAGTGAATAGTGCTGATAGCGTAAAAGTGTCTGCCTTCTTTGTTCTTGATATATATCGAGCTGTTTTAGTAATAAATCTTCTTGTTGTTGTGTTTGACGTTGTTGCGTTGTTATGAGTGTTCGCTTGTGTGTCAGATGGTAAGTGTAATAGCTACAAATTACGAAAGTGATTGTAACCAATGATAGCGTCTGAGAAAGCCATAGCAATGCTTTTTGTCTAAATAGCCTGTGGCGCCAAGGAAGGTAATTTATTTGATACATAACACCTCATCAGGGCGTAATGCCAAACCCAATGCAACAAGTGGAATGAGATCTTTATTTGATGTTGTTTTAAATAAGTTGTGGGAACGATTGGGCCAAATAGGCATTAACTGGCTAAAATATTCCTCATTATCACCCGTTAAGTAACAGCGCTCTAATGACCAATGATATTTTTCTATTAATTGGTCAATACATGCTTGTTGTTCTCGTTGGTTTTCATAAGCGAGAGAGCCGTAATGGGGCATATTTTCATCAGATGATACCCAAAGTAGCGTTTTGTTTTTACAGTATAAAAGTGGATCTTGAGGTGAGATATCAAGGTGAGTAGCTAAGTAGCGTAGTGCACACGCAGGGGTATCAATCGCAGTTATTGTTAAGTTTATTCGAGAAAATAAGTCAATATACTTATCTAAAATCGTTTTATGGCACAGATGAATAGCGAGTTTCCCTTTATTTTGTCGATAATCAAAATTAACAGGGATTTTCGTATTTTGTGTGTAAGATGTAGCTCGTAGTTGCGCTAACCGATAACATGCTGCTGATGTAAGGGAAACCGCATGAGGTAGTGGGATAATTTGATAATTTTCATAAATATCTGGTAGAGAAAGCGTAACATTATTAATAGAGGGTAATTTTTTACGCCAATCTATTAGGATTTTTCTTAATTTTATACCATTCAAATCGTCATTAAGAGGTAAAGGGAATTGCCAAAATGCACTGATCTTCCATTGATTATTCTGCTGAAATACCAAAACTGCATTGATATGATGAGTGTTAATTTCAATACCAATCTGGTAATTGTGTGTTTCCATAAATGATATCCATATCTATTGATGAGTAATTGCCTATTTTCAAAGCGGCGTTACCTTTATACTACGCACTGTTTGTTTATAAACCGCCCAATTCACACTACATGGGAAATTTAAGGTGAAGTTCTTAAAATATTTTTTCATCTTCGTTTTTGCTTGCATAATTTTGGGAGGAGCCTCGATATACGGTATGTATAAGTATGTCGAGCCTCAGTTACCCGATGTCGCGACATTAAAAGATGTTCGTTTACAAACCCCTATGCAGGTATTTAGTGCAGACGGAGAGTTGATCGCACAATACGGCGAAAAACGTCGTTTACCGCTAACATTGGAGGAGATGCCTCCTCAACTTATCAATGCCTTTATTGCAACAGAAGATACACGTTTCCGTGAACACCACGGTATTGACCCTATTGGGATCACTCGTGCTGTTGTCGTGGCATTAACATCAGGGCAAGCCTCTCAAGGCGCAAGTACCATCACGCAACAATTAGCTCGAAATTTCTTTTTAACACCTGAAAAGAAATTAATGCGAAAAATTAAAGAAGCATTTTTGGCGATCCGCATTGAGAAAGAGCTCACTAAAGATGAAATTTTAGCGCTGTATCTAAATAAAATTTATCTTGGTAACCGTGCTTATGGTGTCGGTGCTGCGGCTTATGTTTACTTTGGTAAGAGTGTTCATGAACTTAGCTTAAATGAAATGGCAGTGATTGCTGGTTTACCAAAAGCGCCATCAACACTTAACCCGCTCTATTCTTATGATCGTGCTTTAAAACGTCGTAATATTGTTTTACAGCGTATGTATGAAGAGAACTATATCACTCGTGCACAATATGAAAGTGCAAGAGCAGAGCCGATAGTTGCTAAATACCATGCACCGCAAATTGATTTCTCCGCACCTTATCTAACAGAAATGGTGAGAATGGAGATGTATGAGCGCTACGGTGAAAATGCTTATACAGATGGCTATAAAATCTACACTACGGTTGTTCGTAAAGATCAGTTGGCAGCAGAAAAAGCGTTGCGCGACAATGTTATCGACTATGATATGCGTCATGGTTACCGAGGTGCTCAAGAAGTTCTGTGGAGCGAAGGGCAAACACCATGGGATAACGAAGCTATTAACAAGAAATTAAAAGGGATCCAAATTTATGGCCCTTTAATTCCGGCTGTTGTGTTATCTGCGGATGCTAAAGAAGCCAAAGTTATCTTAAAAACGGGCGAAAACATTACGCTAGATTTAAAAGCGGTTCGTTGGGCTCGTAAATTTATTTCTGACACCTCTCAAGGTGCAACACCGACAAAAGTTGATGCCGTTGTCCATGTTGGTGAGCAAATTTGGGTACGTCAAAATAACGAAAACAGTTGGGTATTAGCGCAACTTCCGGGTGTTAATGCAGCATTTGTTGCATTAGATCCTATCAATGGAGGGATTATTGCGCTTGTTGGTGGTTTTGATTTTGAGATCAGTAAATTTAACCGAGTTTCTCAATCTTTACGCCAAGTCGGTTCAAACATTAAACCTTTCTTATATGCTGCGGCGTTAGATAAAGGATTGACGTTATCGACGCTGCTTAATGATTTACCTATTAGCCGTTGGGATGCTGGTGCAGGAACAGATTGGCGCCCTAAAAACTCACCGCCAACTTACGCAGGCCCTATTCGTTTACGTCAAGGTTTAGGTCAGTCTAAAAACGTAGTAATGGTACGTGCAATGCGCGCAATGGGTGTGGATTACGCAGCTGATTATCTATTACGTTTTGGTTTTCCTAACCAGAATATCGATAGAACAGAATCTTTAGCGTTAGGATCACCATCATTTACACCAATGCAAATGGTACGAGGATTTGCTGTTATGGCAAACGGCGGATATCTCATTGAGCCTTACTATATCCAACGTATTGAAAATGCTGATGGTGAAGAGCTGTTTACTGCAAAACCAAAAGTAGCTTGCCCAGATTGTACGGATATCCCTGTTATTTACGGCGATACTATGCGTTCTATTGCATTATCTGATGACTATATGGAAAACGTTGCTCAATCTAATAAATCTCAGCCTGTAACAGCTGAGCCTGAAATTGAATTAGAGCAAGCACCGTTAGCTGAAACTGTAAAAGAAAGCCCTTATGCACCACACGTTATCAGCACACCACTGGCTTACTTAATGCATGATGCATTAAGAACAAACCTTGTGGGAGAGCCGGGATGGTCTGGTACAGGTTGGCGTGCTGTTCGTGATCTTAAACGCCAAGATATTGGTGGTAAGACAGGAACAACAAACAGCTCTAAAGATGCATGGTTCTCTGGATATGGTGCCAACATTGTTGCCACCGCTTGGATTGGGTTTGATGACAGTAGCCGTAATTTAGGTCGAACTGCTGCTAGTGGCGGGGAAGCGGGCGCTAAAACAGCACAACCTATTTGGAATGACTTTATGAAAGTGGCTCTGGATGGTGTGCCAGTTAATATGATGCCTGCACCAAAAGGTGTCGTCGCTGTTCAAATTGATAGAAGAACAGGAAAGCTGGCAGGTGATGGCTCTTCAATGAAAGAATATTTTATTGATGGAACTCAGCCGACAGAAAGAGCAAAAAGTGAAGTAGGAACACAGATTTTTGAGGATAATGGCGAATCTAACGAGTTATTCTGATTAATCGAAAATAAAAACCGGATGTCAAAGTCCGGTTTTTTATTATCTACTTATTTTGTAATAGATAGCGATGGGCTAAGAAGAGAGCACTGACGCTACGAGCTTCAGTGAAGTCTGGATGGTCGAGTAAGTCCATCATTTTTGCGATAGGCCAACGTATTTGGAACAGTGGTTCAGGCTCATCACCTTCAAGTTGCTCTGGATAAAGGTCATGAGCAATAACAATGTTCATTTTGCTGGAAAAGTAAGACGGCGCCATAGAAAGCTTTGCAAGCTCTATTAATGAGTGAGCACCATAGCCAATTTCTTCTTTTAGTTCGCGGTTTGCGGCTTGTAGGGCATTTTCACCAGGATCAATAGCGCCTTTGGGAAAACCAAAATCGTAATTTTCGATACCTACGGCGTATTCACGGATAAGAATAAGATTGTCATCAATAATAGGAACAATCATAACGGCTTCACGATTAGCAGGTTTCATTCGCTCATAAGTACGCTTTTCTCCGTTACTAAACTCCAGATTAACGGATTGGATCTGAAATAATCGAGAACGGGCGATGTTATCAACGTTTAATATATTTGGTTTTTTAAGTTCTTTCATAACAGCCCCTGGCAGAATAGAGATTAACCTGAATTTAACACATTAATGACAAAATAAATCTAACAATTAGATTTAGCTTTTAAAGAAAAATTGAGTACACTCCGCTATCAAACCTAGTTATTTATTGATTTTTTGAGAATATTATTATTTATTGATTCGTTATTTTACCCGAAGATAGCATTGTTAGCGGATATAAACTTGATAAGAGATATAAATTATAACGCGGCAGCAAAAATATAATCTATTGTATTTAAATAAAAAATAGAACAAAAGAATAGGAATTGCCTTATGTTAGGCAGGGTTTTAAATTTGTTATTGTTACTACGCAGCATCAGTATAAGCATGGGGAAAAAATGAGATTATCAGTCATTATATTGGCTATCTTGATGATAAGCCTATTTATAATGGCCGCCTTTCTATTCTTTAAAAGAAGGCGGCTTGATGGCTCACATCATCTCCCATCCCTCGCTAAACCTACTTATCGCAAGCTCACTTCTGATGACTATGGGCTTATTAGTGATTATTTATCTTATTTTGGTACCTCTGATTTCTCTTCTGGCTATTCATTACAAAACTTTCCTGACATGCCTGTTAAAGGCGAAGTCGTTACTACATTAAGAAATATCGTTAATCGCTTTGCTGGTTCTAGTGAAGGATTAAATCATTGGCGTTACTATATTGATGCTGTAGAAATTCATATTCCCCCACTGCTTGTTCCTTATCTTCAGCAAGAAAACGTCCTTGATGTTGTCTGCACTCCCTCGATCCCCATAGTAGTTGGTGTGAATGGCCATTTTTTAAAAGATGAAAAAATTCATTTTTCTGCTTTAAGTTTAAAGCAGCTTTCTGAGCCTATCTTGGCAAATGGTTCATCAACAATTCAAAAGAATGAAGGTGATGCGGCTCACTTATTACAAATCCGAGAAGAAACAAACGAAGAATATCGATTACATAACTCATCTGGTTTTTGGGATGGCTCTTTTATTTGTATAGGGCTTACTTTGTGCCTAACAGCCTTAATGATGCCTCAAGTTTTTCTTCCTTGGATTTTAGCGACCGGTGGTGCTTTTCTAGCTGTTGGTGTTTTTCTGATCCACAACCCTTTAATCAAGCCACGTAAACAAGAAATCCATTGCTTTAAAGGACGTTTAAAGCGCTGGGGACTTTTTGGTAACTTTGATCATGGGCAGGTAAAAAATGTTTCTTTAGGGGGGATTGATCTTGTCTATCCACCTCATTGGGAGCCTTATATTCAAAGCGATATTGATAAGGTGACTTATTTAGAAATGTATCCAAGTCATCATGTTGTAAAACAAGGAAATTACCTTTCATTGCATGATGAAGAAAAAAATTATCCATATAAACGCTATATTAAAAATATTATTTTCGTTTTCTGGAGCCTGTTTATTATTGGCATGTTGTATCTCTATCAACCTCTTTCTCTTTCAATGAAACTCAGTTTTTCATGGCTTAAAGATACAGAACCTCATTTAGTCACCAATTTTACTGAGTTAGAAACAACTGATTTGCATGTCGGAGATATTATTCAAGCGAAAGGGGTTGGGATGTGTTACATGCCACCTAATTTATCAAGTAAGAATAATAAAACGATTTTTGCACCTTTCGATTGCTCTGGGATTTATTGGAATAACAGTAATCCGATGCCAATGCCTGAGTCGAGCACGATAGAAAAAGCTGCCGCATTATTGCATATGGTTGAAGAACAACTACATCCTGTTTCTAATAACCGAGTTAATCCAAGTTTAGGTCAAGCGATTACTAAATCTGGAATGAATCTGCTAGATAACTTCGATGGCATTGTGTTGAAAACACAGGATTTATGTCCAAGAGAAAATGAGTGTATTCGCCTTAAAATGGCGTTAGTGAACTTAAGTAACGTCAATGATTGGGCAGCATTAATTCAACGAGCTGAAAGTGGTAAATTAACCGGAACCAATGTTTTATTGCGTGCTGTGAGTGCTGAGGCCTTGGAAAAGCTTATCGACACCACCACATCTTCTTTTATCTACCGAGAAATAGATAAAGCCGCAATACTGTTAAATAGTCCTCCACCAGGTGGTGTGCTGTTAATCAGTGATGAAAGAAAACAGCTTGTTGATTACGCTTCAAGTTCAAACTCTGTGTTTGAACCTACTCCGTTAGAACAGTGGCGAGAACTACAACGTTTATCCGATATTTTATTACATACACCTTTTGATACAGGTGGCGTAATAACCAGCATGGTTGTTGATGCGAATGGTACGTTACAGATATTTTTACATAGCCTGCCTGATTCGATGACGATGTTATATTACATCGGTAATACGTTGTTATTGTTTATCGCTATTGGGTTCTTAATATTGAACCTATTTCTTATCATCCGGCGTCGGCGACAAAATAACCAACGCATGAATAAAATCAGTCTCTACTATGAGCACTGTTTTTATCGCCCTCCTCAGTAAGTCCCTTGTTGTGGAAGGCTATGTGTTTACACTATCGCCTTCATAAAGAAGTTGAAGTTAAGGAGAAA
This sequence comes from Proteus sp. ZN5, assembly GCF_011046025.1. Classification (GTDB taxonomy): domain Bacteria; phylum Pseudomonadota; class Gammaproteobacteria; order Enterobacterales; family Enterobacteriaceae; genus Proteus. The sequence goes on from NZ_CP047639.1 coordinate 552,425, forward strand.
GGGATGAGTCAACCATCGCAAGAAAGTGGCGTCCGTTTAGATAAATGGCTTTGGGCTGCACGTTTCTATAAAACGCGCGCAATCGCTCGCACAATGATTGAAGGTGGCAAAGTTCACTACAATGGTGTGAGAGGCAAACCAAGTAAAATCGTTGAAGAGGGTGCTGAAATACGCCTACGACAAGGTAATGATGAACGGACGGTAACCATTCTTATGGTAAGTTCACAACGACAAGGTGCTACCCAAGCTCAGGCACTTTATTGTGAAACACCAGAGAGTATTGCTAAAAGAGAAAAAATTGCTCTGGCAAGAAAAATGAATGCGTTAACTATGCCTCATCCTGAACGTCGTCCCGATAAAAAGGAAAGACGCACCTTACTTCGCTTCAAACAGACAAATTTACAAGAATCGGATTAACCGATTCCCTGAAATGAGAGAAAATCATGTCTAAAAAAGACTCTTTATCACGTTTTTTATTCGAAAAAAACGCGGTACGTGGCGAATTGGTCAATGTGACTGAAACCTATCAATCAATGCTTGAGAATCACCATTATCCTGAGCCAGTTCAACACCTTCTGGGTGATTTGCTGGTGGCTACTAGTTTGTTAACAGCTACGCTTAAATTTGAAGGCGATATTACGGTTCAAATACAAGGTGATGGCCCTGTACGACTGGCAGTGATCAATGGAAATAACAATCAACAGATGCGTGGTGTTGCGCGTATTGGAGATGATGTTAAAGCTGGGAGTACCTTAAAAGAGATGATCGGGAATGGTTTTATGGTCATCACGGTAACACCTGAAAAAGGTGAACGTTATCAAGGTATTGTTGCTCTTGATGGTGAAACTATTGAAGCCTGCATTGATAACTACTTTAAGCAATCAGAACAGTTACCTACACGCGTATTTATTCGTAGTGGAATGCAAGCGGGCAAGCCAGCCGCGGCGGGTATGTTATTACAAGTATTGCCAGCATCAGAAGAATTCACCGCAGAGCATACTGCTGAACATTTTGAATTGCTCACACAGTTAACACATACAATAAAAGCTGAAGAGCTATTTACGCTAGATACTAAAGAGATCTTACATCGCTTATATCACGAAGAAGATGTCACTCTTTATGATCCTCAACTTGTTGAATTTCATTGCACTTGTTCGCGTGAACGTTGTGAAAATACATTAGTAACATTGTCGAAAGAAGATGTGAACCATCTGTTGCAAGAACAGGGAAATATTGATATGGAATGTGAGTATTGTGGAACACATTACATCTTCACAGAGAATGATATTAATAATATCAATAAGTTGGATGAATCTGAATTGCACTGATTCGATTTAGCAAGACTGTTTTATCCAAAGGACGCTATTTTGCGTCCTTTTTTATTCAACAATATTTCTTTAGTTTTGTGCATTAGCTCTCGTTCTTAACATAAAAAAATTATAAATTTTCAAAATATTGATAACAATCGCTGTTAATTACTCGTAACACCTTAATATTATTCGTAGAAAGGTCTATTTATCAGGAGCGAAACTATGAGCGTTAAAGGTCTTACCCCTAAGGATCTCCAGCAGTACGGTATTAAGGACACGAGTGAAATCATTTATAACCCAAGCTACGAGCTGTTATTTAATGAAGAAACCAAGCCAGGATTAACAGGTTATGAGCGAGGCACACAAACCTCGTTAGGCGCTATTGCTGTTGATACAGGTATATTTACTGGACGTTCTCCGAAAGATAAATACATTGTTCGTGATGATGTTACTCGTGACACCGTATGGTGGGCAGATCAGGGTAAAGGTAAGAACGATAATAAGCCACTTTCACAAGAAGTGTGGACTGACTTAAAATCATTAGTAACCAATCAGCTATCAGGCAAACGTTTGTTTGTTGTCGATGCATTTTGTGGTGCGAATGCAGACACACGTTTAAAAGTGCGTTTTATCACAGAAGTTGCTTGGCAAGCGCATTTTGTTAAAAATATGTTTATTCGTCCTGAACAAGAAGAGCTGGAAAATTTCACACCAGACTTCATTGTGATGAACGGAGCGAAATGTACAAATCCAAATTGGAAGGCACAAGGTCTGAATTCAGAAAACTTCGTTGCTTTCAATTTAACTGAACGCATTCAGTTAATTGGTGGTACTTGGTACGGCGGCGAGATGAAGAAAGGTATGTTCTCTATGATGAACTACTTCCTTCCTCTTAAAGGTATGGCTTCTATGCACTGCTCCGCAAACGTTGGCGAAAGTGGTGATGTTGCTATTTTCTTTGGTCTATCTGGCACTGGTAAAACAACTCTTTCAACCGATCCTAAGCGTAAGCTAATTGGTGATGATGAACATGGTTGGGATGATGACGGTGTGTTTAACTTTGAAGGTGGCTGTTATGCAAAAACAATCCACTTATCAAAAGAAGCTGAACCCGATATTTATGGTGCAATTAAACGTGATGCACTGTTAGAAAACGTGGTTGTGTTATCTGACGGCTCTGTTGATTTCGACGATGGCTCGAAAACAGAAAACACCCGCGTTTCTTACCCTATTTATCATATCGATAATATCGTTAAACCCGTTTCCAAAGCAGGTCACGCTAAGAAAGTTATTTTCTTAACAGCGGATGCTTTTGGTGTGTTACCTCCTGTTTCACGTTTAACACCAGAACAGACGCAATACCACTTTTTATCAGGTTTCACGGCTAAACTTGCGGGAACTGAACGTGGTGTGACAGAACCAACGCCAACGTTCTCTGCTTGTTTTGGTGCGGCATTCTTATCTCTGCATCCAACACAGTACGCTGAAGTATTGGTAAAACGTATGCAAGCATCAGGCGCAAAAGCCTACTTGGTTAATACAGGTTGGAACGGTACAGGTAAGCGTATTTCAATTAAAGATACACGCGCGATTATTGATGCCATCTTAAATGGTGATATTGATAAAGCACCGATGAAAACATTACCAGTATTTGATTTAGAGATCCCAACAGCATTGCCTGGCGTTAACAGCGAAATCTTAGATCCTCGTGATACCTATACTGATAAAACACAATGGGATACTAAAGCAGACGATCTTGCCGATCGCTTTGTGAAAAACTTCGATAAATATACGGATACCCCAGCGGGTCAAGCACTGACTAAAGTTGGACCAAAACGTTAATTACTATTCGCGTGAATAAAATATAGCGTGAATAAAAACACCAAACTCACAGGATGTGATTTTGGTGTTTTTTATTTGAGAGCGTTAAGACAAAAAAATGAGAAAAAAATCCCTGAAATGCGAGAAGATTTCAGGGAATAGAAAAATAAAGTGAAATAGTTTATTAGAGAAAAAGTGACTTTAGAGGGTGGTTGCCCAACTATGCTGTTACAGGAGGTAAATCAAACAGTAAAATTTCACTATCTTCATCACCAACGAAACGGATCATATCTTCATTAGCAATTGCTACACCATCACTGGTGGTCGCAATAATGTCATTAATCGTTATTTTACCTTTCACAACTTGTAGCCAAACATGGCGACCCGCTTCGGCTTGATATTGTGCTTCTTCACCTTTTTTCAGGTTCCAGCGCCATAGCGTCATATCTTGGAAGACTTTTAAAGAGCCATCACGGGCATCTGGCGATAAAATAAGCTGTTTACTCACTGTCGTATCAAAACGGCGCTGATCGTAACGTGGTGTGATACCGACGGTATTTGGCATAATCCAAATTTGGTAAAAATGCAGTCCTTTATCACTATTCGGATTATATTCTGAGTGAGTAATACCTGTACCTGCACTCATTATTTGAAACTCACCTGCGGGAACATTTTCTTTATTACCCATGCTGTCTTTATGCTCAATATTGCCTTCAAGAACATAGGTTAAAATTTCCATGTCTTTGTGTGGATGAGTACCAAAACCTTCACCGGGGATGACGCGATCTTCATTAATGACTCGTAATGCAGAAAATCCCATAAAATCACGATCGTAATAATTTGCGAAAGAGAAGGTATGCCAGCTATCTAGCCAACCATGATTAGCGTGTCCTCTTTCATTTGCTTTGCGTAGATAAATCATAATGTGTTCCTTCTCTGAAGTTGTTGAACACAGTTTACTCAATAGCGCAAAGTAAAAAAGCGGAGGAATTTAACCTGGGGATCCAAATAATTTGAATAAGAGGAAACAAAAACATCGAATAAGTTTTAGAAAAGAAAAAGCCAGCACCCGGCTGGCTAAAGTAAAACACTGGAAGCAATGTGAGCAATGTCGTTCTTTCATATGACCCTGAAGGTGGTGCATCTGAAAGTGTTATTGATGATAATAGTTCTCAGTATCATTTGTAAAGCCCTTTTTTTAAGCAAATTAGAAAAAAGAGTCAAAAAAATCTTAACTTACTGATTAACGAGTTATTTTATTTTAATAATTTTTTAAAACATTAATATAACCAAATAGTTAACAATATTCTTTATGGGGTCATTTATAGAAAAAAGAAGAAAAAATGTGGCATAAAACCAGAGAAAAGGAAGGGGAATAAGGTATTTTGAATCGCTACCGAGTAATACAAGAAGAAAAAGCCATCACTGATTGATGATGGCTGGTTTTTATTATGTATGACTTATAAGTTTAAAGAATTATAAAGCCAATATTTATAACTTTAATATTGGCAAATTTATTTATTATTGCTCAACAACAGTTGATTTTGGTGTAGAGATAAGGCTCTGTGCACAGGCATAAGCTGAACTCCATGCCCACTGGAAGTTATATCCACCTAACCAGCCTGTTACATCAACTACTTCACCAATAAAATAGAGTCCTTTTATTTTTGTGGCTTCCATTGTTTTAGAGGAAAGGGCACGAGTATCTACGCCACCCAGAGTGACTTCTGCGGTACGATATCCTTCAGTACCATTGGGCTGAACTTGCCATTCTTGTAGTAACGTTGCAATTTGTGTAATACGTTCGTTACTAAGTTGAGTCAAAGAAACATCAGGTAACTGTTTATTTTCTATCATTATTTCAATAAAGCGCTTTGGTAATAAGCGAGAAAGCGTATTTTTTAATGATTGATTCGGATGCTCTTGACGTTTTTCTTGTAGATGGCTTTCAAGATCAATATTCGGAAGTAAGTTAATACTCACATACTCACCCGGTTGCCAATAACTAGAGATTTGCAAAATAGCTGGCCCTGAAAGACCACGGTGAGTGAAAAGAATGTTCTCTTTAAAACTCGTTCCATTCTTTGCTGTTACAATTGCAGGTACAGCTACGCCAGATAGCTGACTTAATTGCTCAAGTTGAGGTTTATGCAATGTAAAAGGAACCAATCCTGCGCGTGTTGGTAAAACTGAAAGCCCAAATTGCTCTGCAACTTTATAGCCAAAAGGGGTGGCACCTAAACCGGGCATAGAAAGACCGCCACTGGCAATAACCACCGAAGGCGTTGCAATAGCTTTTCCATCAACAAAAACAGTAAAGCCTACATCTGTTTTCTCAATTTGCGAGACTTCACTACGTAAGCGAACACTTACTTTCCCTTTTTGGCACTCCGTGAGTAATAAATCAACAATTTGTTGCGCTGAATCATCACAAAATAGCTGCCCTAGCGTTTTTTCATGGTAAGCGATGTTATGTTTTTGCACTAACTCAATAAAATCCCATTGTGTATAGCGAGCAAGTGCTGACTTACAGAAATGTGGATTCTCTGATAAATACGCCGAAGGTTCGATATACATATTGGTGAAATTACAACGTCCACCACCTGACATTAGAATTTTACGGCCTGCTTTTTTACCATTATCGAGGACTAAAACAGATAATCCTGCTTGTCCTGCTAAAGACGCACAAAAAAGCCCCGCGGCACCTGCACCTATAATTACTGTATCGTATGATCCCACAATGATGTCTCGTTCTTGGTTTTCTCTGACTACTTAATCAATGATTTTCGCGTAAGATCAGAGTATTTTTGTAAAATTATATGGAGAAATCTGCATTTTTCACCTAAATTCGTATTAGCAAGGAAAAAAATTGTCAGAAATTTACTTTTTTTTTATTTTTATTAATTTAATGATATATAAGGAATTATCTTAAAAAGACTCTGATTTTCTTAGTTATCAAATCAAAAAAAGGTTAAATTTCGCTTCCACCGTTCGCATTTGTCGCTGATAATGCGCCGCGTTCATGTCCAACTAACTGGCTTAACGTCTATGCTACATTTGTTTACTGACCTAGAATTTCATACAGGTTTAATGTTGGTTTTAGCACTGTTATTTGTGCTATTTTATGAAGCTATTAACGGCTTCCATGATACCGCAAATGCGGTAGCAACTGTTATTTATACTCGTGCTATGCGTGCGCAATTTGCGGTCGTGATGGCGGGTGTATTTAACTTCCTTGGAGTTTTGCTCGGTGGATTGAGCGTAGCTTATGCTATCGTTCACTTGTTACCGACAGATCTTCTGCTGAATGTGAGCTCGGCTCATGGCCTCGCCATGGTCTTCTCGTTGCTGTTAGCCGCCATTATCTGGAACTTAGGTACATGGTATTTCGGTATTCCAGCATCAAGTTCACATACGCTGATAGGTGCTATCATTGGTATTGGTTTAACAAATGCTATCGTGACAGATTCGTCTATCGTTGATGCGTTAAACGTACCTAAAATGATCAGTATCTTCCTGTCGCTCATTCTTTCACCTATTATCGGCTTGGTTATTGCGGGCGCGATGATTTTCTTACTACGTCGTTACTGGAGTGGTACGAAAAAACGTCGCCGTATTCACCTGACACCAGCTGAACGTGAGAAGCAAGATGGTAAGCGTAAGCCGCCATTTTGGACTCGTACTGCACTGATTTTATCTGCAGTTGGAGTAAGTTTCTCTCATGGTGCAAATGATGGGCAGAAAGGTATCGGTCTTATCATGTTGGTATTAATTGGCGTGGTGCCTGCGGGCTTTGTCGTCAATATGAGTGCGAGCGGATACGATATCACCAAAACTCATGATGCAGTTGTACACTTACAACAATATTATGAGAAACACCAGCCAGCGCTACAGCATGCTATTGAGAACACACCAGTAGTACCAGCACAAGCTGATGCTAGTGATACAGATTTCCATTGTAATAGCGCGAGAACGCCAATTGTTCTGAATCAAACAGAACAAATGCTTGCAAATATTAGCTCTTATGATGAGCTAACAGCAGACCAGCGTGCTCAAATGCGTCGATTACTTATGTGTATCGCTGATACCGCAACAGAAGTGGCTAAATTACCAGAAACTAGCGCCCAAGATGCACGGTTCTTAAAAACATTGAGTCGTGACCTGCTAAACACCGTGGAATATGCTCCAATTTGGATCATTATCGCAGTGGCATTAGCGCTCTCTATTGGGACAATGGTAGGTTGGAAACGCGTTGCAGTAACAATTGGTGAGAAGATTGGTAAAAAAGGTATGACTTACGCTCAAGGGGTTTCTGCTCAGGTAACAGCAGCAGTTTCCATCGGTGTAGCAAGTTATACGGGTATGCCTGTATCAACAACACAAGTTTTATCATCTGCAGTTGCAGGTACTATGATTGTTGATGGTGGTGGTGTTCAAACGAAGACAGTGAAAAACATTGCACTGGCTTGGATCTTAACATTACCAGTTAGCATTGGTTTATCAGGTTTACTTTATTGGATATCGCTGACATTTATTGTGAATAGCTGATAACAGTAAATTACCCAAGTTTGTTTATAAACGGTGACTTTTAGTCACCGTTTTTTTGTTTTTGTCACTACCAGAAAAGCATCGCAATTAAACTTGCGACAGCCAAAATACAAAAACGGCTGACAAGATAAAATTGCCGATAAATTCGCTCGCAACGCATAATAACTTCAGGATTATGATGGTTGATGTATTGGCGTTGGTTAATATAGCGGATAAGTCGCAACTGTTTTGAAAATTGCCCATGCATAGTAAAAAATCCATTGCCATCTACCGATTGGTAGAGTAAAGGATCAGATTGGCGCAATATGGTGAGTAATACCCGAATAGATGAGAAATAACGCACCATATTAATCAGGCAAAGAATACATAGCGCCCAAAAGACAACAATGACATTAAACATAATCCCCTCCCTAGAATAATAGATTCTGAGATGAGAAAACCTTTACCAACAAGGGTTACTTTTTTCTCTAATTTAAGTTTAGGTGAAATTAAGCAATAAACAAAAGTGACTTTTTCAAGTTGTTTCCTTTTTCAGAAAAAAAGATAAAAAATAACTCTAAAAGGGTGTTTTTGTTGTTTTTTATACTCAATTCTCATTATTATGATGATATTGTCGGTGAATGACATCGTGCTAATCTAAAATGGTGTATATTGTTATTTATCGATAGATGCTTTCTTGATGAATTTGACATAAGTTGTGATCAAGACGGCATCTAACTTTCATCTTAAAACGTTATATTTAATACATAGGATTTAGGCTTAACCGCCTTTCCAACCGATTAATCAGCTTATGGAAGGAGTTCACGATGGCTTATAAGCATATTCTAGTGGCAGTTGATTTATCCCCTGAGAGTAACGTCTTAGTACAGAAAGCTGTATCTATGGCAAAACCCTATAATGCCAAAGTTTCCTTAATTCACGTTGATGTTAACTACTCTGATCTTTATACCGGTCTAATTGATGTCAACCTCGGTGATATGCAACAACGTATTACTGATGAAACCCGTAACGCGTTAAAAGACCTCTCTGATAAATCAGGTTATGAAATTCAGGAAACCCTGAGTGGTAGCGGTGATTTAGGTCAAGTTCTGGTTGATGCGATTAAGAAATACGATATGGATTTAGTCGTTTGCGGTCATCACCAAGACTTCTGGAGCAAATTGATGTCATCAGCACGCCAACTAATTAATACTGTGCATGTTGATATGCTAATTGTTCCTCTGAAAGATGATGAATAATAATCGTTTGCTTGTTTAAGCAAAAAAAATGCCTGCTTATGCAGGTATTTTTTTGCCTAAAATTCCCATTTTTCCTGCTGTTAAATAGAGTCAACCTTTTTTTTTTGTCTAATTATGAAAAAAATGTCTTGAAGTGTGAATACATTTTAATGATATATTCAAGAAGCAAAACAACATCAACCTCACAAAACCCAAAAATATTCCGAATAAATGAGGTTATGCCAACATCACATTACACAAAAAAGGAATAGCTGAATGAATATATCTGGCTCATTATCTTCGTTTTTAGAAGGGGTAGAAAAATATAACGCTCATCAGCCTGAGTATCATCAGGCGGTTCGTGAAGTTTTTACCACTTTGTGGCCTTTTTTAGAGAAAAACCCACAATATCGTGAACAATCATTACTTGAGCGCTTAGTTGAGCCTGAACGTATTATTCAGTTTCGCGTCTGTTGGTTAGATGATAAAGGGCAAGTGCAGGTTAACCGTGCATGGCGCATTCAATTTAACTCAGCCATTGGCCCTTACAAAGGTGGTATGCGTTTTCACCCATCAGTGAACCTTTCCATCCTAAAATTCTTAGGTTTTGAGCAAACATTTAAAAATGCATTAACTACATTACCGATGGGAGGAGCCAAAGGAGGTTCTGATTTTAACCCTAAAGGCAAAAGTCATGGGGAAGTTATGCGTTTTTGTCAGGCATTAATGACTGAACTTTATCGCCATTTAGGCGCCAATACGGATGTTCCTGCTGGTGATATTGGTGTGGGTGCACGAGAAGTTGGCTTTATGGCAGGTATGATGAAAAAGCTGTCTAATAGCAATGAATGTGTCTTTACAGGTAAAGGCCTTTCATTCGGAGGCAGTTTAATCCGCCCAGAAGCCACTGGGTACGGTTTAGTTTACTTTACTAACGCGATGCTTAAACGTCATGGTATGTCTCTTGAGGGAATGCGTGTGGCGGTTTCTGGCGCAGGTAACGTTGCACAGTTCACTATCGAAAAATGTTTAGAGTTAGGTGCTAAAGTCATCACTGCATCAGATTCAGGTGGCACTGTGGTTGATGAAGCTGGATTTACTACTGAGAAACTAGCTCGTCTCACTGAAATTAAAAATAATTACGGTCGTGTTGAAGAGTACGCGAAAGAGTTTGGTTTAACGTATCTTGAGGGGCAACAACCTTGGGCTGTTCCTGTTGATATTGCTTTGCCTTGTGCAACACAAAACGAGTTAGATTTAGAAGCAGCCAAAGTACTTATCAAAAATGGTGTTAAAGCCGTTGCTGAAGGCGCAAATATGCCAACAACAATTGCAGCAACTGATGCCTTTATCGAAGCGGGTGTCCTTTTTGCACCAGGTAAAGCAGCTAATGCGGGTGGTGTTGCAACTTCTGGTTTAGAGATGGCGCAGAATGCGGCACGTTTAAGCTGGAAAGCAGAGAAAGTGGATGCTCGCTTACATCACATCATGTTAGATATTCACCATGCTTGTGTGAATTACGGTGGTGAAGGTAAGCAGACTAATTATATTCAAGGTGCAAACATTGCAGGCTTTGTTAAAGTCGCTGATGCAATGCTGGCACAAGGTGTGCTGTAAATTGTACCTATTCTGAACGGGTGTTAAACACCCGTCAGATTTCAAATCTAATTTATTTTTCCCTAGTATGTAAGTGGTTACACACAAGGATAAATATCAAAACGGTGATTTTTGGTTGTTACATTGGCATGTGCAGGCTGATTATTTAATGGCTCTGCATAATCGGGGCGTTTTACGACGACACGTTTTTTCGCCAAAGTGATTGCTGGTTCGAGTAATGCATCTGCATCTTCATCAGCACCCACTAAAGACTGAAACACTCGCATCTCTTTTTTTACTAATGCGCTTTTGGCCTTATGTGGATACATCGGATCAAGATAGACGACATCAGGAGGCGGCGTGATCTCAGTGAGTGCTTGAGCAGAAGAGGCATGAATTAATATCATTCTCTCTTGCATCCATTCGCCAATGTCAGTATCTAGATAGGCACGTTTTAGTCCGTCTTCAAGTAATGCTGCAACGACTGGGTGACGTTCTACCATTCTGACTTTGCAACCAATAGATGCTAATACAAACGCATCACGACCAAGTCCTGCTGTTGCATCAACAACATCGGGTAGATAGTCTTTTTTGATCCCTACAGCTTTTGCCACCGCCTCACCTCGACCACCGCCAAATTTACGACGATGTGCCATGGTGCCTTCTACGAAATCGACATAGATGCCCCCTAATTTAGGTTCATCTTGTTTGCGTAATTCAAGGTGAGTAGGCGTTAACACTAAAGCCATGATTTGCGTTTCGTCGTGAACTAATCCCCAACGTTGCGCTAAATCAGATAAGGCGCTGTTATCAGCGCCTTCTTCACAAAGTAAACAGATATTCACATATCATCCTTTAATGCCGTAGCCTTTGAGCATAGCATCAAGTTTTGGTTCACGACCACGGAAGCGTTTGAACAGCTCCATTGGCTCTTCTGAACCACCACGAGTTAAAATATTATCAAGGAATGATTGACCTGTTTCGCGGTTAAAAATACCTTCTTCAGAGAAACGAGAGAAGGCATCAGCAGCCAGGACATCCGCCCATAAATAGCTGTAATAACCTGCGGCATAGCCACCAGCAAAGATATGGCTAAAGGCATGAGGGAATCGCGCCCAAGGTGTTGAAGGAACAACAGAAACTTGCTCTTTCACACTGGTTAAGGTTTCCATCACACGAGCCCCTTTAGCGGGATCATATTCAGCATGTAAACGGAAATCAAACAGACCAAATTCTAATTGGCGTAATACAAACATCGCTGACTGATAATTTTTTGCTTTGAGCATATTATCAAGCATTGCCTGTGGTAATGGTTCACCTGTTTCATAATGGCCAGAAATAAAGGCTAATGCTTCAGGCTCCCAACACCAGTTTTCCATAAATTGGCTTGGTAATTCAACGGCATCCCAAGGCACGCCGTTAATACCAGCAACATCAGCGGTATCAATTTGCGTTAACATGTGATGTAAGCCATGACCAAACTCATGGAACAGTGTGGTGACTTCATTATGAGTAAACAGTGCTGGTTTATCACCTACAGGCTTATTGAAGTTACAGGTGAGATAAGCAACAGGGTGTTGTAGCTTGCCATCGGCATGACGCATTCTTCCCATGCAATCATCCATCCAAGCACCGCCACGTTTGTGTTCGCGTGCATATAAATCAAGATAAAAGCTACCGCGTAAGGTGTTGCTTTCATCATAAAGCTCAAAGAAACGGACATCATCATGCCAAGTATCGATATCGTTACGCTCTTTGGCTGTTAAACCATAGATACGATGAACAACTTCAAATAAGCCGCTTAGAGCACGTTGTTCTGGGAAGTAAGGACGTAGTTGTTCATCATCGATTGAGAACAGGTGTTGTTTTTGCTTTTCGCTGTAGTAAGCCAGATCCCATGACTCTAATTTATCAACGCCATAGTGCTCTTTTGCAAATTGAGTGAGCTCAGCTAATTCTTCTTTACCTTGCGGGTGGGCGCGTTGTGCTAAATCAGTTAAAAAACTAAGGACTTGCTCTGGAGACTCTGCCATTTTAGTGGCGAGTGATTTTTCAGCGTAGTTTTTAAAACCAAGCAATTGAGCAAGTTCATGGCGTAATGCGAGGATCTCAGCAATAATCTCACTATTATCCCACTGGCCGGCATTGGGACCTTGATCAGAGGCACGCGTACTATAAGCAATGCTCATCTCTTTTCTAAGTTCACGATTATCTGCATAGGTCATAACTGGAAGGTAACTTGGCATATCAAGCGTTAATAGATAGCCGTCTTGCTCTTTCGCTTGTGCGATAGCTTTTGCGGCATCAATCGCACTTTGAGGCATACCTGATAAATCTTCTACATTAGTAATTAATTTAGACCAACCCATTGTGGCATCTAATACATTATTACCATATTTAGCACCTAATTCTGACATACGCGCACTGATTTCACCAAAACGTTGTTGTTTCTCTTTTGGTAAACCGATGCCTGATAATTCAAAGTCACGTAATGCGTTTTCAATCGCTTTTTTCTGTGGTTGAGTTAACGCATTAAAATCAGCACTTTCTTTAATTGATTTATAAGCTTGATATAAGCCTTCGTGCTGTCCCATCCATGTACTGAATTCAGATAGTAACGGTAAACTTTGTTCATAGGCTTCACGTAGTTCAGCACAGTTTTTAACCGAGTTTAAATGGCTAACGGGGGACCAAACACGAGAAAGCTTATCGCCTGTTTCTGCTAATGGTTGGCAAAGGTTATCCCAAGTAAATTGAGTATTATCAGCCAGCAATTTTTCAACTGTTTCACGGTATGTGGTTAAAACTTCTTTTAGTGCAGGAACAACATGTTCTGGTTTGATAAGGGAAAATGCAGGTAATCCCGTTGTGCTAAGTAATGGATTTGACATAAAAAACATCCTGTATTTTGGTTTGCAGTGACGTAAAACACACGACTGAGTTTATTCGTTATAGATAGTAAGATGAGGATGAAACTGTATAAGTTCAATAGTATCGCGGTAATTATCGGAGGTTTTACTCAAAAACGGGATTATTTTATTTGAAAGAGGTTTTATTGATTTGATGCACTTGGGATTAAAAATAATTCAGCGTATAATCATCTCGTTATTTCCTTTTGACCCATTCAAAAATGGAAGATCATCGTCCCCGGTGGGGCGGCTGGACTTCAAATCCAGATGGGGCCGCCAGCGGTCCTTGGCAGGTTCGACTCCTGTGATCTTCCGCCACTTCTTGTTTTATCACTTTCCAATAGCATCTTGTTATCTTTTTGCCATATTGTTGCCGTCAGTTATCAGTTAAAAGATGTGGAGGGGTAAGGGCAAATATTGCAGCACTGAAAAATTTACTGAAAAAAGTAAGTAAAAAAAAGGCATTTTAAAAAATTAAATATTTTAGCTTACAACCCCTTTTTATATTTAATGAGTAAAAAAAAGAATAAACATTAAAAAGTTTAATTTATTTTCATTGGTTAATATTTATTTAGTCTTTATTTCACTCATTTATATAAACTCCAAATAATTTATTATTATTTCTGACTAATCACTTTTTTTTATACTCACAATATACAAGCTATGATTTTATTTATTATAAAAACCTGTAAAAAGTGTATTTAATAGTCAAGTCACTGATCTCTATAAGCAATAACAAGAGTAATAATAATTTAAATTATAGTAAATAATGTTTAATATAAAGATTAAGTAATATGAATGTTTTTTTAATAAATATACCGTTTTATTACTCTTTAATAATATTGCTGGTTATTTAGTGACCTCAAGTATTCTAATTGTGATGTAAAATAGCATAAATCATATTATTTACCCATTATATAAAATAAATAACCATATTAGTTATATATGCTTAAATTTGGTTGTTATAGATAAAAATAATGATAATTTATAATAAAATAATAATTGATGCTGTTGGTTTGATGTTGAGTGCAACATATAAATTTAATTATACTTTTTTATATCTATACAATGATCAAGGAATTAAAATGAAAAAATTAACACTCTTAACGCTTTCGTTAATTGCGAGCTTTGGAATGATTAATAGTGCAAATGCTGTTGATGGCGTAATAAACTTTACTGGCGAAATTACAGCTCAATCTTGTAAAATTGACGGTGATACTCAAGGAAATAAAACAGTTAATTTAGGTTTTGTGCCTGCATCAGCACTTGCCGCTGAAGGCCAAACTGCAGGTAATCAAGTTTTTTCAATGAAATTAACAGAGTGTACTGGCGCTGCAACTAAAGTAGCTACACATTTTGAATCTCTCTCTTTAGCTTCAGCAGAAAATAGATTAAAACTAGATGCTTCATCTACCGCAAAAAATGTAGAAATTGCACTGTATGATCAAAATGGGGTATTACAACCAGTGAATGGTACAGTACCAGAAGCTAGTTATATCGATATTACAGATAATACGGCGACATTAAGTTATATTGCTGCTTATTACGCGACAGGTGTAGCGTCAGCAGGTTCTGCTAACTCAGTTGTTTCTTATACATTATCTTATCAATAAGCTAATGGCTGTATATCAAATATGTAGAGCATAAAGGAGTACGATTAAAAGTACCCCTTTATCTCTTCCTTTAGAATTTTTTGTGTTATCTAAGGAAGATAAATTAATGAAATTGTTTTCATCTGCTCTTTTTTTATCACTCTTATTTTTTTCCTTTCAATCCGCCGCTAATGTCATTATTAATGGCACTCGTGTTGTTTATAAAAGCGATCAAAAAGAAGTTACTCTTAGTTTATTTAGTGAAAATGAACTTCCTACATTAGTGCAAGCTTGGATTGATGATG
Source organism: Proteus sp. ZN5 (assembly GCF_011046025.1). Taxonomy (GTDB): domain Bacteria; phylum Pseudomonadota; class Gammaproteobacteria; order Enterobacterales; family Enterobacteriaceae; genus Proteus. The sequence continues at coordinate 567,723 of NZ_CP047639.1, forward strand.
GTAATTCAAAAATAGCAGATCAAAAGCAACAAATGAAAAATGTTCCTTTTGCGATTGTTCCTCCTATGTTTCGAATGGAGCCCCAGCAAGGGCAATCATTAAGAATTATTTACACGGGTAAACCATTGCCAGTAGATAGAGAGTCTGTGTATTGGATAAATATTTTTGAAATTCCCCCGATGGAAGAAGATGCGCCAGAAAATAGTTTACAAATAGCCTATCGTTCTAGGATAAAATTATTTTTTAGACCTATCGAAATTGGTACAAAAACAACCGATGAATTGTCACAATCACTCAGTTTTAAATTAGTGAATAATAATGGATTAAAACTGCAAATTGATAATCGCTCTGGCCAGTATATTTCTTTCTCTACACTTAAAATAAAATCTGAAAATCAAGTTTATGATTTTCCAGTAACTGATTTGGGAATGATCCCTCCATTATCAAATAAAATTTATAATTTAGATAATAAGTTTAATAAAAATAAATTAAATATCACTTATGAAATAATTAATGATCAAGGTGGAAGTTCTATTTATCATAAAGAACTCTAAAATTATGAATGTAACGCAAAATAAATTAAATAAAATTTATTTATTACTCTTAGTGACTGCTTTATATGCAAGTGGTAGTCATGCTAATGATACAAAGCGTTATAAATTTAATCCTGCTTTTGTTATTGGAAGTGATGATAGTTCTTATGTGGTTTCTAAATACTCCCAAGGAAATCCGATAGAGCCGGGTAATTATATAGTAGATATTATTTTTAATAATAAAGAAAAAATAAGAAAAGATATCTTTATATTTAAGGATGGTGGGGAAAAAACATATCCTTGCGTGACACCTGATATGTTAGAAAAATTTGGTGTGGATATGGAAAAAATAAAAGATGTTAGCCAGTTAGATAATAATGGTTGCCTTATTTTTGATGAAAACATACCCGGTATAAACGTCAATTTTAATTCGTTGAATTTAACGTTAAATATTGATATTCCAATGATATTTGTTAAAACTTCACCGCATGGTTATATTGACCCCTATGTTTGGGATGATGGAATTGTTGCTGGTTTTGTCAACTATAATTTTAATGGTACACATAGAAAAAATTCAGATAATAATTTGAATAAAGAGTCTAATAATTATTTTATTATGATGAATAGTGGATTTAATTTGGGTCTTTGGCAATATCGAAATAATTCAAACTTTAATAGGAATTCTCATGGAGATAAAAAATGGACATCATTAAATAACTATGTGCGCCGATCTATATCCTCTATTCACTCTTCATTAATTATTGGTGATTATTTTACCTCAGGGCAGTATTTAGACAGTATTCAGTTCAGAGGTATTCAATTAGCTTCAGATAATAGTATGCTGCCTGAGTCTCAACGAGGATATTCTCCTATTGTTCGTGGGATCGCTAATTCAAATGCGACGGTCAGTATTTATCAAAAAAATAATTTAATATATGAAACAGTTGTATCTCCTGGAGAGTTCGAAATTAAAGATCTACTTTCTACAGGATATGGTGGCGATTTACAGGTGAAAGTAAAAGAAGCGGATGGAAGTACGAGTGAATTTACAGTACCTTATTCATCGGTTGCACAGCTTTTACGGCCAACGATGTTGCAATATGACATTGTTGTCGGTGAACTAAATAATTCTACAATAAAAAACAGCCCAAAATTAATTCAAGCCACGGTTGCTAAAGGGTTAAATAATTATATTACCTCTTATATAGGCTCTCAATTATCAGAACACTATCAATCAACAATATTAGGTAGTGCATTTAATACGAGAATGGGAGCATTAAGTGCAGATATTACTTTTTCTCGCGCTGATTTAGGAGAAGAAACAAAAAAGGGATGGAGTTTAAAACTCTCACATTCAAAAACCTTTGAGGCAACCCAAACCTATTTATCGATAGCTGCTTATCGTTATTCTAGTGAAGATTATTTTTCTTTGTATGATGTCGCTTACTACCGTGATAATAAAGACAGTGTTCAGCAAAATCATTCCTATGCACAAAAAGGGCGGTTTGATATTACGATTAATCAGCCCTTATCTAAATACGGCACGTTATATTTATCAGCATCAGATACTACATATTGGGCGCGTAGTGGCAGTGAAAATACATTACAGGCTGGATATTCTTTTGATATAGGTCGTGTTAATACGGGAATTTCTGTATCCAAAATAAATAATACGACTTTAGATAAAGAATTTGGAGGCGGTACAAAAGAAACCCAATATATGCTTTCTCTAAATATTCCTTTTTCCGATCCTAGTAGTCGTAATTTTTATTCATTAACTAATTCTACTAATTATTCCGAAAGCTCAGGAACGAGTAATCAAGTGGGTTTAAATGGATCTTTTTATGATAATTCATTGAATATGTCTTTAGCTTTTGCTCAAGATTCACATCAGAATAAAAGCTTTTCTGGCGCTGCATCTAAAAATACCAGTAAAGGGCAATTTACAGCGACATATAATCAAGGAAACCATTTTAAACAATACACCGGTAATATGATGGGCTCACTAGTTGTACATAGGAATGGATTGACATTGGGTCAATATACCCATGATTCACTTGCCTTAGTTGAAGCAAAAGGGGCTGAAGGTGCAAAAGTAAATAGTGCCTCTAATGTCTATATTGATTCATTTGGTTACGCTGTTGTTCCTTATATAAATCCTTATAGAAGAAATACAATTTCTCTTGATCCTCAAGGTATTTCTGCGAAAACAGATTTATTATCCACATCGACTAATATTGTGCCTTATCGTGGTGCAATCGCTAAAGTTAAATTTGAAACAGTGATTGGCGAAAAAGTATTAATTACTGTCGAACATTCCGAAATACCTATTGGAGCCAGTGTAAAAACAAAAGATGGGCGTTCTGTAGGAATGATGGGACAAGCGAATACATTGTATGCCTCTGGATTAGAAAAAGAAGGGCAATTAATAATCAATTGGGGTAAGCAAGCTGGGCAATCATGCACTGTAGATTACGTTATCCCTGATGTTGAAGATAATGAGGCACAGCCCGTTTATATTAATCAACTTACACTCCCTTGTAATTCAAGATAAAGGATTGACTATAATGAACTTATTAAAAAATATTTCTTTTTTATCATTCTGCATAGCCTTTCTTTTACCTTTTATTAGTACTTCTTCTTTTGCCGCTAATTGCAAAAGAGAGTCTGGTTCTATTTTTAGACCTTATGCAGAATTTCCTAATGGAACTCCTATCCCTGGGGTTAATAATGGTAACTATCCTTTTCCCGTTAACCAAGTTAATGCATCCTTTAGAACTGCAGAAAATACAACGAACGCCGCAAATTGGAGAATGAAATGTACAGGCCCTGTAACAGTTATGCCTGTACTTGTTCCGATTAGAAGCTTAGAGCCAAGATATTCATCGACACACCCTAATTTGCAAAGAACGTTAACACTTGGAAAGTTTTATTATGGCGCAGAAGTCACATACACCTCTCCGTTAGGTGAAACGCAATATTTCACAGGGAAGGCATTAAGTAAAACAGAAATGACACCATTTCCTCTCGCTTTAGATGCAACAGCCAGTAATCCGGTCTATCTCACTCTTGATGATTTTAATATTAGTAGTGCGGTGATGTATGGATATCAAACGGATGAATATTCTAGAGAAACTAATTGGGGATGGGGAGGAACTATGGAAGACATTTACTTTTACTTTGCTGATGGTGTTAATCCTATTAAAAAGCCTTCGGATCATTTATTTACTATTTTTTATTCATTGAGAAGTGTCAGTTTTTTAATAAATACCTGCAATATTTATACTGAAGATAAATTTAAAAATGTAAATTTAGGTCGAGTTTCTAATCGAGACTTTTCAGGTCCTTATGTTGGTAGCACAACTAACCCAGTACAGTTTGATCTTCGATTAAATTGTCAATCTGGTGTGAGAGTTTCTTATACCATTTTTCCATCACAAGCAGATAACGAAGCTGATCCATCAAATCAATTAGGCTTAATAAAACTAACACCAGGAAATGCGGCTAAAGGGTACTCGCTCCAATTAAGATCATTACCATTTGGTCAATCTACAGGAAATTATATACCCGTTCCTTTCTTTCAGCCGATAAACTCTCCATCAAAAACCAAAGGAGATGCTAATGCTGTCACTTCGTCTGATAGGATATATTTTGATGCTAGTTATTATCGAACACTACCAGCATCACAATCAACAGGAGGCAGCGCTAATGCGACAGCTATTATAAGTATTGATTACCAATAGGCTTTAGCAAATTAAATAGCGTATTCACGACTCTTTTACACGATCAATAAAACAGTCTGCTTTGCACCAAAGCAGACCTTACATTCACTATTTTTTCTTATTGAGCATCGACTTTAAATCAGCAAAAGGATTATAAGTGGCTGCACCTACATCATCTTGTGCATCTTCACCAGCGACAACGGTCGTGCCGTATTGGTCTGCTTCTGTGTATTTAGAGTGTTCATGATCATGGCAAAATAGACACAATAACTCCCAGTTACTGCCATCCTCTGGGTTATTGGTATGGTCATGATCAATATGATGAACGGTTAGTTCACGTAAGTTCGAATAGACAAACTCACGCGCACAACGTCCACATACCCATGGGTAGATTTTCAGTGCTTTTTCACGGTAGCCACTTTCCAACCGTGCATAGTTTTTTGGGATCAGAGCCATTGCTAGTATTACCTGTTATAAAAGAAAGTTTGATAATAGTTTTTCCAATATACTCTGAATGCGCGGATAGGTTCAAATTTCACAACTCCAATTTCTCTCAATAAACCACTAATCTTACAATCTAATGCACTCTTAGAAATTACAGGTATAATTTCAAAAATTATTTAGCAGATTTAGGCATAAAAATGGCAAAACTTACCTTACAAGAGCAAATGTTAAAAGCAGGGCTTGTGACCAGTAAAAAAATGGCAAAAGTCCAAAGAACGGCAAAAAAATCACGTGTTCAAGCACGAGAAGCAAGAGAAGCCGTAGAAGAAAATAAAAAAGCCCAACTTGAACGCGATAAACTGCTTAGTGAGCAACAAAAACAAGCCACTTTATCTAAAGAATATAAAGCGCAAGTTAAGCAACTTATTGAGATGAATAGAATTACGCCAGCAAAAGGTGATATTGATTTTAACTTCACTGACAATAATGTGATTAAGAATATCGTGGTGGATAAACTGACACAATCTCAATTGATGAGTGGACGTCTCGCGATTGCTCGTCTGGATAATGCGGATAAAACGGAATACGCAATTATTCCAGCCAGTGTTGCGGATAAGATTACACAAAGAGATGTGGACTGTATCTTGTTGAATAACGCACTTAGCGAGACAGAACAAGATGAAGACGATCCTTATGCTGATTTTAAAATCCCAGATGATTTGATGTGGTAATAAGCAAAGTAGCTTATTAGCTCAAAGGCATAGTCTGTATAAGCATTGTGCTTTATACTGCATCTGGAAATTTTTGTAGATAAACGATTAAGTAGGCGATAATGGCAATGAACGGAATAATCACAAAGTGGTTTGAAGATAAAGGTTTTGGATTTATTAAAGATGAAAACGGTGATAACCGTTATTTTCATGTGATTAAAGTTGCCAACCCTGCTTTGATAAAAACAGATGCCAATGTCACGTTTGAACCAACCACAAATACCAAAGGCCTATCGGCTTACGCGGTGAAAGTGATCCCAGATAGCAAATATGTTTATATTGCAGGTGAACGAGTTAAACTGGCATCTATTAAATCATTTCGAATTTTTAGTGAAGAAGTGTCCGCAGATACGCATATCAATAAAGAAAACACCGTACTTTCTGTCGGTACTTTAATGAATAGTATCAGACCAAAATCAGCGGATGACTCTAATAATATGCGCACGTTAAGAAAGCTTGCGATCACCACAATGCACGGAACTGAAATAGTTTTTACTGAAGATGAACTTGATATCGATGAAACAGTAAAAGCACTTAAACTGTAATTATCGATTTTTAAAACGGGCTTTTGCTATGCGCTTTTATTGGTGCTTGGCTAATGGGATGAACAAAATGAAGTTCACTCGCATGAAGCATCAATCGCGGAGTCCGTTCAGTTCCTTCCATTCCTTCAATGAAACCCCTATCGCACCCACCATATAAATCACAACCTAAAATAGGATGCCCTATAAACTGGCTGTGAATACGAAGTTGATGCGTCCTTCCCGTTTCAGGCATGAATTGTACTCGTGTTAAAGGCAACAACCTTCCATCTTCTAACGTATGATAAAAACGCTCAATAACGCGATAACGAGAGCGTGCTGGTTTGCCATTAATAGAGCAAATCGACATTCGTGGAAACAGAGCGGGATCTTTTGCAATCGGCGCATCGATTATTCCTTCACTATCACCCAAATATCCACACAGTAGTGCATTATATATTTTGGTTACACTGCGCTGGCTAAATTGTTGACACAAAAGGGCATTGATTGCTTTATTGCGTGCCACAATCATCAATCCTGATGTGCCAAAATCAAGCCGATGAACAAGAGTACATCCTGAAAATAGCTTCACTAATCGATAATGTACTGAGTCTATATTTTGTGGATTTTTTCCTGATAAGCTCAATAATCCAGTTGGTTTGTTGATAAGGACTAAGTGCTCGTCTTGATAAAGGATCTCGATTTCATCATGGCAAGGTGGGGCAATAAAAGTATCGATAATCGTAGACATCAGCTTATCCGCAAAAAAGAAGGAAGTGGATGATAGCGAATTTTAGGTTAAGAGGCGAATATAGAGATATACTCTTGGTAATTCGAATATGGCGAGTATAAACGTTAATCCTTGGGGATAACTTATGAACAATGAAATCCACTTTAAATATTATGATATGGTCGAAGAGTATGCGATGGAATCGACAGAGCCAGTTGCTGAAGCAGAAGAAGATGCACTTGCTCTCTACTTCCAGTTGCTACTTACTCGATTAATGAATAACGAAGAAATTAGTGAGAACGCACAGCAAGAGATGGCAAAAGAAGCGGGTATTGATAAAAAACGCATTGATGATATTGCCATGTTTCTTAATCGCTGGGGTAACGAATAACACGTATTGAGCTCATTAAAAAATGGGCTCAATATTATCCTAATTCACAAAATACCACTCTGATCCTACATAACTGTATGATTTAACGTATACTCGTTATGCACTTTATTTCACATAAATTCGCAAAAAGAACAGAACTGCTTTTTGGATGCGTGCTGTTTTCATAAGATGTTTTAGATTAATTTATTGGGTGAGATATGCTGGATTTTTTAAAAAATTATGACAATTTAACCATCAGCGAAAAGAAAGTATTAAAATATCTCACCGATAATATTGCGGATATTCCGTATTTAAATATTAATGATTTAGTCGCTAAAACCTTTGTATCAAAAACGGTTATCATTAATTTATCGCAAAAGTTAGGATTTAGTGGATTTAAAGAGCTTAAATTCCAAATTAATAATTATATTTTAACGAGAAATAAAGTCGAAAAAACTAATGCGGCGTCTTATAAAAAACAATTAGAAAAAAATATCCATAAAACATTTACCTTAATAAATGAAGAGCAAATTCAGGAGTGCGCGAAAACCTTACGCCATTCTAGAAATATTTTTATTGTCGCAAGAGGTACGAGCAAAGCGGTAGGGTATTACCTTGAACATCTATTGTTTGCATTAGGTCTACATTGCTTTTTTATTAATGATTACAACTTATCTGATTCGTTTACACGCCTTGTTAATGAAGACGATACGGTTATCTTTATCTCGCTTTCTGGTGGTACCAAGAAAATCATTGAGACAGCAAAAATTGTGCAGTTAAAAGATGCCAATATTATTAGTATGACAGCATTTAACACCAATGAATTAACCACTTATGCAACTCATGCTCTATTTTGTTTTGCTGATAATCATGATACTAAAAAAGATGATACCAAATCCCGTATTGGCTTTTTTATGCTGGTGGATTTACTGATTAATGAATTGGAAAATCTACTTTAAAAAGAGATAACAGTGCCTATATGATTTATTAGATCCTCATTTTTAATGATTAAAGCGTGAAGAGTATTAATATATCTCACTAGATTAATCATCGCTTATTCTAAAATAGCCTTTCTTTTCAATCTTACTTCCAAGTCCTAAAATAAATATTATTTAATAGAATAATATGATTTATTCACTGCTCTTTATAAAGCCGATAATTAATAAAAAGACCTAAGTCATAAAGTATGACCTGAGATAATATTTAAAACCAGTACGTCATTCATTTCCTATAATCCCTAAGATAGAGTACCTCGGTAATTCTTTTATATTCGAGAAGTCATAAGGAAAAAAATATGGCCAGGAAAAAGTTCAGCGAATCTATTCAGCGCTTTGGTAGAACCTTACTTCTGCCTATCGGCGTATTGGCACCTATTGGTATGATCTTAGGGATCAGTGGTGCTTTAGTTCAGTCTTATATGATTGCACGCTTTCCTTTCTTAGGAAATGAAACAGTCAATGCTCTATTAGTCAGTATCCGTACTATTGCCGGTGTAGTGTTTGACAATATTCCACTCTTATTTGCGATGGGTGTGGCATACGGTATGAGCCACAAAGATAAGGGGATAGCGGTCTTTGCCTCCGTTGTCGGCTATTTAACCTTGATAAGCACTATCAATATCTGGCTGGTATTGACAGGAAAGCTTGCTGATCCAGCGATTATGACGCAGGTGGGGCAAATCAAGGTGCTTGGTATACAAACCATGAATATCAGTGCCGCAGGGGGGATTATCACAGGATTAATCGCCGCATGGGCAACGGATAAATTCTATAACCTCGAATTACCGACTGCATTTGCCTTCTTCTCAGGGAAAAAATCTGTCGCCATTATTATGGTCGGATTGATGATCTGCGTAGGTGCATTACTACCATTTATTTGGGAAGTATTAGTGATGGGCTTAACTAAGCTCTCGGTAGTCTTCTTAAGTCCTGTCGGGCCTTTCTTTACTGCGGGCGGTGAACGTCTATTTATTCCATTCGGTTTACATCACGTCTGGAACGTACTGTTTAGATTTACTGAAGCTGGTGGTTCTTATGTGATTGATGGACAAACCTATGTGGGCGTTGTTCCGGCAATGACAGAAGTGTTATTTAACCAAGGACCAAGCAGTGAATATTGGGCAATGATGCCAAGCCTGACGCGTTTTATGGCTCAGCAACAAATGTTGGTGACGCTGTTCCTGTTCCCTGCGATTGCATTAGCAATTTATAAAACCTCGAAAAAAGAGAATCGCGCTGAAGTTAAATCAATGCTGGTGACGATGGTCTTAACTGCAATGTTAGGTAACGTTACCGAACCTCTTGAATTTACCTTCGTCTTTATCGCACCGTTACTGTATTTAATTTACGCGATTATCGTGGGTATTGGTGCAGTTCTGCTCTCTTTTGCTGGTGTTGCGATCGGTTATATCCGAGGCACAGTCTTTGACTTCACCATCTTTGGTTTACTGTACGAACACACTAACTGGATCTTCTTAGTGCTGATTGGTAGTGCGCTTGCTGTTGTGACCTACTTCATTTTCTACTGGGCTATCGTCAAATTCGATATCAAAACACCGGGTAGAGAAGAATCAAGCAATATGAAAAATACGCTAATCAAAGAAAAACGTTATGGCGAAATCGCAGAGATCCTTATTAAAGCCTTAGGTGGTAAACAAAATATTCGTAATGTTGATAACTGTATTACACGATTACGTATTGATATTAATGAAGTGAATCAAATAGATAAAGAATTAATGTTGGGATCTGGATGTACAGCATTCTTCTTTCCAGCAGCAAACCATGTCCATGTTGTTTATGGCCCTAAAGTCGAATTTGTTCGCAATGCTGTTGATGAAGCAATGAAGAAATAAAAGGATACATGATGAGAGCGTTATACGATTCTAAAAGTAAAACAATCGACGATCGCGGTATTAAAAATCTGCTGTCCAATGAAGCTAAATATTCAACTTGGTTGATGTTTGAAGCAATGTTAGCGCAAGCACAAGCTGAATACGGGTTTATTCCACAGTCTGCCGCAGATGAAATTAAAGAAAAGGCGATTATTGAGAATATCGATTTCGAAGAGATGAACCGCATTTATCAAAAAATCGGTCATGGCTTTGTGCCTTTCTTAAAAGTTCTGGTGAATGCATGCTCTGAAGAGAGTGGTAAATATGTGCATTACGGCATTACCACGCAAAATATACAGCAAAGCTCACAGCTGTATATGATGAAAACTGTACACGATAAGTTCATGTTATTGTTGAGCGAAATTATTGAAAACTTATCAAATCTCGCTGAAAAAACAAAACATATGGTAATGGCAGGTAGAACACACGGTCGTCATGCTATTCCTATCACTTACGGGTATAAAGTTTCAGTGTGGATCAGCGATTTTATTGATTGCTACCAGCGCATGAAAGAGAGTGAGAAACGTGTATTCACCATTATGATGGGTGGCGCAGTAGGTGCTTTTAACTCAATGCCTGAAGTTGGGATGAAAGTACAAAAACGCGTTGCTGAATTAGTGGGTATGCAAGCAATGGAAGTACCATCACGTAACCTAAGTACGCATAAATTAGAGTACATGATGAACTTGGCACTGATGGCAAATATCTGTCATAAAATTGGTGAAGAAGTTTATAGCACGACATTAGAAGAAATTGCTGAGGTTTCTGAAGGATTTACAAAAGGCACTGTGGGTAGTAGCACGATGCCTCATAAAATTAATCCAAAATTAGCGAAAGGTATTATTGCTAACTCACAGAAACTGTACTCATTACCTAATGTGGGAATGTACTCTGCGGTAAGACCTTATGAAGGTGACAGCAGTTCTTATATGTTATTCGATGGCTTAATTGAAGAAGCATTAGAATTAACAACAGAAATTTTATTAAGAACAGAAGAGCTTTCAAGAACCATCGTTCCTCATGAAGAGAGAATGCTACATAACGTGATGAGAAATAAGGGATTAGATAATACCGAATACGTTATGATGAAAATGGCAGAAAAATTGGGTAAAGATAAAGCGCATTCACTGTTATATGAAGAGGCCATTAAAACGGCAGCAGATGGTGAAGATTTTTATACTAACCTGATGAAGAATGAAACCATTACGGCGGCCTTTAATGCTGATGAAATTAAGGCAATGCTTGATCCTCGTTCTTATATCGGTTTATCCGTTGAACTTGCTGAGAAAGAAGCGAAACGTGGGTTAGCGATTTCTAAAGAAATTAAACAGAGCTATAAATAAAGTCATCAAGTATCCATAAGTAAGTCATTATCAGTTAAGTCGAGAGCCACTCATTTGAGTGGCTCTTTTTTTATTTAAGAAGTAAAAAATGGTCTCTCCCTATAAAAAGAACGATATGCTCAGAAAAATAAAACAATGTTTTATATTTTTATTGATGGTTTTGTTTTTTATTGATATCGTGTCCCTATAAAAGTGATGCATTTTCACACATTATCATTAATGCCTATCAAGGCTAGGAATTGAGGTTCATTATGCAAACTCGTCAAAGTATTCATAGCGACCATGCCAAACAACTAGATACAGAAGGCCTGCGCCGCGAGTTTCTGATAGAAGAAGTTTTTAGCCCTAATAAACTGACAATGACTTATAGTCATATCGACCGAATTGTATTTGGCGGAATTATGCCAGTAGACTCTACACTCACTTTTTCTAATGAGTTAGGTAAGTCTTTTGGTGTCACCTATTTCCTAGAGCGCCGTGAATTAGGCCTTATTAATATTGGTGGCGCAGGTGTGATTACGGTTGATGGCACAAACTATGAAGTAGGTAAAGCAGAAGCGCTTTATGTAGGAAAAGGCGCTCGTGAAGTAAGTTTTAAGAGCGTTGATCCTGCACATCCCGCTAAATTCTATTATAACAGCGCACCTGCACACACTACTTACCCAACACGTAAAATCACACAAGATCAGGCTTCTCCTGAAACATTAGGGGATGCAAGCACCAGTAATCGTCGTACTATTTATAAGTATTTAGTTCCTAATGTATTACCAACCTGCCAATTAGTAATGGGTATGACTCAGCTAGAGGAAGGAAGCCTTTGGAATACCATGCCTTGTCATACACATGAACGTCGTATGGAAGTCTATTTCTATTTCAATATGAAAGAAGATGCTGCGGTATTCCATATGATGGGTAAACCAGATGAAACTCGCCATTTATTAGTTCATAACGAACAAGCCATTATTTCACCAAGTTGGTCTATTCACGCAGGTGTTGGAACACAAGCTTATACCTTTATTTGGGGTATGGTGGGTGAGAATCAGGTCTTTAGCGATATGGACCACGTTGCGGTTCGCGATCTGCGCTAATCAGATAAATGTATTACTCATAATAAAGTCGCCACTAAGTATATGAATTGGTGGTACATATTTCCTATATTCGAGGTAATAGTATGATCCTGAATGCATTTGATCTGAAAGGTAAAGTCGCCATTGTAACTGGCTGTAATACAGGTTTAGGCCAAGGTATGGCATTAGGTCTTGCTCAAGCGGGTTGTGATATTGTGGGGATCAACCTTGTTGAACCGACAGAGACTATCACTGAAGTTGAAGCACTTGGTCGTCGTTTTTTAAGTTTACAAGCTGATGTGAGTAAAACAAATGAGTTGCCAAAGCTGGTGGATAAAGCCGTCGCTCATTTCGGACACGTTGATATTTTAGTCAACAATGCCGGTATTATTCGCCGAGAAGATGCGATTAATTTTACAGAGAAAGATTGGGATGATGTTATGGATCTCAATATTAAAAGTCTCTTTTTCATGTCTCAAGCGGTGGCTAGAAAATTTATTGCTCAAGGTACAGGCGGTAAAATTATTAATATCGCCTCAATGCTTTCATTCCAAGGTGGCATACGTGTGCCGTCTTATACCGCATCTAAAAGTGGTGTTATGGGTGTAACCCGTTTGTTAGCAAACGAATGGGCAAGTAAAGGCATTAACGTTAATGCCATCGCTCCGGGCTATATGGCAACAAATAACACTGCGGCTTTACGTGCTGATGAAGAGCGTAATGCGGCTATTTTAGAGCGTATTCCGGCTGAGCGTTGGGGTGTTCCAAGTGACATGATGGGGCCTGTTGTTTTCTTAGCATCTTCGGCTTCTGATTATGTTAATGGCTATACCATCGCAGTCGATGGTGGTTGGTTAGCGCGTTAATACGCTATTGTTGAAGAAGGCGCCAAAAGGCGCCTTTTTTCGTTGAGCTGGGAATAAGGGGGCTGCATGTTTTTTGATAACTATTGGTTTGCCCAAGGTATTGGTGTTCTGGGGTGCCTTATTGGTGCAACTGCCTTTATGCAACGACAAGATAGCAAACTGAGATTTCAGCTTACGCTCAATGGCCTTTTGATGTCTATCCATTTCTTTTTGATAGGCTCAACAGTAGGAGCCATTAACTGTTTATTGTGTGCAATCCGAAATTGGGTATCGGGCTATTCGCGTAATATTGGGATCATGTTGATCTTTATTGCTTTAGCATGGTTTCTAGTGATCCCCAAAATCATACATCCAATACAATTCTTAACGTTATTTGCGACGACGTTAACAACCTATGCGTTATTTCGCTTTAACGGCATTTTGCTTAGATTATGTATGTTAACCAGTACGTTATGTTGGTTAACGCATAATATTTGGGCAGGTTCAATTGGTGGAATAGTACAAGAAAGCCTTTTCTTGGTTGTGAATAGCCGAACTATTTTTAAACTTTATAAAGCGAAATTACAGGGTGCGTTATGACAAAGAGAAATAAAAAATCCATCAATATATTATTAATGGATTTTCATTATAAACAAAGAGTTAGGCTTAATTTTTAAATATTTTCAGCCAAGACATTGGTGTCTGTGTAGCTAAAAGGGTAGTCGTGGAAACCTAATCCAGCAGAAATATTTGCTGCCGCTTCATGTAATTGCGCGATTAACGCAACTTTATTTTCTTCTTGGAAACGAATTAAAGGTAGAGATAAAGAGAGACCGGCAATAATTCTGCCCATACGACTATAAATAGGCACAGCAAAACAGCGCAAGCCATGTTCCATTTCTTCTTTATCTTCTGCGTAACCTTGTTTGCGAACTTGTTCTAATTCAACAAGTAAGGCATCGATATCTTTCAGTGTGTATTTTGTAAAAGGTTCAAAGGTCACATTAGCCAAAATAGCGCGAATTTCCGTTTCTGGAAGCCAAGCCAGCATAATTTTACCTAGCCCAGTGCTATAAAGCGGACGGCGACGACCAATGCGAGAATACATCTGTAAATTGTATTCAGAGTCTATTTTATGCAGATAAACAATGCTGTCTTCGTCTAATGTACCGAGGTGAAGCGTTTCTTTAGTTAGTTTTCCAAGGCGATACATTTGCTCATCAGCAAGTTTAATCAAGTCTTGGTTTTCAAGTGCTTTTGCGCCTAACTCAAATAATTTTAAGTTAAGAGAATACTTATCTGTTTCACCTTCTTGGGAAACATATCCTAACGTTTTCATAGTTTGTAAAAAACGATAGACGGTGCTTTTAGACATCATGATCCGTAAGGATAACTCTGTCACACCAATCACTTTTTCCTCGCCAAGTGCTTGTAATATAGCGAATACTTTGAGTACAGAGGAAACTGAATCAGGAGTGTTTTCTATTTCAGACATTGTGAGTCCTAAAAAATGATTTATTGTTTCATTATATTTGAAATACCACAAAAATTATAGCGATTAGCGATGATGATTCAATAAGGTTAACGTTTTTTCATCATGTAACGTGTTGTTAATCACAGTATTTTTAAATAAAAAATATCTAAATATGATATTTTTTTATGTGTATCACTTTGAATTTAAAGTAAATAGAGATAAATAGCCGTCATGGTTTTGTATATGTTATTGGGTATCTGAATACGCGATAACATGATAAGTACTTTATGGCTTTTTATAGATCTTCTTTAAACTTACTTTCTTATGTATTTTGAAAACAATGACAATATCACAAAATTAATGAAATGTTGTTTTAAATCTTTTTAATTGAATCGATTTAAAATAAAATGACCTTACTGCTAATGTGAAAATGGAAAGCGCTATGGCTATCAATGTGGCTGTTATTGGCGAATGTATGATTGAACTATCCGAAAGTCAGGCGAATATTGTGCGCCATTTTGGAGGAGATACTCTTAATACTGCTGTTTATTTGACTCGCGCAAATCCCAATTTATCTGTTCATTATGTAAGTGCGTTAGGTACGGATCCAATGAGTAGTGCCATGTTAGAGCAATGGCAAAAAGAAGGCGTACATACTGAATTAGTCCAGAGATTAGACAATAAATTACCCGGACTTTATCTCATAAATACGGATAACCAAGGAGAGCGTACTTTCCATTATTGGCGTAACGACGCCGCCGCACGATATTGGTTACGATCACCAAAAGCCTCAATGATTTTTCAGCAACTACTTGATTTTGACTATATCTACTTAAGTGGTATTAGTTTAGCTATTTTACCTCCTGAAGACAGAGAACAGCTTTTACAACAATTAGCTAAGTGTCGAGATAAAGGTGTGAAAATTGCCTTTGATAATAACTACCGCCCAAGATTATGGGAAAGTCTCGATGCTGCGCAAAAAGCCTATCAAGCTGTTTTATCGCTCACTGATTTGGCTTTTCTTACATTAGACGATGAATTTCTTCTTTGGGGGGATAGCGAAGAAGCGCAATGTGTGACAAGAGCGATTGCGTTTGGTGTTGGTGAAATCGTGATTAAAAAAGGTGCAGAGCCTTGCCTGATTATACAGCAAGGATATTGTGAAGAAGTTCCTGCCATAAAACTCAATAAACAAAGTGTCATTGATACAACTGCTGCGGGTGATTCATTCAGTGCAGGCTATCTTGCTATGCGGTTAGCGAGTAAGTCCGCCGTGGAGTCTGCGTGTTATGCACACTTACTTGCAAGTACGGTTATTCAACATCGTGGTGCGATTATCCCAGTAGTCGCGATGCCACATTCCTCAATAAAAGCGCCACTTATTCATTCAACGAGACACACTATGTCAACATTACTTGAACAACTTTCGGCACTAAAAATTATTCCTGTTATCGCAATTAAAAATGCAGATGATATTGTCGCATTGGGTAAAGCATTAGTTGAAAACGGTATGCCTAGTGCTGAAATAACCTTTCGTACACCCGCGGCGGCAGAGGCTATTCGCCAGTTAAGAAATGAATTCCCGAAAATGATCATTTGTGCCGGTACTGTATTAACGAAAGCACAGGTTGATCAGGCCATTGAAGCTGGTGCGGATTTTATTGTGAGTCCGGGATTTAATCCTCGTATTGTGCAGTATTGCCAGCAAAGAAATATTCCTATTATTCCTGGTATTAACACGCCAAGTTTAGTTGAAGAGGCAATGGAACTAGGTATTAATCTGTTGAAGTTTTTCCCAGCAGAACTTTCTGGTGGTATTGGCATGCTTAAAGCATTGAGTGCCGTTTACCCCGTCTCTTTTATGCCGACTGGCGGAGTTAATGCCAATAATGTGAAAGATTATCTCGCATTATCTCGAGTTGTTGCTTGCGGTGGTACATGGATGGTGCCTTCAGATCTTGTTGATAATCAAGAATGGGAAAAAATAGGCGCTCTTGCTAAAGAAGCAATGGCAGCTTTGTAATTAAATTTAAACACGGATTTAAGAGGGTAACCTGATGATCACTGGAAATTTAAAGCAACTTGATGCAACAATGCTGCCGCCTGCACTGTTAAAATTACTCACTAAAGAAGAGTTATCGTTAAATGCTTTGCAAGAGAAGAGTGAAGGGACATATAACATTATTAATAATGATGTTTTTTATATTATTTCCACACCGACTACCGATCGTGAAGAAAACTTAAAAAGTGAGTTTCATGATCATTATCTTGATATTCAAGTTGTGCTTAAGGGGCAAGAGATGATCTCTACCAGCACAACGATTACTTATCCTCATCAATATCAAGAAACAAAACCAGATCTGATTTTCTTAGATAACCCACCTATTACAACCCGATTATTACTTGATACAGGGGATTTTGCCATTTTTTATCCTGGAGAAGTTCATCGACCTACTTGTCAGGTAAATGCTTCGCAGAAAATTAAAAAGGCAGTTTTTAAAATCAGCAAAACTTGGCTGGCAACCCAATAATAATAACTAGGATCTTCATCCTATTATTCCCCATTCTAAATATGATTATCGGCTACTTCCCCGCTCAATAAGTAGCCAATAATTCAGATTTCAAACGAGTTTGTAGTTTATTCTAGAATATATATTTTCTATTTTTTTACCGCTAAATTATCTTTTTTAGATAGTTTAATTCTTTTATATCAATAAGTTGTTTTATTTATAAAATCAAAAATATAAAAATGGTTATCTATTTTCAAAAAATAGGAACGCCATTTCATTTTCTTGAATTCGATCACTGAAATATCGTCAAATTCAAGTAGCATTAACACTATCAAAATACGCAAACCCATAAGGGGTTCACATGCATACAATGAATGTTTTGCCTAAGTTATCTCTTATCAGCACCGTTGTAGTCGCTAGTCTTTTTTTAGCGGGATGCGGTGAAGATGACAAAACAGATAGTCCTGTTATTTTGAAAACAGCTTTTAACCAATCTGAAAAAAATCCTCAATTCAAAGCATTGGAAGATTTCAGTCAAAAATTAGAAGCTGCTACGGGGGGGAAATATAAACTCGAAATTCATCCTAATGAATTATTGGGTGACCAACGTGCTGCTCTTGAATTAGTTCAATCAGGAGCTATTCAATTGGCTGTGGTTGCTAACCCTCTTGTTGAAAACTACAACAAAAACTTCTCTGTTCTGGCGATGCCTTATATCTATAACGACTCAGAACACCAAAGAAAAGTTTTTACAGGTGATATGTTAGATGGCCTATTTAGCTCAACCAAAGGAAATGGTTTTGAGGTACTTACTGCCTATACCGCGGGTGCTCGTAGTATGTATGTGAAAGGAACCCCTGTTAAAACACCTGAAGACATGAAAGGAAGAAAGATCCGGGTTATGCAATCTGACACCATGGTGAAAATGCTGTCTTGCATGGGTGGAACAGGTGTTCCTATGGGACAGGGTGAAGTTTATTCCGCTATCCAACAAGGTGTTCTTGATGGCGCAGAGAATAACGAAATCACTTATGCTGACTTGAAACAGTATGAAGTTGCACCTCATTTCTCTTATACCCGCCACGTCATGGTTGCCGACTTACTTATCGCGAATGAAGCATTCTTAAACAAGATGAGCCCTGAAGATCAGGCGACTTTCCGTAAGTTAGCAAAAGAAAGTACGGTTACTGAGTTTGATCTCTTTAACCAAGCGTTAGATACGGCTCGACAATCTGCTATTAGCCAAGGTGCAACATTTACTGAGGTTGATATCAAGCCATTCCAAGAGCGTTGTAAACCGCTACAAGAATCAATGCTGACCACACCAGAACAGAAAGATATTTATAATAAGATCCGCGCATTAGCCAATTAATGCCGTTTGTTACAAGGGGCTAAATATTTAGCCCCTATTATAAGGATCAACCATGGAACCTTCAGAGAATTTACCCTCTCCAAACGACGCTAATACGCCTGTTGCAAAAAAGGATTTTTATACTTTTTTAACGAGTATTAAGCAAAAAATAGATACCATCGTCGCTTATTTTTGTATTTTTCTTGTGGGTTTAATGACGATACTGGTGACTTACCAAGTTGTGACTCGTTACCTATTTAATGATCCTAGCGCAGTCAGTGAAGTACTTTCTCGCTACCTATTTATTTGGTTAATTTTAATTGGTAGTGCTTATGTATTTGGATTACGTGAACATATCGCGATTACGTTCATGCGTGATCGTATGCCTCATAAAATTCGTATTTGCCTTGAAATTTTAGGTGAGTTCGCCACAACTGTTTTTGTGTTATTGGTGCTCACTATTGGTGGCTACATCGGTATGAGTCGCCAAATGGGACAACTTGATTCGGCACTGCAAATCCCTATCGGGGTTATCTATGCAGCTATACCTATAAGCGGTGTTCTCTCAGTTTTTTATTGCTTATATAACCAATATGGATTGGTTAGACAACTTTCTTCAAAGCAAAAGGTGTAACCATGGATATTGCAATTGTTGTTGCCCTAGTCATGTTTATTGGTGCATTCCTTCTCTTATTTATTGGTACACCAATTAGCGTCAGTATTGGACTCTCTTCTTTCTTCGCCATGGCAATGATATTGCCTTTTGACGGCGCTATTTTAACATCAGCTCAGCGAGTATTCGTGGGGCTAGACTCTTTCGCACTCTTAGCAATCCCGTTCTTTATTCTGGCGGGTAACTTAATGAATAACGGCGGTATCGCTATTCGCTTAATTAACTGCGCTAAGTTAGTCAGTAACTTTTTACCGGGACCTTTAGCACAAACTAACGTTGTTGCAAATATGCTATTTGGCTCAATTAGTGGCTCTGGTGTTGCTTCTGCTGCTGCGATTGGTGGCATCATGTCCCCAATTCAAAAGAAAGAAAATTACGACCCCGCTTTTAGTGCAGCAGTGAATATTGCATCAGCACCAACGGGTATGTTAATTCCACCAAGTAATACACTGATTGTTTATGCAACGGTTGCAGGGAGTGTTTCGATTACTGCGCTGTTTATGGGGGGCTATATTCCCGGTATTTTATGGGGACTGGGTGTGATGTTAGTGGCAGGTTTTATTGCTAAACGTCGCGGTTATGTTGCTGAAAAAAATACCATGAAAGGACAAGCATTTAAGCTCGTGCTTGATGCTGTTCCTAGCTTAATGATGATTGTGGTTGTTATCGGTGGGATCTTAGGCGGGATTTTTACTGCAACAGAAGCTTCAGCCATTGCAGTTGTGTACTCTTTAATCTTAG
The DNA here is from genome assembly GCF_011046025.1 of Proteus sp. ZN5. Lineage (GTDB taxonomy): Bacteria > Pseudomonadota > Gammaproteobacteria > Enterobacterales > Enterobacteriaceae > Proteus. The sequence continues at coordinate 587,707 of NZ_CP047639.1, forward strand.
GTATGTGCTATAAAAATATCAAAATAAACCATTTGCCTACTATTTTCTTAGCAACAGCAAAAATGACAGCAATTGTTATTTTGATGCTCGCAACATCTTCAATTATGTCTTGGGTAATGGCATTCACTAAAATCCCTGCCATTATCGCATCAGGCTTACTCTCTTTTACTGATAGCTTTTTAGTTATCTTATTGATTATGAACTTAGTTTTACTGTTGGTTGGTACCTTTATGGACCCAACACCCGCAGTATTAATTTTTACGCCGATTTTCCTACCAATTTGTACTCAATTTGGTATGGACCCAGTTCAATTCGGTATCATGATGGTGTTTAACCTTTCACTAGGTACGATAACACCGCCTGTTGGTCCTATTTTATTTACTGGTTGTAAGATAGGTGAAATTAAGATTGAAGGTGTAATTAAGCCACTATTACCTTTCTTTGCTGTGATTATTCTTGTGTTGTTATTAGTGACCTATCTTCCTGCAATTTCGATGTTCCTACCTCAAGCAATGGGATTGGTTGGATAATATTGATAAAGCTGCTAGGGGAAAAAGTAATATAAAGTATCCAAAATAAAACAAGCCTGATTGTAAAAGGCTGTTATAAAACAAGAAAAAAGAGAGGGTTATTTGACCCTCTCTTTATGTTTAATAAACTGTTTTTCAGGGGATTTATTTAGCCAATCAATCCATGAACTAAAATAATACCGATACAAATTGGGCCAACATAACGCCATACCAGTAATAAGCTTTGACGTTTTAATCCAGTGATGTTTTCAGGAATAAGTGCATTCGCTCTACGTGACCAACCAAAGATCAAACACATTGCAATACCAAACAGTGGCATCAAAATATTGGACGTCAGATAATCCAACAAATCAAAGACTGTTTTACCGCCTAAAGTCACATCACTCATAGGGCCGAAAGATAATGAAACGGGAATACCCATCAGCATAATAGAGGCGGTAACGACTAATCCAGCACGACGACGAGTCCACTGAAAACGCATTTGTACATAAGCTACGATATGCTCAAGTAATGAAATTGCAGAGGTTAACGCTGCCATTAATAACAAGACAAAGAAAGTTACTGCTAAAATATTACCGCCGGGTAAGTTGGCAAAATAAACCGGCATAGTCATAAAGGTTAAACCGGGGCCTGCATTTGGCTCTAAGCCTGCGGCAGATAATGCAGGGAAAATCATTAATCCAGCAAGGACACACACCATACAAGATAAAATAACCACCCACATACTGGAGTTAGCGATACCTTTGTTGTCCGCTAAATAAGCACTGTAAGTGATATGAATACCTAAACCGATAGACAGTGAGAAGAAGGCTAACCCTAACGCATCTAATACGCCTTGAGGGGTTAACTTACTAAAGTCAGGGTAGAGAAATAATTTTAAACCTTCAGAAGAGCCGGGCAAGCTAATACCAACAATAATCAATAAAATCATAATGATAAATAACATCGGCATCATGATTTTAACCGCTTTTTCTAACCCACGTTGTACACCCGCTAAAACCACAAAACAGGTTAATCCAGCAAAGGTAAGGTGAGCCAAAATAGGCCATAAAGGATCACTAATAAAGTGGGTAAAAATACCAGTTAATTCAGCACTATCTGTAATATTCAATTGACCTGTTGCCGCCATAACGGCATAGCCAATTGTCCAACCACCGACAACACTATAAAAGCTATAAATACACCAAGAGCTGAATACACCAATAACACCGATGATGACCCAATTGCGCCCCATCATTTTTTTAAATGCGTTAACAGCTTCAGCATGTGTACTACTGCCCAAAATATTTTCAGCTAGTAATACAGCAAGTCCGATAACAAAACTAAATAATAAGAAAACAATTAAAAATGCACCGCCGCCATTACTGGCTGCGACATAAGAAAACTTCCAGATTGCGCCAATACCAATTGCAGAGCCTGCGGCTGCTAAGATATGGCCAAATCGTGATGTCCATTGTTGGCTCATTTTGCCCCCTGTGTTATCGAGTGCATGATAGAGGCTATCGCCATACAGTGGTTTATTGGTAAGACGTTGTAACTCATCATCCTTATGGTGAAACTAAACATCATAGAAACTCCCCTAAAAACAGTTCCACCAGTCGGGGCACAACAAAAAGCCACCTTACTGGTGGCTTTTGCAAAAAAATGAACGTGCTCGGCCACCTAACGAAGGAGTAGTAGGTTTAGGCCTAAGAGTCGGTTATTGGTGTTCATGTTCATCTTTTTGCTCTTTATTGAAATGAATTTGGTTGGTTGCAGTGATTTGTTGATTGTCACTGCTAACAAATGACCCTTTTGTTATATCACAAAACTAAATTATTAAAAGTCTTATTTTTAAAGACGATAGATTGTTTGCATGAAATAACGATCAAAAAAAGAAAAGAGATCTTCTCTTTTATAAGAAAAAAATTTTTAAAACAATAGGTTATATTTTTCTCTATTTGCAAATAGAGAAATAAAACTAAGATGAACTTATGTCAGCAATTTGTTCTTTTAATGGAAATGAGTTTTCATCAAGTAAATTCCATTTCACTTCGGTATGAATTGGCATGTGATCAGGCAATTGATAGTGCTGCTCTCCAAATGGAGGCAAGGGTTTAATTAACTGTTCATCATTGATTGCGGCTGTACCAACGACTAATTTATCTATTGATACAAAAATAGGTGAGTTATTACTGACAATGAGTTTGTTACCAGCTTGCTTAAAACTAATTTTATCTTGCACACTCTCGATAGTGAGTTTTTCAAGGGATTTGGGACGGTAATAAACCTTGAAATTGAACTCACGTAAAATAGCCATACTAATGTTATCTTCACTGCTTTTTTGCACAGATGGGATCAGTAAAAAGCGCGCTAAGTAGATTGATTCTCTATCTTTCGGCAATTTATTGGTATCTGATGCAAAAAGAAGTCGCCATTCATAATATTGCCCCGGCATTAACTTATACAAAGGAGGTGTAATAATAAAAGGTGTTTCATCCCGTTTAGTGAGATCTTTTTGTCCCGTATTATTGTCTAGCCATTGCATATTTGCTTGTACTAAATAGGGAGATTGCTCTGCATTTCTTAATCCAACAGAAATACTTTTTTCACCTTCTACATAGGTTTTTCTCTGCAATGAAAAAACAATATTATTGAGTGATTCGGCATAGCTACTTGCTGTAAATACAGTCAATATCGTCAATAAAAATAAGTAAAGTGGGTAATGTTGTTTCATTAATTTAGCTCTTATCATTATCAATTTATTTAAGTTTTATTAATGCCGTTGATCAGACTTTTGTGTAAACCGTCACGACGGCTTTACCACGATATTGCCCAGGTTGTACGGTGTCATCAGAGCAGATAGCCCATTTTATTCCTAAATTTTCCATTTGATTGTATTTAGCGATAACGGGTAACTGGAGCTCTTGGTTATTAAACTTTAATAAATCCTGAGAACCTACATCTTTACAAGATAAAGCAGGGCTGGCTCCATTAACAAACGGTTTACCCAAAACCCAAGGTGCAGGGTCAGTGATACTGCCATTTTGTTTATTTAGTACTAATTTTGTTGGTTCGCTATCATTGACTTTTCCTTCAGTGACAACTGCAGAAATAAAAACAGGATGTCCATCTCCAGTACAACTATAAGTTAATGATGATTCTTGAATAACCTCATTTTCTCGATTCATTACAACGTTAATATTATTATTGGAAACACTGCTAATTTGGCAAACTCGAACAATTTTTAAATTGGCGCGTACGTTGATTCTTAAATTTGCATTAGCCTCAGATGAATAGCCTTGTGTAACCACATAAATAGGTGCGCCTTTGTAAGAAAGATAACCTGGAGAGAGTTTTTCTGTCACATAAACAGGATAGCGATCATTATTATAGACTTCGATATTTTTATAGCCACCCGCGGAAGTCTCTTGATTTCGAGGATAGAAACAGGCATTCATATCGGAATAGTTACTGACTAATCCATTGTTATTACGTGAAAAAAAAGTTCCTGAATAGGATGAATTTAAGTAGCTCCCATTAGGCCTCACTTCATATTTTAGTGTGGGAGTGGCGTAAATATTTATATTGCCTTTATCATCGGTTAGTGGCAGTCCAAATTTATTGTTACTTTGAGGGACTTTTTGAAAAATTTTTGTACCATTGTAGCAATAATATTCGTCTCCAGTGATCCCAATTAGGGATTCACTTGGTGACCAATCACCTAAGTTATTATTATATTCATCATATATAGGTTCATGATAAGAAATTAGAGTATTTCCTGTGAGTATTCCTTTAACATATTGAGGTGTATTAGGATCTGGATTTTTGGCTAAGTCCACGACACCAATCAAGGTGAGAGTCATCGTACCGTAGCTTTTATTGCTATAAGAGTGAAACGGTAATAAAAATAGGGCTAAAAAAGAGACGAACTTGATTAAATTAAATTTCACTTGAACCTCGTTTTTATCATCATTTTTATTGGCAAATAGCATCAAATGAGCGTATCGGTTTTTCAACAGAAACAGGCAATTGATCTAAATTAGAGAACATAGCAGTACATTGTAATTGGCTGTCAGTACCCCAATTAACTAATATGTTTCCTGAGTTTGGCAATCCACTCATAAAGAGTTGGTTATTATCGCTGACAATACCTGTGTTTTTATTCTCTGGATTTTCTTCAAGCAATGTAGCATTTGCCCCAAACGGGATGACACTACCATCTGCTCTTTTTAGCGTAATAATAGCTTGATAACCTACTCGAGTATCAAATTTCACTTTTACGACAGCACCTGCGGTTGGATAAACCATCTTAGATGTCTCATTTAACATGACATTTTCAGGTAATGTGTTGATATTCATATTGATATAGTTGGTATGATAAGGTGATACATAAGGATGAAGTGCATAACCTTGACTGTTAATAACACTATCATTACCTTCAATTGCCATTCCTTCAGCACCTTTGGCTTCAACAATAGCTGTTGTGTTGCCCATATTAGGACCTAATAACACACCACCTGAATGCAGCATTGCACCGCCACCAAAACTACCATTTACGGTTTGATGGTCTCTTGAATAGTTATAGCCTAAAGATGCAGTACCTTTAGAGCCTGAATAGTTACTATAAATATTACCGTTATTTCCTTGGCCTTTATTTGCTAAATTCTGAGAAATACCATACGTCAGTTTATTGTCCAGAGCTGAACCACTTAATCCAAGATTGTGGCTCATACGGTTATTATTATCACGCGTGACAGAATAAGAGCTACTCATATTTTGAGCTAACTCATGATTTGAGAATGCGCTAAATGGAATGTTGACGTTGACAGAAATTTGTCTATTTTCAGGCCAGCTCTGTTTATCTTTAATTCGGTCAATACTGTAGTCGACAGAATAGTTAATAAATTTATAAGAGTTGTTATAACCCATTGAAAACTGTTTTACTTTACGATCTATTGCCCAGTAATCACTTACACTACCATTGACATAAATGCTGCCATATTGACCTAATGATTGTGAAATCGAGGTGGTAAAACTACTGCGTTGTCGTTGGTTTAACCATGGCGCTAAACCATCTTTTAAATCGTAATTATAATTATTAAAATCACTAAAACTAAAATAAGAGCGTGTAGAGTAACGAAGCGCCGTTAAGTCAACAGATGTACCTGTTGATGTCATACTTTTTGAATAACGTACCCGGTACGATTGGCCTTGTTGTGTACCTAAATCGTTATTAAGACGAGCCGTTGAATGGGTAATATCGGTTGAAATAGCGCCAAATGACCCTAAAGAGATCCCAAGGCCACCTACAATAGATAAATAATCTTGAGCAACTAATAGACCACTATAGAGCGTCGTATTAATAGGTAATCCGTAGCTTCCTGATGCGCTAATAAAGTCTGAATTTTTATTTTTAGTTGTAATTCCCCCATCATATCGGCCCGCAATCGCTTCATATTTATAGCCTCCAGGACGTTGCATTATAGGTAATGAAGAAAATGCTACGGTAAACATCTTTTCAGTGCCATCTTCTTCTGTGATCGTAACTTCTAAGTTACCCGCATTACCTGAAGGAGAAATATCTTTGATATTAAAAGGACCAGGAGCAACGTAGGTTTGATAAACCACGTAGCCATTTTGTCTAACAGTGATACGCGCATTTGACTGTGCAATGCCTCTTACTTCAGGTGCAAAACCACGTAAGCTACTGGGGAGCATTTGATCATTTGATGATAATTGGATCCCTTTAAATGGAATACTGTCAAAAATATCATTAGATGAACTCAATTCCCCTATTGCCAACGTTGAACGAATAGCAGCAAAGGTGCGCATAATATGAGTATTAGAAAAACGATTTGATGAAGAATGACCAGAGTCGCCATCAGAATAATTATAAGAAAAGTTAGATCGAAGCCGCCATACTCCTAGGTTTAATCCCCCTTGAATATTGGCAAACGCATGATCATTGGTTTGTTTATCGGTATTGTCTGCTTTATTCCATTGGCGATCGCCACTAATAAAATAGTTAAAAAAGAGTGCGGCAATACCATTATCCCAAAGAGAGGGATCGATATAACCATCTGCTTTAATTAACATAGCAACTTGTGGAATGGTAAATTTTATTTTTAGATTTGCGACATCTGGTGTCATTGTTGCATCTGAAATATATTCAGAAAGATTGGTAATTGGAGTATCCGGAGGCAAATCTTTTAACTTAGGGATGGCTGGAACATTAACTCCCCAATCAGTTAACATTTTTGGTGTTAACTCAGGAACAATATCCCCTTTTTCATTAGGGATAAATTTCAGCATTTTATCGCCTAAGTTATTAGTGTTAACAATAACTTGAATAGCATATTCACCTTGAGGAATGCTATTTTCTTTTGAAAATTGAGTTAAGTCGATATTATTTATATCGGTACCAAGTAAACTATCTAACATTGTGGGATCAAAATAGTCTTCACCATGAGAATAAAAAGATACTATGATGAGAGAGGATAGTAGGCTTATTTTAAATTTTCTATTATTCATTACCTTGACCTTCTATTCTTGAGCCTAAGTTTACATGGAGTAAATATAAATTAATTTTTAGTTTTATTTTCTGAAGTTATATTTTTATTAAGTTCTTCAGAAGGTTCTTTTTTGAAAGAGTATTTCTCTGAAATACCACCAAAATCATCAATAAATCGCCAACTAGCTTCTGTTAAAACTTTATTTTCAGTATTTATTTCTAAGTTCTTAAATGGAGCAATAAGAATGCTTCCTTGTTGTGTTTTATGATTAACAGAAAAATCAACAAGAGTAATAAAATATGGTGTTGGGTTATTTATTTTCCATATATTTTTTTCATTAATTACATTTATTTTTTTAAATATTGATGCATCTAATGAAGGTAAGTTTTCTGGTCGATAATACATTTTTACAATAATTGCTGTAATAAAGACGAGATCTGTTTTTTCTGTATTTTCCTTTGCAGATGTTGAGGGTGGAATTGCTCTCGCTTTAAAATAAAAAATAGATTCTTTATCTTTAGGTAAATCACCCACATCATTAGGAAAAATACGAACAGTATATTGGCTTTCTGCATCAACACGGAATAATGGGGGAGTAACAATAAATTTATTTGATATTGTTTCATCCAACGAACTTAATATCGATGCTTGAACTAAATAAGGTATCTTATTATCGTTTGTTATCTCAATGGTTTGATTTTTATCTGTTTCTCCAAATATAAGCCTACTTTTATTTAAGCCAATACCCTCTGAAAATGAGAAAGCGCTCCATAATAGAAATGAAGTCACTAGAAAAAAAGATAATGATTTCGATAATATAGAAGATAGCATTATTGTTAATCCGCAAAGTAAGTGATGGTAATTGTGGATTTAAATTGACCTAAGTTCTCTGTCTTTGTAGAACAATCAGCAACACCCTTTTTACACATAACATAGGTATAAAATGTTTTATTCATATTATTGGCTGAAATATTTGTCCAAATTTTACTGTCATTGGCAAAAAAAACGTTATCTGATGCTTTTGCGCCATCTTTGTCTGAAATACGAATTGCAAAGTCTTTACCTTCAGGTGAATCTAAAAAACCATCATTCACATAATTGCCTGAAATTTTTAGATAATTTCCACTGAAACTTGTATTTTTACAGTTTGACAGTTTTACTTGAAATGGCTTCTTTATATTTCCATTATTTGCATCACTGGCTAATCTTTTTAAAGGTACTGAGCCAAAATCAACTTTATTTATTGATGTACCTTCAATAATAATATTACAAGTGTTTTTGGGTACAGTAACATTGAATATAAATTCTGCATCATCAGCCGCAAATATAGGCGAGATCCCACTTAGGAATAATGTTGCTATGGCAAAACGAAATATTGAACTCATTATTATTACCTATATAGCTAAGGTTGAATTAAAGTTAAATCAACGGATGCAATTAATTCACCTGCTTTGGCTGGGTTGCTGTCTATCTTTACAACACTGACTTCAAATTGACTCTCTAATTCACCATTGCTAACCACTTCAAAAGGAACATTTGCATGAGGTGAAAAAAGAAGAGGGTGACAATTTTTTTTATTACTATCACAACTTCTTAATATGAAACCGGCATTAACAGTATTTGTTGTAGGATAAATAATATTGTTGCTATTTATCGTTGTACCATTAGATGGTGTTATTTTTATTGCTAGCATCTGTAGCGGTTCACTGATTTCAAAATCTTGGCAGTGGTATTTGAAAGTGAATGGCGTTGTGAATGATTTATCACCAACATCTTCTTTTAACTCATGAGTAATAATATTTTTTTTAAAAATAACATCTTGTGTTGGTGCTGAAATAGTACATGTACCTTTACTTATATTACCTATAATTTCTAAATCTGTTGATGCATTAACATTTCCACTAATAAATAGTGAATTTAAAATTACAGAAAAGATCGTTAAATATAAATTTAAACTTTTATATTTTTTTATCTTAGCCCTAAGAAAAAGGTTATTTAATATTTGTCTTAAATGCATCCTCGCCTCCTAGATCATTAATTGTTATCCATTCAGCTGTACCTTTTCTTGCTTGTGCTGGCACCAAGTAATCAAAAGATTGATAAGGCGAAATCATGGTATTTTTATTGGCAAGGTTTAGGTTTACTTTTGTTCCATTTAAGACTAAGGAACTTAATGAAATATAATAAGGTGAATCATTGATCACTGTTACACCATTTGAGTTTGCTTTGAATGATAAACTTTCACGTGCTTTCTCTGGTGTCATAGGTAAATGCTGTGGACGATAAAATAGCTTAATAATGTGGTCGTAAGCGATGCTTAATGCATTACTTGCTAATGGTCCATCAGTTGATGGGATCATCACTGCATGAAAATAATAAATAGATTCTCGGTCAGTGGGTAAATTAGAAGGCTGTGCATAAATACGCACTTCTTGATTAGATCGGCTTTGTATTTTCGCTAATGGTGGTGAGAGTGTAAAAGGAACAGTTTTATTTCCGGTTTCATTAACAATAAAGAATTTTGCAAGGTAATTGGCATCAGTGTTGTTTCTTGCACCAATGGAAACACTTTTTTCATTTTGAGTGTAAACAATACGTGTTGCATTCAAACTTACGCCTGAAGCAAAGGTCGAGGTAGAGAGCAATAATAACGGAATAAGCCATAGTAGTTGCATTAGTTTAAAGGAAGAAAAATAAATATTTTTATTGGCTACCATTTTTATTGCTCTCTATCTTTTGTGAATTAAGAGGCTTTAATTAAAGCCTCTTTTATCAAATAACAATTAAAAAATATTAGTTATAAGAAACGCTGAAAGTTACTGGAACATTTAAAATGTCAGCTTTAGCGTCTTTACCAGCTTGAGTTAAAATTAGGTTTGCTTTTAATGGAATAGAAGCATTAGAACCTTCATCCATTTTAACAATACCGGTTAATTGAGTGTCTTTATTTGGCTCGATTGTACCTGTTGAGGCATCATTACCATGGAAAATTTGTACTGCTAAAGATTTTGCTGTTTTGTTAGCAAAATATTTTGAAGAGTAGCTAGATGCTTGACCGTCTGCATAAACGTAAACTTTTGCTGGATCAGCAGCTTTAGAACAGTTGTTTAAAACAAGGTCAAAGTCTTTGGTTGTGCCTACTTGAGATTCTACAGCAGCGGCTTGTAGTGTATCTAAAGTGAAAATACCAAAGTTGATAGTATCGCCTTCAGTTGTTGAGGTAACATCACAAGCTGCTTCACGTAGCTGAGCTTTGAATGTTACTGTTGCACTTTTTTTACCTTCATCAGCGAATGCATTACCAGCAAAAACAAAGCTAGCTAGAACAGCAGCAGAAATTAGTTTTTTATTAAATGACATATAAACACCTCTTGTGTACCTTCGTTAGAGTTAAAATACACCGCAATTAATTTAAAGACGGTGTGATAGCAATTTTGCTGTTTGAGTGAAAACAGCAAAAATACTAAACATAATTATGTATAAGATAGGCTAATGTGGTTATTCAACAACGAATAATCTAATCTTGATTATTAAATTTTAATATTCTATTAGTATTAAATTATATTAAAAAAATAGAACAATGTAATAAAGATAATTTAGACAAAGATCATGTGAATACTGAACAAGTATTATTTAGCTATAGGTTAATAATATATGCAAATTGAAATTAGTACATATTACTCTTAGTTATTTAGGCTAAGAAAAGTCTTAAATAAAAAGTGATATAAGTTTTATTAATCGTTTATAAGATTTGAATTAATTAACAAACTGTATAAATATTCATTTTTATAAAATCAAAATATGATTTTTATAAAAAAATAGATATTTTAAGTTTTATTTATTTTTTTCTTAATGTGTTGATATTTATGTGTTTAAGTTTTTTTTAAAAAATTATTTATTTATTAAGTTAATTATTGTCTTTTTATGATTATCCTGTCTAGATTAAATTGGTATTAATGGTTTAAAGTTTAATTCAGATATTTTTGATAGGTTTGAATACGTTATTTATCATGACAAGTAATAACTATTAAAATATTTTTATATATCATAATGTTCAAATAATGTTAAAGCTTGTTTTAAATTGGTTAATTGTACCAATATCGATAGGCTAAAAAAGTTATTTATTTTTAATGATATCCTTTAACTCTAAAAAAGAGTACTTTTATATTTAATAATTAATTTCTATAAAAATATTAAAATGAATATGTTAATAAGAAAAACAGATAGAATATATTTATTTCAAAATATTTTTTTATTTAGAACAGAAAAACATCGGTTATTATTTTCATTGTGCAATTTTTAATAAGTTAAAATATAATAATGTCAGTTAGTGTTTAATGCTTTTTTTGTTGCTCTGTTTTGGTTATGTTGGGTTATTATTTTTTGTAAATAGATGTCTTGAATGTTTTTAAAATCGTCAAAAATGACGAACATTGTTTATAGCTAACAATGAAAATATCTATCTTATTAATTAATAAAGTTATTTTATTTGGCATGCTTCCTGCTTAGTTGAACGTTCTTTATGACTCTTTTACTCCCTAGTTAGGGGAAAGGATATCAAATGAACAAAATCAACTCCGTCTGTCCTTACTGTGGCGCTGGCTGCAAAATCAATCTCTGTGTCGAAAATGGTCGCATAATCAAAGCTGAAGGTGCCAATGGTGTCACTAATCAAGGAGAACTTTGCTTAAAAGGACTCTATGGTTGGGATTTTCTTAATGACAATAAATTGCTAACAGCCAGAATTCATGAACCCATGATCCGCCGACAAAAAGGGGGTGATTTTGAAATTGTAAGTTGGAATGAAGCGATTCAATATACGGCAAAAAAATTACTGGAAATCAAAGAAAAATATGGTGCGAAATCCATCATGTGTACGGGATCTTCTCGTGGTACAGGGAATGAAACTAACTTTGTGATGCAGAAATTTGTTCGCGCGGTATTAGGTAATAATAATGTCGATTGCTGTGCACGTGTTTGTCATGGACCTTCTGTTGCAGGTTTACAAGAGACATTAGGCAATGGTGCCATGAGCAACTCTATTGCTGATATTGAAGATTCAGATTGCTTATTAGTTTTTGGCTATAACTGTGCTGACTCTCATCCTATTGTGGCGCGTCGAGTTGTAAAAGCGAAACAAAAAGGTGCAAAAATAATCGTTTGTGATCCTCGTAAAATCGAAACAGCCAAAATTGCTAATCAATATTTACCATTAAAAAATGGGACTAATATGGCGTTAGTCAATGCATTTGCGTATACGCTGATTGATGAAGATCTTTATGATAAAGATTATGTCAGCCGTTATACCGAAGGTTTTGAAGAATATAAAAAACAACTCGCAGATTATAGCCCTGAAGCAGTACAAGATATTGTGGGTATCCCAGCCATTGAAATCCGTAAAGCAATGCGCACTTATGCGGGCGCTAAAACCGCCACAATTATGTGGGGAATGGGTGTCACACAATTTGGTCAAGCGGTTGATGTGGTAAAAGGCTTATCAGGCCTTGCGCTATTAACAGGTAATTTAGGTAAACCGCATGTTGGCGTTGCACCAGTTCGTGGACAAAATAATGTTCAGGGTGCGTGTGATATGGGGGTTTTACCTAACATGTTCCCAGGGTACCAATATGTCACTGATGAAGAAACACGTAAAAAATTTGCTCAAGCGTGGAATATTCCTGTTGAACAACTTGATCCTGAAGTGGGATATCGCATTACTGAAGTACCGCATTTAGCCATTGAAGGTAAAGTAAAAGCGTATTACATCATGGGTGAAGATCCACTACAAACCGAAGCCGATTTAGGCTTAGTAAGAAAAGGCTTTGAAGCTCTCGATTTTGTGGTAGTCCAAGACATCTTTATGACTAAAACCGCTGAGCAAGCCGACGTGATTTTACCTTCAACCAGTTGGGGGGAACATGCAGGTATCTTTACCTGTGCCGATAGAGGATTCCAACGTTTTGAAAAAGCTATTGAAGCGCGTGGTAATGTAAAACGTGACTGGGAAATTATTAGCTTATTAGCCACCGAAATGGGCTACCCGATGTCTTATGAAAATAATGAAGAGATCTGGAATGAAGTTAGAGCATTATGCCCACTGTTCTTTGGTGTTACTTATGAAAAACTAGCAGGTTTAGCCCATATTCAATGGCCTTGTACTGATATTGAAGATAAAGGAACACCTTATTTATATTCAGGTAACCAATTCACCACACCATCAGGCAAAGGTCAGTTATTCGCGACACCATGGCGAGCACCAGCCGAATTACCCGATGCTGATTATCCAATGATTTTATCTACGGTGCGTGAAGTGGGGCATTATTCTTGTCGCTCGATGACAGGTAACTGTAAAGCATTGGCATCTCTTGCGGATGAACCGGGTTATGTTCAAGTTCACCCTGATGTTGCCAAAGAAGCCGGTATTCGTGATCAAGAAATTGTTTGGGTTGAATCACGTCGAGGTAAAGTGATGTCTCGTTGCAATGTGAATGAGACAATTAACAAGCAAGCGATTTATATGACTTATCAATGGTGGATTGGGGCATGTAATGAGCTGACTCAAGATAATCTTGATCCTGTGTCAAAAACACCTGAAACCAAATATTGTGCAGCTAAAGTGATTAAAATTGAGGATCAAAAATGGGCGGAAAGCCAAGTTTCTCAACACTATCACACCATGAGAAGCCGCTTAATAAACTTAGTGGAACAAGCAAAAACAGCGGCACATTAAGTTAAGTGTTGATTTAAAATAGAAATGGAGGCCATTAAGCCTCCATTTTTTTCTCACATCTATTTTATCGAAAAAAAAGCAGTTTATTATTTTTGGTTTAATTTACTTTCTGCTTCTTTTTTCTCTTCTTCTAAGATCTCACGATACCAACGCGGATGGTGTTTTTTTGCCCAACCACGAGTTACCCAGCCTTCAATCATGCTACGAATCGAACCTTTCACCCAAAACGCGGCATAAGCATGAACAAATACTGTTATGATAAGTAAAATAGCTGACAGTGAGTGAGCCAGTAAGGCAATGCGAATAACAGGGATAGAGAAATAGTCCGCGAAATAAGGACGCCAAATAATCACACCACTGATGGTCAGTACGATAAGGCTAAGACTTAATGTCCAATAAATTCCTTTTTGACCCAAGTTATAATGCCCAATATCGCCGGCTTCTTCGTTTTGTAGCACTTTATGGATATTTTTTGCCCATACCAAGTCGTCTTTATCAATAAAGTTATGTTTTAAATATCTAAAAAACATAAAGATAAAGAAGAATACCATCGCAACACCTGCAAAAGGATGCAGTAAGCGCGAGAGCTGTGGTGTACCTAAAATATTCATAAACCAGTTTAGAGATGGGAAGAAAAAGCCCAATCCGCTAAAAGTGGTAAAGATAAAGAAAATCGCTACAACCCAGTGATTAATACGCTCTGAGGCAGTATGACGAAGGATTTTATCACTTTTCTTCTTCATTATTTCTGCTCCTCTTTATTCACTGAATTTTGTGATGCTTCCATCTCTTTTTGTGCCTCTTCTTCATCTTCTTCTGTGGTGTGGTTAGGGCCAATACCTAGATAATGGAACATTGCGCCTGCAAAGGTGGCTGCAAAACCAACCGCCGCTAATGGTTTCCAAATACCTTTCCAGAATTTCACAGTAGTGCTAATTTCTGGATTTTCTGGTAAGCCATGATACAAATTAGGTCTATCTGCATGATGAAGTACATACATAACGTGAGTTCCGCCAACCCCTTGTGGATCGTATAAACCGGCTTTGTCATAACCACGCGTATTAAGTTCAGCAACGCGCTCATTGGCAAGATGTGTCATCGCTTCTTTAGAGCCAAAATGAATGGCTCCTGTTGGACAGGTTTTTACGCAAGCTGGCTCTTGACCGACTTCAACACGATCAACACATAATGTGCATTTATACGCGCGGTTATCTTCTTCATTAATACGAGGAACATCAAAAGGGCAGCCCGCAATACAGTAGCCACAACCAATACAATGTTCTGATTGGAAATCGACAATACCGTTAGCATACTGAACAATGGCGCCTTCTGCTGGACAGGCTTTTAAACAACCTGGATCAGCGCAGTGCATACAACCATCTTTACGAATTAGCCACTCCAGCTTGCCGTTTTCTTCCACTTCAGAAAATCGCATTACTGTCCACGATTTAGCGGTTAAATCCATCGGGTTATCATAGACACCCACGTTAAGGCCCACTTTATCGCGAATATCGTTCCATTCAGAACAAGCAACCTGACACGCTTTACAGCCAATACAGGTAGTAACATCAATAAGCTTTGCTACTTCTTCTTTAAAATCACGTACCTGTGGTGCTGGCGTGAGGGAGTTGGTAGCAGAGCGACGAATAATATCTTGAGATTGCAATGACATTAGTTTCCCCTTATGCCTTTTCGATATTGACTAAAAACGCCTTATATTCAGGTGTGAATGAGTTCGCATCACCCACAGATGGCGTTAATGTATTGGCAAGGAAACCTTTACGAGTTGCTCCCTCAAAGCCCCAGTGACACGGAATACCGATGGTATCAACGACTTTGCCATTGATCGTTAGTGGTCTAATACGCTTAGTTACTACGGCTTTGGCTTTGATATAGCCACGTTTCGCGCTGACTTTAACTTCATCACCTTGAACAATGCCTTTGCGTGAAGCGAGTTGCTCCCCAATCTCAATAAATTGATCGGGTTGTGCAATAGCATTAATTAGTGAGTGTTTTGTCCAGTGACGGAACAACTCAGTAATTGAGTAGGTTGTTGCCACATAAGGGAATTCATCTGCTTTACCTAAATGTTCAGCATCGTAGCTGTATAAGCGAGCAACAGGGTTACGAGAAACTTTCGGGTGCAGAATATTATCTTCTGTTGGCGATTCAAACGGTTCGTAGAATTCAGGGAATGGGCCATCAGCCATTTTATCGACAGCAAACAAGCGTCCCATCCCTTCGGGTTGCATAATGAACGGGCCTACACCGCTATTAGGTGCGGCATTACTATAATCAGGTACATCAGGGCCAACCCATTGATTACCATTCCATTTGATAAGCTGACGTTTTTCATCCCAAGGTTGGCCTTGTGGATCAACTGATGCGCGGTTATATAACACACGACGGTTTTGAGGCCACGCAAAAGCCCAACCTGGTGTACAACCTAGTCCAGATGGGTCGGCGTTATCACGGTTCGCCATTTGGTTGCCTTTTTCAGTCCAGCAACCAGAATAAACCCAACAGAAACTCGCAGTTGAACCATCTGATTTCAGTTGATGAAAACCATCAAGCTGTTGTCCTTTTTTAAACAACAATTTGCCTGTTTCATCAAAGATATCTTGCATGGCTTGCCCATTCGCTTCTTTCGCCACTTCTTCGGGTTGTGGATCGTAAGGGTCAACGTAGTTCCAAGAGAGGTTCATTACAGGTTCAGGGCAAACACCGCCTTCTTCACGATAAAGCTCGCGCAGACGCATTAATAAATGCCCTAAAATTTTACCATCGTGCCATGCTTGTGCTGGTGGTTTTGCGCCAGCCCAGTGCCATTGTAGCCAGCGACCTGAGTTTGCAATCGAGCCATTTTCTTCAGCAAAACATGATGAAGGTAAACGGAAAATTTCAGTTTGAATATCTTTTGGTGAGACTTCATTCATCTCGCCGTGGTTTTGCCAGAAATTAGAAGATTCAGTCACTAATGGATCAATGACAACCATATATTTCAGCTTGGCTAATGCGGCACTACATTTATTCTTGTCGGCAAAAGCGGCTAATGGGTTAAAGCCTTGAACGATATAACCATTCATTTTGCCATCAATCATTAATTGGGTTTGTGCCATGATGTCATAGCTTTTATCCCATTTTGGTAACCAGTGATAACCCCACTCATTTTGTGCTGTTGCATGTTCACCCCAGAAGCTTTTTAGCAAGCTAATAAAGAAATCAGGGGTTCTTTTCCAATAGTTAACTTGGTCTGCAACCACGGCTTTTGGTGTGACTTGGGATAAATAAGTTTCTAATGATGTCTGTTTTTCATTAGGAAGAGGCATATAACCTGGTAGGTTTAATGATAATAAGCCCAGATCACTATAACCTTGAATATTTGAGTGCCCACGTAACGCATTCACACCACCACCCGGCATACCCACGTTACCTAATAATAACTGGATCATACCTGCTGCACGGATAGTTTGAGCACCACCAGTATGGTGTGTCCAACCGAGGGCATACAAAATAGTCGAGGTTCTGTCTTTTACACTGGTAGACGCAAGCGCTTCACAGATATAGGTGAAATCTTCTAAAGGTGTACCACAAAGTGTAGTAACAATTTCAGGGGTATAACGTGAAACGTGTTGTTTTAAAAGATTCCACACACAACGAGGATGTTGCAGTGAGTTATCTCTTAATGCCAAACCATTCTCATCAAGTTCATAGTGCCATGAGGTTTTATCATAGCTTTGATTTTCTTTATCAAACCCACTGAACAGGCCTTCATCAAAGCTAAAATCTTTACGCACAATTAAAGAAGCATTGGTATAGGCTTTCACATATTCGTGCTGAATTTTATTGTGTTCAATAAGGTAATGAATAACACCTAATAAGAATGCGGTATCAGAGCCGGCACGAATAGGAGAGTAAAGGTCGGCAACGGCAGCACTACGGTTAAAACGGGGATCGACAACGATAACCTTCGCATTGTTCTTAATTTTAGCTTCGATAACCCATTTAAAACCGACAGGGTGTGCTTCAGCAGGGTTACCGCCCATGATCAGCACAACGTTAGCGTTTTTAATATCAACCCAGTTATTGGTCATTGCACCACGACCAAAGGTTGGCGCTAATGCTGCAACGGTTGGCGCATGGCAAAGTCTTGCCTGACAATCGATAGCTATCATGCCTAATGAACGAGAAAATTTATTATCTAAAATCCCGGTTTCATTACTGGCAGCAGAAGAACAAAGCATTCCAGTGGTAAGCCAGCGGTTAACTTCTTGCCCTTTTTCATTATGGGTAACAAAGTTTTCATCACGGTCTTTTTTCATCAGACGGGCGATTTTATCAATCGCTTCATTCCATGAAATGCGCTCCCACTTATCAGAGCCAGGTCTACGATATTCAGGATATTTCAGGCGATTTTCACTGTGGATATAATCGACAAGCCCAGCACCTTTCGGGCATAAAGAGCCACGGCTAACAGGATGATCAGGATCGCCTTCAATGTGATAAATACTTTTATCGACATTCTTTGCACCATCCCCAAGGCTATACATCAAAATACCGCAACCCACAGAGCAATAAGTACAGTTATTACGGGTTTCAACTGAACGTAATAATTTATATTGGCGAGCGTTCGCAATAGATACTTCAGGTGCTAAGCCGAGTAATGCAGCAGATGTTCCTGCCATACCGCCAGCACAGATCTTAAAGAAAGATCTACGACTGATTTGCATCAGTGTCTCCTTGATAAATTGATAAATAACATCCGTACCGGGCGTTTAAAAAACGTCCAGTAAAGATACGATTTCATTTTTCAATCATTCAAGACAGACCTGAGTATCGTTTTGTGAACTCAATGTGATGAACTACTACTTAAAATGACAGGGAAATTATAACGAGTAAAAAAAATAAATCCATAGTAACAATATGGATAAATAATTGTATAAAAAATAACAAGATGAGATGAAATTACCGAATATCTATAACCTTTGATTTTTTTATGTACAGATTATCTGAAATGGGATTTTTATATAAAAAATAAGGTACTTCTAATGTGGATTAATTGGCTATTTTATTTTGCACCTTTATTGACTAAATAATAACTAAAATTAAATATTTTTTGTTTTAGCTATCTTTATTTGAGCTTCTAAATAAAAACACATATACGGCATCGCTTTCTCACTAAGAATAATTACTTAAAATAAATTTACTTATTTTAAGTGTAATTAATAAGGTGATATTACCGTTTGTTACTAATTTAATGATTATTTTTCAATGTTATTTATTTGGTTTTTAATTTAACTAATTGATATTATTAAATTGATATTAATTTCACCTTTGAGTGGTAACGATAAGGACATTTATTTTTAAGAAAAATGACATTGATTAATTTAAATACTAATATTAAATTTAATTAAACAAAATTGGCGCGATATTAGAAAGACTTTTATTATTGAGCTTTATAAAGGGAATATTTATGAGCGTAATAGATATAGCAAAAGTAAATTTATCACATAATCGCTATCAGCTAGCCATAAAAGGCAATAATATTCCTATGGATGTGGAGTATTTTTTTGGCGATGAAGCAATTAGTGAAATTTACTCTTATCATGTTACTTTTACTTGCCAAGAACATGATTTACAGCCCTTAAATTTATTACGCAAAAGTACAACGCTTACTTTTTTACCTCCTCTTAACATAGACATTAGCACACTAACTCAATCACCTTTTTCCAAACGTATTCATGGTGTAATAACAGACTTTCAGCGTTTATCAGGCTCTAAAGACGAAGCGCGATATCAGTTAATTATTCAGCCTCGGTTTTCTTTATTACGCCATCAAATTAGAACACATCGCTTTTTTATTAACCTTTCAATACCAGACGTTATTAAAAAAATTCTTGAAGAACATGGTTTTGAAAACTGGGAATATGAATTTACTCTTAAGCATGAATATCCTAAGCGTGAGCAAATAAATCAAATTAACGAAAGCGACTTACAATTTATTGAGCGCTTATTAAGCGAGATAGGTGTTTTTTATACTTTTCGGCTTCACGAAGAAACGCAAACGGAAGTGATTCATTTTGGGGATAGACAAAGCCAATATCAATTTGAAAAACAACTTCCTCTTAATAGTCCATCAGGGATGAGTGATAGTGGTGTTGAAAGTGTTTGGGGATTATCTTTACGCCATCAAGTGGTTGAACACAGCGTAATAACCAAAGACTACAACCCTCGTTTATCACAAGATACGTTACTTTCTGCTGTTAGTGATATGACAAGAGGCGAAGGTGATGGGAGTAACTATGGTGATGTCTATCATTATCGTGCGCGTCATTTAACGCGAGGGGATAAGCTTATTCCTGAAGCTGAAACTGCCAACTTTTGGGCGCGTTTAGATCATGAACGTTTTTTATCGCAACAGACACAATTAAAAGGTAAAAGCAATGCATCAGATTTATCACCATTACTGGTATTAAATATTAAAGATAATCAACAACCTTCAACACTTCCTCTGATATTTCAATCATCTATTTTATTAACTCAACTGCATTTTGCTGGTGGGCGTGATAAAGCCTTACAAGTCTCTTTTGATGCAGTGCCTTACAGTGAAACTCTGTGTTGGCGTCCCAAACTCAAACCTCGTCCTGTGATTGCGGGCACTTTGATGGCTCGGGTATCAAGTGTGAAAGACAATGATATTTATGCCCATCAAAACGAGGATGGATATTATTGGGTTTGCTTCGATGCTGACCGTGATAATCATGAAAAGAAAACAGGCTATGAAAGTATGCCCGTTCGTTTGGCGAAACCTTATGCTGGTGATACCTATGGAATACATTTCCCTTTAATTCAAGGCACTGAAGTTGCCATTGCTTTTCATGAAGGTGATCCCGATCGTCCTTATATTGCCCATGCATTACACGACTCTCGTCATCCTGATCATATTACTGATAAAAATAACACTCGAAATATTATTCGCACGCCAACAAATAATAAATTGCGAATGGAAGATAAACGGGGTGAAGAACACATTAAATTAAGCACTGAATATGGTGGCAAAACACAACTTAATTTAGGACATCTTGTTAATAAAGGGCGTGAAAAACGAGGTGATGGTTTTGAGCTACGTACAGATAGTTGGGGCGCAATCCGTGCAGGTAAAGGATTGTTTATTAGTACAGATTTGCGGGCTAAAGCTTCATCAGAGCAACTTGATATTCGTGAAGCACAGCAGCAATTAGAAGATGCGTTACATTTAGTTTCGTCCTTAAAAGAAGTAGCTGAAATTGCTAAAGCGGAATTAGCCGATCTTGCGGCACAGCAAAAATTATTAAGCCAGTCGATTGATGAAATGAAGCAAGCGGCGATGGTATTAAGCTCACCTATGGGGATTGCACTTACATCACCCAAAACGGTGCAATTAAGCAGTAATGAAAATATTACGATATCAGCACAAAGGCAGACAGATATTTCTGTTGGTAAAAAAATTACTTTAGCAGCAGGTGAGGTGATTAGCTTATTTGCCCAACGAATGGGCATTAAGGCTTTTGCGGCACAAGGGAAAGTCGAGTTACAAGCGCAAGGGGATGAGATGCATTTATCTTCCTTAAAAGATATGACTGTGACAAGTCACGCAGGCAAAACCATTATTGCGGCAAAAGAAGAGTTATTATTGACCTGCGGTGGTGCATTTATTCGTTTAAAAGGTGGGCAAATTGAATACGGTAGCCCGGGTAATCAAACCGTTAAAGCGAGTAATTGGATTGTTGATGGCCCCGACCGTATGGATATTAATCACCCTAATTTTCCTCAATCTATACCCAAACAATCCCTTCGTTTCCAATTAAGTTCTTCACCATTAAGCCCAACTAAAGTCCGTGCATTCGAGCCTTATACGCTCTATGCCAATGGTGCGTTATTAACCAAAGGGCTAACGGATAAAAACGGTAATATTTTTATTGAACATGAAATTACCACTGAAAAATACCGTATTGAATTAATTGATGGCGAATGTTTTGACATCAATATCGTTAATGATGGGGAAGAGCGTGAGCAAGATGAAATTGCAAAACAAGGGTTTAGAACCCTATCACCATCTTCACAAATGCTAAATAAGCAATATGCGGGCAGCACACATCAAAATATATTTCATCAATTACTCAATGAACTCCGATCAGGGAAGAGTAAAAAATAATTAAGGTGATGATATGACAACAGAGACAACCCTACTAAAAACTCCACAAATTTTTAATTTGGTGCCTTCTCAAGGTGCTTGCTCTGTTATTACAAATGAATGGTTTATTCGCGACGGATATTCCCCTATGGCTGCAGGATTTGCGCCTCTTATTAATGGTGAAAGAACATTTAAAGCATTAGCCAATGCGATTAAGGGAGCCAATAAAAGTATTAATATTGCTATATGGGGATTTCAAGCCTCAATGTATTTTACCCGAGTAGGAACAGAAAAGGGTTCTGAACGAATTGGAGAACTACTGAAAGATGCAGCCGAACGTGGGGTAACTGTGCGACTTTTAGTCTGGTTTAGTGAGCTAGGAAACCGATTTGATCCTCAATTTCCTGGTTGGGACGCATACAGTACAACTCGCACGGATAAAAATATTTTTGGTGAGTATGTTGATGGTTATGGCGCACAAGGAAAACGAGTTTCTTATGAAACTAAAAAAGATTATGAATATGATAAAAAGTGGCATTTTGACGTCAAACACCAAAATATAGGTTTAGATAAAAAAACAGGTCAGAAAAAACTATTTGTTGCATGTCGAGCTTTTAATTGGGGAGACGATAGAGCATCAGCCCAAGCCCAATTAAAAGAAAATTCGTTTAAAACATCAGGAATACATGAGTTTTTACTTTCTAATTTCCCTACGCATCACCAAAAGTTCGTGATCATTGACTATGAAGAACCAAAAGATGCTGTTGGCTTTATTATGGGACACAATATGGTCTCAGGCTATTGGGATAATGATGCACATAATGGTGTGCATAAAGAAACTTATATAGGGCGAGATGGGGATAGACCGTGGCAAGATATTTCATCGTGTGTTTGTGGCGGTGTACTTGCAGATCTTTATCATAGTTTTGAGGAAGCATGGGCAAAAGATGTTAGTACTGATTATGAATTAAGCCAAGGTTTATCTATTACTGCAGAAGACCATAAATTGAATTTGGCACGAATGGAAGCACTGAATAAAAAATTAGAATTAGACAGTCAGTTTCCATTACAACCAACTATGGGACAAATTTGTCGTACACAACCACAGCAAAAAAAATTTGAAGTTGAAGAAGTTTATAATAATGCTGTAGCTTTAGCGCGAAATTATATTTATATGGAAAACCAATATTTTCGTTATCCCCCTTTGGCTAAGAAACTAAAAAAAGCGGTTGAAGAAAGGCGAAAGGCTGGCTGTAAAGATACCCTTTATTTATTTGTGGTTACCAATACGACAGCCCTTAAAGAAATGAAAGTGGGAAGTTTTAACACTTACCAAATGCTAAATGAATTAGAACGACCCGATTTAGCGCCTAATTTCCATAGAAAAAGTAAAGGTCTTTCTAAGGAAGCTGAAGTAAAAGAAAAAAAAATAGAAGGGTTAGAAACAGTGATTTGTACATTGGTTTCACCCAATCCAGATATAACACAAAAATCTCTTTGGCAACCGACCTATGTTCATAGCAAAGTCTTAATGGTAGATGATGTTTTTATGACAATAGGCTCAAGTAATATTAATTATCGTAGTATGCGATTTGATAGTGAATTAAATATTAATTTACAAGATAGCGATTCAGTCGGATTTATTAAATCAATGCGGGAGTTTTTATGGAGGCTTCATTCTGGAGAAGTTAAAGGTGATATTAAGGATATATTTGAGTCTTGGGTAAGTATAATTGGTATTAACAGAGCTAATGAGATAGCTAAACCACCCAAAAAACCAATTTGCTCACTAATTCAATTTTTAGATGAGAATAAATCATGGTCAAAGAAAGAATAATAAAAAATTATCAGTTTATTATAATCATTATCTTAAATTTATTACTTATTTCCGGTTGTGGAGCGAAAAATAAAATGCATGATAACCTTAAAAATTTCCAATTTACTTGCCTCCATGAAGCGGATGTTTTTCCGCCATTAGATCCCGAAGCGGATAAATGGTTTAAACAAGGCGTGCAACTAAGCCGACAAGATAATCCCGATCTAAAACGTATTGCTCAACTTTATCGCCGAGCTGCAGCAAAAGATCACTATATAGCGATGGGTAATTTACAGGTAATGATTTCCGAAGGCGATGCCGAGCCGGTCGCAGGTAAATTACCACAAGAGGAAGTGATTGATTTAGTGGAACGTTTAATCAACATGAAAATTCCCTTTGGCTACTACATTATGGGGACCTATTTACAAGAAGGATATGGTGTTGAGCAAGATGAAAATGCCGCATTTAGCTATATGTTAAAAGCCGCCATTATGGGTAATCCTGAAGGACAATATGCAATTGGGCAAAAATTTATAGATGGGCGTACAGAACTTTATCGTTTAGATTTAGGGCGAGCAATGTTAGCTTGTGCTTCAGATCAAGGTTTTACTAAGGCTTCATATCAGTTAGCTACGTTATATAAAGCACAAGATAGCAATTATTCATTAGCACTCTCTTATTATCAACATGCTGTTAAATATGGAGATTCACAAAGTGCTTTTCAATTATTCAGAGGGTTTCAAAGTAATAATCCTAATAATTGGGATTATTTAGGACAGCAAGATGATACGGAACGTGTCAGGCGCTACCAACTAATTAGGGAGGAATTAAGTAAAAACCCTCACGCCAAATTCCCTGATATCGATAAAATTGTTCCCTTACCTCCTGCACCTTTACCGGAATGGGATGGCACCTTTGAATATAAAAAACAGGTGCAATAATCATGAAGAGTAATGGGCTAAATATAAACAGGACGCAGAAGAGAATAAATAAAATTATCATCGCTAATGTGGTCTTTTTATTTAGCCTTTTATTATTTGGTTGCCAGTCTGTTCATCAGAACCTTAAAAATTTCCAATTTACTTGCCTTCATGAAGCGGATATTTTCCCACCATTAGATCCTGAAGCGGATAAATGGTTTAAACAAGCCGTACAATTAAGCCGACAAGATAATCCCGATTTAAAACGTATTGCTCAACTCTATCGCCAAGCCGCGGAAAAAGATCACTATATAGCGATGGGTAATTTACAGGTAATGATTTCCGAAGGCGATGCAGAGCCAGTTGCAGGTAAATTACCACAAGAGGAAGTGATTGATTTAGTAGAACGTTTAATCAACATGGAGATCCCTTTTGGTTACTACATTATGGGGACCTATTTACAAGAAGGCTATGGTGTTGAGCAAGATGAAAATGCGGCATTTAGTTATATATTAAAAGCTGCCGTGATGGGTAATCCTGAAGGACAATATGTGATTGGGCAAAAATTTATGAATGGGCAAGTACCTGAGCTTTATCGTTTAGATTTAGGACGAATGATGCTTACTTGTGCTTCTAAACAGGGTTTTAGTCAGGCATCTCATCGATTAGGAATGAATTATTGGATTGTTGATGAAAATTATTCACAAGCATTATTTTATTTTCAGGAAGCAGTGAAACAAGGCTATTCATTAGCTGCTTTTCAATTATCTGAAGCATTTAAAACAGAAACTACTAGTAGTTCTGATTATCTAGGAGTGAAAAGAGACCTCGAACGAGTTAGGCGCTATGACTTAATTAATGATGAAATAGATAGAAATCCTCGCGCTAAATTCCCTGATATCAATAAAATTGTTCCTTTACCTCCTGCCCCTTTACCGGAATGGGATGGCACTTTTGAATATAAAAAACAGGCGCAATAATCATGAAGAGTAACGGGCTAAATATAAACGGGACACCGAAGATAATAAATAAAATTATCATCTCTAGCATTGTGTTTTTATTTGGTTTTTTATTATTTGGCTGCCAGTCTGTTCATCAGAACCTTAAAAATTTCCAATTTACTTGCCTCCATGAATCGGATGTCTTCCCGCCATTAGATCCTGAAGCCGATAAATGGTTTAAACAAGCTGTGCAACTGGATCGACAAGATAATCCCGATTTAAAACGTATTACTCAACTCTATCGTCAAGCCGCGGCAAAAGATCACTATAAAGCTATAGGCAACTTGCAACTGATGGTGTCAATTGGTAAGGCTGAGCCTATTGCAGGTAAATTACCACAAGAAGAAGTGATTGATTTAGTAGAACGTTTAATCAACATGGAGATCCCTTTTGGTTACTACATTATGGGGACCTATTTACAAGAAGGCTATGGAGTCGAACAAGATGAAAGTGCCGCATTTAGCTATATGTTAAAGGCTGCCGTGATGGGTAACCCTGAGGGGCAATATGCGATTGGGGATAAATTTATGGATGCCCAAGTACCTGAGCTTTATCGTTTAGATTTAGGGCGAGCAATGCTAGATTGCGCTTCCAAGCAAGGGTTTAGTAAAGCCTCTTTTGAATTAGGACTACATTATGTGGCCGCTGAAAATAATTATGCCAAAGCTTTATATTATTTACAGGAAGGTGCTAAACAAGGGCATACATTAAGTGCGTTTCAATTATCACAATCCTTTAATACAGAAGACATAAATAATCGTTTTGACTATTTAGGACAAAAAATTGATTTAGAACGTGTCAGACGCTATAAATTAATTAGTAAAGAAATAGATAATAATCCCCGCGCCAAATTCCCTGATATCGATAAAATTGTTCCTCTACCTCCTGCGCCTTTACCGGAATGGGATGGCACCTTTGAATATAAAAGACAGGCTCAGAAATAAGTAAAAATATGTTGTTTGATTAGTGTTTGATTATTATTGAGGATAAACATATGCGAGCATTTATACGATTAGGCGATAAAACATCACATGGTGGTGAAGTTATTTCGGCATCAGGTTCGGTTGTGTATGGTAAGGCAGTGGCTTTAGTCGGTGATAAAGTTAATTGCCCTAAAACAGGGCACGGTATAAATGCTATCTTGCCGGGTAAGACCAGAATAACGATGGTTGGTAGAGACGTTGCATTAGATGGATTTATCACTGAATGTGGTTGTCGGTTAATTTCAAGTCTATCCTCTGCGGGAGAAAAATAGATGATAAGCTGGAATGTACCCAAAATAGAGTATCCCGAAGAGCCTAAAATGCCCAATATTTTATTATGGATATTAATCTGTGGTATTGTCGCATGTAGTGGTTTTTTTATCGGAATTTCTTTATCTACAAATGGCTATTTAGATCCATCTTGGGACAATATTAAACTTATTCTTCTATTCTCTATTATTCCAATGTTCTTTGTGGTACTTATTCGGTTACTTGTTCATTTTATTGTTTTATTTAAATATCAGTCTAGCTGTGAAGAGTTAAATTATTGTTTTTATCAATGGAGAGTTTGGGCAGAGAAACATATTATTTTACTGACATCATCAAGGGTTTCAGAAGTTGATGAACAAAATAAAAATATTATTCTTTCTAAATTAACACCGAATAAAAACAATCAATTACTGCCTAAATTTCTTAAATCGCGCTCTTTATGGGAAAAAAGTGAAGAAATCACTAAAGCATTATTAACGCCTATATCCAAATTTTACCAAGAACATCATCTCTCAACTCCTATTAAGATCCTTTGGCATGTAAATACGGAAAATAAAGAGGCTATTGAAATAGATTGGGCTCAAGTTATTCAAGAACAAGTCGCCAATTTAGCGTTCAATGTTGCTAAAGTTGAACCATTACCTCAAACACATCTAATGAAATGGCTATCCACTTTATATGATGGGGCGCTAACTGATGAACTCTATATCGTTTTATCTATTCAGTTTGATGAGAATAATGTCAGTGAAGAGGCATGTTGTTTATTATTATCTTCTCCTTCATTTCCAGAATTAAAAGAGATATCAAGATATAGTAAATTACTTCGCCCAATTGTATGTGATATAGGTTCTTTATCAGAAGCTTTAGAGGCACAATCTAAATTTCAGCTTAATGGTAAGAATGCACAAGCATTATGGTGTTGCCATTTAAATGATAAGAATAAAGAAGAAGTCATCATTAATTTTATTAAGCAGAATACAGATTTCTCCTTAGAGAGAATTTTTGATACAGAAATGATATTAGGTAATGCAGGTACGGCACGATATGCCATGGCGATTTCTTTATCATCACTTGATTTACCTAATCGGCTTTTAGTTTCTCAGTTAGGGAGTAAACTTTATCTTCAGCGGATCAGTCCAAAGTAATCGTGGCGCTATTTGTTCAGACGTTCGGAAGGGCTTTTGCTATCTTAATGGCTAAATGGTAATAATAAATAATGAGAGTTTAAAGACTTTAAGAGGGGCGGAGTGAGTTATTCTTTCTTAACACAAGCAACACTCAAAAAACTGGTAACTGGCGAAATTTGGCAACAGCAAATTAATGATGAAAGTATTATTGATGTCAGCTTAAATGCAGGGCAATTAATAATTTCTCAGCCTGAAGTTGAGGAAAGCTTTATTCCTTTTAGTCAGAAACTAATAGCTTATTGTGAACAGCTTGCGCTTAAATATCCATTTATTGCGTTTACTCAGCAACAAGAATTTCATTCCACATTATTAACGATTTTTAATCAACAAAATGAGCAATTTAAACTACAACGGCCCGTATTATTATCGTGGTGTCATGAGATTGCAAAAATCTTTAATCAAATAAAAAGTATCGAGATTTTATTTAATGACGTTGTACTCACATCCAATGGCAGTTTGATATTAACGGGTATCTCAGAGGAATTAACACTTTTTAGGCAGCAGATTTATCAGCAAATCCCAATTAAGAGTTCACTTCATAAAGACATTATTCATATCACACTTGGGCGATTAGGTGAAAATACGTCATCAACAAAAATAAAGCAGCTTTATGATGAGTTAGAGCGAAACCGATCATCATTAATGCATCATGCTATTAATACCCCAATCATTATCCGACATCCCAAATTTGTGGTAAGCAAAGGTTCACTTTCATCTGAAGTACAATTGGGTTTAACGATGGAATTTAATCAGTTATGGCCATTTAGGTGTTATTAACATTAAATATTAAATGGTGATCCATCTTTTTGTGACTAAAGTGATATAGCTAATTAGTATATAATCCAACGATTCTTTTTATTCGGATTATGTGTTTGAATTATGAATGTAAAATATCGTGCTGATATCGATGGTTTAAGAGCGGTCGCTGTTATTCTGGTTATCCTGTTCCATTTGGATAATCGCTTAATTCCTTCGGGATTTATTGGTGTCGATATTTTCTTTGTGATCTCTGGTTTTTTGATCTCGTTGATAATTAAAACTTCATTGTCACAAGGTAATTTTTCATTTCGTGATTTTTATAATCGTCGATTATGGCGATTACAACCACTTTATCTTGTTGTACTAATTTCAGTTCTAGTGATATCTGGACTTTTTTATCTACCTAGTGATTATTTAGATATTACGAATAGCGAGAAATATGCCTCAGCCTTTCTCTCTAATAAATATTTTGCGAGAGCAACAACCAGCTATGCAGCGCAAGATGCACTATTTTTACCGTTATTGCATACGTGGTCTTTAGCGATAGAGTGGCAATGGTATCTTTTCTTGCCTTTTGCGCTTTATTTTCTACACAAAATTAATGTAAAAGAAAGAGTTAATCATTTTTATCCGGTGGTATTAGTCACTGTTATTTCATTTGTTCTGGTGTTTTATTACCAGAAAGACCAACCGAAAAATTATTACTATTTTAGTACGCGGATCTTTGAATTTATGTTGGGAGCTTGTGTTGCCTACTTCCCAACAAAGATAAAACCTAATCGAAGAATAAATGATGTTATTAGCTTAATTGCGCTAGGTGTTATTGTTTGGGTTGCATTTCAAAACGATATTATTGCAGGTTATCCGAATCTTAATACGTTGTATGTTTGTCTTGGTGCTGCGCTAATTATTTATACTGGACAACATGGAAGTATTATTGAAAAAATACTCTCGTTAAAGCCAATCGTGATCGTTGGGTTATTATCTTATTCTCTCTATTTATGGCATTGGCCATTATTTGCTGTTGCACGCTATGTTGGTGTGTTTAATACAGAATTGCAAAAGGGATCACTGTTAGCATTAACCTTATTGCTATCAATTAGCTCTTATTTTCTGATTGAAAAACCGTTTAGAAGAAAGCGTTTAGCCTTTAAATATTCCATCACTCTCTTGTTAATTGTTCCTATTTTATTCGCTTTGGGGCTAAATGCATTGAATGAAAAATATCAAGGTATTGGAGCAAGGCTTGGGCAAAATTACGTTAATTTAGAAGCAAAATTGAATCAGTTTGATTATCCCAATCGAACTAAATGTATGAATTTCGAAGCCTCTGATCCAGATAAAATGTGTCATATTGGTGAAGTAGGAAGCCAGAAAAAAGCCTTTTTATTTGGTGATTCTCATGCAAATCATTATTGGGGCTTTATGGATATTTTAGGTAAAGACGCCAAAATAGATGTATATGCACAAGCAACTTCATCGTGTATTACGCTTCCTAATATTTATCTTTATGACTGGTCTAATCATAAAAATACAGTTTATCAACGTTGTTACGATCAAACGGCGAAATATTATCAACTTATCAGGAATGGTCACTTCGATTATGTAATATTTGGGCAAGTTTGGAATAACTACGCGTCAAATCATGTCATTAATAAGATAGGTGATGTTAGAACCGTTGAAGAGTCTCGCAAACGCGTTGAGAAAGCGATGCGTGAAGCGCTTGATATAATTATTGCCACAGGGGCTAAGCCTGTTTTTATTAAAACAGTTAATTCTATGCCAAGTGGTTTTATGACCTGTTTTTATGAAAATGCAAAATTAAGAAAGGATTTTGCAGATAATAATTGTAACCCCAAAAACTATAAAGGTGAGGGAAATACATGGATGAATCAGTTATTTGTTAAGTTAAAAAAGGACTATCCAACCTTAATTATCATCGACCCTAAAGATGTGCAGTGTGATAAAAATATCTGTCTAACCGATATAGAAGGTGTGCCAGTATATCGTGATGTAGGACATATTACAGACTATGCTTCAACCATCTTTGGCATGATGTATTTAGAGCGTTTTGGTAATCCGTTAGTCGTGAAAAATCCTTAATAAGACAATTAATCGATCATCAAAATAATAAAAAAGTGCGCAGTTATCTAAGGTAGTGCGCACTTTTTACTTTTGAATATATTAATGATCTAAAGAAACAGAATGAACATGTTCAAGCTGTTTTAATGAGCAATAAAATTCGGGTAAGGTAATTTTTTGTCGGACTAACAGTTTCAAATTCACTTCAACACGCTCTTTTTTAATATCGCGAATAGTCAGATTTTCAATCACATCTTTATGGCTTTTTAAATACTCAATTAAAAGAGGAACACCGCTCTCATGGGTAAATAACATGCGTACTTTAATCTTACCTAAGCGTTGGTTTTTCATCTGAAATAGCACCACTTGTGGGCTAAGTTGAATAGCCATAAAAAAGAGAACAGTCACAATCATGGCATGCCAATAAAAACCTGAACCACAAGCAATACCAACCCCTGCTGAAGCCCATACTATGGCTGCGGTTGTCAGGCCTGAAATGGCATCATCACGTCGATGCAATATAACGCCAGCGCCAAGAAAGCCGACACCACTGATAATTTGTGCTGCTAATCTCATGGGATCACTACGAATATTGTCTGAAATATTGGCGTAATATTCCGCAGATTGAATAGAGACAATAGTTAATAAACAACTGGCAACGGCAATAATGACACAGGTTTTAAAACCGACAGGTTTTCCCTTTGATTCACGCTCTAAGCCAATAAGGCCGCCCAAAATAAAGGCGGCCAGTAATTTAGCGATACTTGATAGTGATAAAGGGCCAATGCTGCCAACAAACTGAATTAATGCGTCCATGGTTTGCTCCTAACGTTGGCCTATTATTCTAAGACTAAGGAGTTACTGTGCCTTCTGGTACTTTCTTATCTTCGTTATTTTTCTTTTTACTCACATCATCTTTAAAGAAGAAGATAAAGAATAGGGTTACAACGGCAGCAACGATTGCTGGGTATATCCAGAATGTTGACCACTGTGGTAATGCAGCATCACCTGTTTCTGTTACGGTTGAATTAAAGATTTGACCACAAATAGTGGAAGCAAATAATAGGCCGAAACCATTAGAGACAATAAAGCGTAGGCCTTGTGCTTGAGCACGAATTTCCGGTTTGGCTTTGCGGTCAACATAGATATCACCAGCAGTAAAGAAGAAGTCCCAACATAATCCCTGTAGCATTAATCCGATAACGATAAAGTAAAACTCTGTATTTACCGCAGCATAAGAGAAGAATATTGAGCGAATGATCCAGCTAACAGCACCTAAAAGTAATGTAATTTTGAAGCCAAACTTCATTAAGAAGAATGACAATACAAACATAAACAGAACTTCGCAGGCTATACCTATTTGCATAATAGACGCTGCATTATTAAAACCTAATGCTTTAATAAAAACAGGAATATAAGCGGAGTACGCTGTTTTAGGGATCATTAAAACAAAGATACTAAACATTAAGATAGCGAAATAACGATCTTTAAATAATGAAAGCGCATCTAAACATAAAATATCACGAGTAGAGAATGGCTTACCTTTCGCTTTTGGTGGCGTGTTAGGTAAAGTAAAGCAGTAGAAACCAAGTAAAACACCTACAGCAGAGGCGATATACCAAGTCATCGTACTACCAGAGAAGCCCATTTCACCTAATATAAATCCGATAGCCATAAAACCAAACGTACCGAATACACGAATAATAGGGAAATATTTCACGCCATTAATATGGGAGAAACTAATACTATTTGAAAGCGCAGTTGTTGGATAAAACAATAATCCAATAATGAAAATTAAGAATAAAGTCATGCCACTGTTTTGTGCTTCAATAAATTGAGGAACACAAATAATGACTGCGGCATTAATTAAATGAAGGATACCCATGACTTTTTGTGAAGCAAAGAATCGGTCAGCCACCATCCCAATAAATAATGGGGAGATTATTGTAGCGACACCTAATAAAGCGTAGGCATTACCAATAATGCTTGCCATACCATAGCTACTTAATACCAGCCCCATAGTCATATTCCACGCACCTTGCATGAAATATTGCACAAACATCATTATCAGTAAGCGAGAGGTTATTTTCATATCCATCATCGTTCTCCTCTTAATTTGTTTCTAATGTTAATCCGTCGTACGCAACGCGGATATTATGAGGAGCACAAACAGCTTCTAATTCGTGATGAAGCAATTTGCCGCTATGTGAAATATGTGAAACGGCAATTTGTGTATCTTGATGTAAACAACCTTGCTGTTGCAGTTTTTCTTTCGCTGCAAATACCGTTTCTAGGCTCATATGATTATCGGTACGATCTTTACCATTGAGTCCATAAGTACATTCAAAAACAACGATATCAAGTGGTTTATTTTCTAACCATTTCCATGTTAATTCAGGGAACCAACCAGAATCATGTCCATAGAAAATAACCTTGCCATCTTTCTCAATATGATAAACATAGCAAAGTTCCCATTTCGCATGATTAGCGAGTAATGGTGTAATTTTATAGCCATTTCTTTCGACAGTAACAAAAGGAATTAAGCAATGAAAAGCAAAACGCTCTTTGCTATAACCAGGTAAAACTTCGATGCAACCATTAATCGCGCGATCATTACCAAAAATATGAAGAGGATGGTTAATTTCAAAACCATAACCTTCCATTCGGCTAAACAGATCGCCAACATTGAAATGATCCGGATGAGTGTGAGTGAATAGAAGGCTTTCAAAATTGGTAGCATCCATTCCATCACGCATTAATTGGTAACTAAATGTAGGTGATACGTCGATTAACATAATGTCATCGACAATGGCAGAAGAGTGAGTTCTGATATCTTTCCCACCAAGTTCTCTTGCTTTCAGGCAGTGTTCACAACGGCAGAAGGGATTGGGTATGCCTTCTGAGGCAGCCGTCCCTAAAAAATGAAGTTTCATAAGAAATCCCCTTATCCTATTGTTTTATTATGATTTTATTAATTATCTGGTGTTGGCTATCTATAAATCATAGATTAATTTGAACGTTCCAATAATAAAATGATGAAGATCATTTGCCAATAAATGAAGATCAGATCAGTGATCGTATTCAAATTAAATTTCTTATCATATTGATTAATATTGATATATATTTTAATTGATATTGATAATCATTTATTTGTGATAAGTAACAAACGCTTGTTTTATAAACAAATTAAAAATGGAACGTTCAAATCAATTAACAGTAGTCGCGATAAATAATTCAGGTATGCTAGTGAAAGCAGAAATTGAGATGGAAAAAGGTCAATGGCAACGATTAAAGATATTGCAAAACTAGCAGGTGTCTCTCATGGAACAGTTTCTAACGTATTGAATAAACGTGGGAATGTGAGCGTTGAGAAAATTGAAGCTGTGTATCAAGCTGCCAAAAAAATGGGCTATCAATTAAATACGCAGGCTCAACTGTTAAGAACCAATAAAAGCCATAAAATTGCCATACTTCTACCTCAATTAGTTTCTGAAAAATACGCCGTTTTCTTTAATTCCTTAAGACAGTCTATTGCTCATTTTCCTGAGGTTACTTACGATCTTTTTTTAACCGATGATCTTGAAACCACCGAATTAGAGGCATTACAGAAAATTGCAGCGGGTGGCTATAAACAAGTGATCACCGTTAGCTGTCTTAAAGATGCAAATATCTATTTTGACACGTTAAAATTACCGCCTTCTCAAGTTGCATTTGTTTATCGTGAACCATTAAATACTCAACGATATTTCACTCTCGATTTTGCTCAAGCCGCAGAAGCTATTTGCCAACAGATTGCAAAAACCACAGGTAAATTAGTGGGCATTTTTATGGGGAGTAGCGACTATTTAAATAATCAAAACTTTGCTAATGAATTACAAAATCGACTTTTAAAGCAGGCACCCAATAAAAAAAATGTGGTGCTTTGTGCGTCAGATGAAGAGAGTTATAAAATTGCGTTTGATTTCTTTTCTATGGAGCAAATCCCAGACATATTTATTGCTCAAGATATAGAGAAAGCAGGTTATTTAACACAAGCCAGTTATTTCGGTAGCCATAATGATTGCCCTCCTATTTTTGCATTGAGCGACAATATTCCACCTGTATTAAAAGGGTTGTATTACTTTCCAATGAATTACGCTCAACTTGGATTAGAAGTCATGGAGGCATTAATGCAAGAAGAGGATGAAAGTGAAATAACTGAAAAGAATGTGACTTGTGTGCGTAATCAAAGCGATCATCTTTATACATTAACGCCGGCAGTTGTCAGTGAGGATAAAGCGGATATCAGTCTTAATTTACTGATTTTACCTAGCCCTTCAACCAGTGCATTAAAAAAACTACTACCTCATTTTTATCGCCAAACAGGCATTAAAGTTAATTTAGCAATACATCCATACGATGAAGTTTATCAAATATTAAGTCAGCTACATTTACATCCATATTATGATTTATTACGTATTGATATGGCTTGTTTTCCTTGGTTTGCGGAACGAATATTACAGCCATTAGATAAAATCGGTAACGGATTAACAGATTTATTAAATAATTTTTCACTGCCTACTCAGCAGAAATTTAGTTTAGTGAATAATGTTGCTTATGCCATGCCTTTTGATGCCAGTGCGCAACTCCTATTTTATCGAAAAGATTTGTTTGAAGATCCTATTCTAAAAAGAATGTATTACGAAAAAACAGGTAATGAGTTAACCGTACCGACAACATTTGAAGAATACGATAATGTGACGCAGTTTTTTACTGAACAACATGAGGAAGGGCAATTAAGTCGCCCAATGGGAGCTTCAACAACATTGGGTAGTGCAGGGCTGATCGCAACAGAGTATCTATTACGTTATTACGCAAAAGGTGGATGTTTAATAGGAAGTCATAATATTCCTAGACTAGAAATGCCTTTAGCTGGTGAAATATTAGAAGAATATTTAAAACAGTTGTCGATCACTGAGAATATTCATAATAAGTGGTGGAGTGAGTCGGTTAGACAATTTGAGCAAGGGCATCTTGCTATGCTTATCGCTTATATGAATTTATTTAACGATGTTGCTCATAGCAATATTTTACCTAAAACAGGTTTTGCACCTGTACCGGGAAGTATTCCGCAATTAGGTGGTGGCGTATTAGGGGTTTCACGTTATAGCCAAAAATCACAATATGCAGAGCAATTTTATCGTTGGCTTTATTCTCCAATGGTTATGGATCACCTTATTTTATTAGGTGGAAACAGTAATCATCAAAATTTCAGCCATAACCAAGAAATTAGCCATCGTTATCCGTGGATGACATTGGCTTATCAAGAAATTAATAAGGGAATACGGGAATCATCAGTACCAAATGGCAAATTATTTAATTTACGCCAAGCCGAAATTATTATCGGACAAGGTATTACTAATGTTGTTAATAATATTATGACGATAGATGAGACTATCGAATATATAAATCAACGTTTGTTAATAGATACTCAAGGTGAGCGGTAGATTTTTCTGGTCACTATAAAATAGCAGGGGATGATGAAATCCCCTGTATTACACTATTACTCACCCGCCAATGCTCTTGGAAATAATAAGTTGTTCTCTAAGCTAATATGATTCATTAAATCATCGATAAACTCATTAATACCATTATAAAGTACTCGCCATGTGGTGCAGGCTTCAGGTGGTGGTGTGACGTTTTTGGTAATAAATTTAATCACTTCAACAATTTCACCCGCATCATCATGTTCGTGTTCCATAACACTAATGGGTGCTCCGGCTTGGCTTCCTAATCCATTTTTTATCATAGGAAAAAGAATACGTTCTTCTTTCATCATATGGCTTGTCAGCTCATCTAATAATAGCGTTAATTGACGAGATAGCCCTTTAGGAACAGTCGGTTTTGCTTCATGAACCCGCTCTACTTTTTCTGCTTGTAGAATAAGCTCCGGTAATTGTGCTCTGTGTTTGTCATGATAACGAACAATAATAAAATCAATAATTTCACTCAATGGAGCTTGTCGCCAATCTTTTTCTAATGGCTGTTCTGAAAGGGCAATTAATTTACTTTCAATTTCATCAATATTGAGACCTGCTTTCTCTGCAGATTTGCTTAATGTTCTTTTTCCACCGCAGCAAAAGTCGAGGTTATATTGACGGAATATGGCGCTGGCGCCAGAAATAGATAGGGCCAGTTGGCCTAGTGGTTGATCTCGTAAGTTCATAGTTTCACCTGTTTATACTCGTCATACTTCAAGCTGTAGCGTTGTTGACTGCGTTCATTCGCACTAGTCACATACTTATGTATGCTCCTAGCGACTCATTTACTTGTCGCCTAGCTACACCTCGAATTATTTAGAGTATCTGTTTGCGTCTATTTAAGTTGTAACTCTTGAATTATTTAGAGTATCTGCTTGCGTCTATTTAAGTTGTAACTCTTGAATTATTTAGAGTATCTGTTTGTGTCGATTCAATTTGCCGTGTGTTGGCTTTGTTTAGTGATATCTCTGCTTAAATTAAGCGGACAGTGCTCTTAATAAAGCAAACGCTTCTTTTACTTGCTCTTCTGTTACCACAAAGGCGCGTAATACGTCGTTATCATCAAAGCCTTTGGCGATAACACCCGACTGTGTTGTATTAATATTCCACGTTAAGTCATTACGAGCAGTTTCACCGGCAAGATGTAGAGGCATTAACGGTGTTTTCACCCGAATAATCATCGGTGGTAAATGAAGAGGTGCATTATTTTCACCCACAAGTGATTTTGCTAAATGCATCGCACTTAATTGTATTGGTTGTAAGAATGGCAATAAGTTACCGTTAATTTGTGCACAATCGCCTAAGGCATAAATATCGCGATTACTGCTTTGCAGATATTCATTCACAATAATCCCACGATCAGTATGTAAGCCTGCAAGATGAGCAAGCTCTATATTCGGCGTGAGTCCTGTGGCGGCAATAACACAATCAACGGTTAATTGATGATGCTGGTTAAATGTCGCTAAAATACCGTTATCGGTTTGTGTTAATGACTGTAATGGTGATTTCAGCATTAATCGCACACCAATTTCAGTAAGGCTTGATTGCAAACGGCCACTAAGATCGGATGGGATCAGAGATGATAATAATTGCCCTGAAATATCAGCGAGGATCACCTCTTTACCTGCTCGACTAAAATCCATCGCTAATTCAGTGCCAATTAAACCCGCACCTAAAATTAATACGCGCTTAGCTTGGTGAATTTGTGTTTCATAAGTTCGGTACTCTTGTTGGCTATTAAGCGTAAACATTAACTCATGGCCTGAAATAGCAGGACAATAAGTTTTGGCTCCAGTCGCTAATACCAATTTATCGTAATACCATTGCTCACCTTGATTACTCTGAATACATTTTTCATCTGTATTAATATCAACGATTTGCGTATAAGGATAAATGGCTAGTTGATATTGTTGTGCAAAGTCTTCAGCTGTTTGTTTTGTTAGATCATTCGCATTTTGAGCCTGACTAATAACATGGCTTAAATCCGGTTTGTTATATTCATCAATGCTGTCTGAGGCAATGAGGGTAATGGGAATATCTGCATTAAATTTGCGAATGTTTTTAACTAATTGGCGTGCGGCAAACCCCGCACCAATAATAACAATCCCACTATTGAGAAGGTCTGTACTCATTTTGCCTCCTTTGCAAGCGCATCAAAGACATCTTTTCCTAATGAGCATTCAGGACATAAGAAGCTATCAGGTACTTCGCTCCATGGTGTATTAGGTTGAACATTTTGCATTGGTTCACCTATTACCGGATCGTAAATCCATTGGCACACACTACATTGCATACGTGGACCTAAATCGACAGCTTCAACACTTGTGGCAACTTCAGATTGTGAGGAGGTTGCACAACAAGACTGAGTTGTAGGAAGTGGCGCTAAAGCCCATTGACGTGCAATTTCACGGCCATACTCACGACAAATCTCTTGTGCTTGCATGTCTGGGCGCCATTTGGTTTTTAGCGCGAGTGCGGTTTCAAATCCAGCATCCATCAAGCGGGTTTGAATGCGGTCAACGGCACCACCATTCCAACCATAACTCCCAAAAGCAGCGGCTTTTTTATTACGAAAACGTAAGCCCGTCATCTCTTCAAGCATAGCGGCAATTTTTGGCATCATGACATTATTCATCGTTGATGAACCAACAAGCACGCCCTTAGAACGAAATGCACTGGTAATAATGTCATTTTTATCACTTTTGGCAACGTTATAGCTTTTTACAAACACGTTAGGATCAATTTCATTGATACCTTGTGCAATGGCATCTGCCATCATACGGGTATTGTTAGACATGGTGTCATAGAAAATAGTGATGCGATCTTCTTGATAGTCTGCTGCCCATTTTAGATATAATTCAACGATTTGTGTTGGATTATCACGCCATACTACGCCGTGAGAAGTAGCAATCATATCGACAGGTAAATTAAAACCTAAAATTTCATTAATTTTGGGTGTTACAAGGCGGCTAAATGGCGTCAAAATATTGGCGTAATAGCGTTGGCACTGCTCGAATAATTCTGTTTGGTCAACTTCATCGTTAAATAAACGTTCATCACAATAGTGTTGACCAAAAGCATCGTTACTAAATAAAATCGCATCACCCGTTAAATAGGTCATCATGCTGTCAGGCCAGTGTAGCATTGGTGTTTCAACAAAAATCAGTTGCTTGCCATTACCAATATCAAGGCTATCGCCTGTTTTAACAATATTAAAATTCCATTCAGGATGATGGTGGTGACCATTGATTGAATCAATTGCATTTGCTGTGCAGTAAATTGGAGTATTAGGAATAAAAGACATCAGTTCCGTAAGTGCGCCAGCATGATCTTCTTCTGCATGATTAATAATAATGTAATCAATCTCTTCCAGATTAATTTGAGCTCGTAAATTTTGTACAAATTCGCGACTAAATTTATGGTCAACTGTATCAATAAGGACATTCTTTTCTTCACATATTAGGTAGCTGTTATAGCTACTTCCTAATAATGTTTTATATTCAGTGCCATGAAAATCACGAACTTCCCAGTCACGTTGTCCAACCCAATTAACATTATTTTTAACATGAATAGCCATTTTGTATTGTTCCTTCTCATTAATCTTTTCATCGGGATATGTATAGATATAATCAAGAAGCGTGCCAGTTTTTATCTTGTTGTTTTAAAACGATTTTTATTTTTGTGGTGATTTAAATATTGTCAATATGACTATCTTTATCATGTCAAAATGACCATAATAACAGTCATAATGACTATGAGGTGTTTTTATGGGCTTTTCCGTTGATGTGTTGGCTAAAATTGCCATTGAATTACAAAAAGATGTAGGTCATCAAGATAGGTTTCAGCGACTGGTGACCACGCTTCGGCAAGTGCTAAATTGCGATGCAGCTGCGTTGCTTCGTTATGAGCCTCATCAATTTATTCCATTAGCCATAGATGGCCTTGTACCAGATGTTTTAGGCCGCCGATTTCTACTTGAAGGGCATCCTCGTCTTGAAACTATCGCGCGTGCAGGGGATGTAGTTCGCTTCCCTGCGGACAGTGATTTACCCGATCCTTATGATGGGCTTATCCCAGATAGAGAGCATTTAAAAGTTCATGCATGTGTGGGATTACCATTATTTGCGGGACAAGATTTAATTGGCACATTAACACTTGATGGAATGGATCCTCATCAGTTCGATACTTTTAGTGATGAAGAATTACGTTTAATTGCTGCATTAACCTCTGGTGCCTTAAATAATGCGTTATTGATTGAGCAACTCGAAAATCAAAACATGTTATTTACGCCAACCAATACGTTTAAGCCCACAGTAAAAACAGAAATTATTGGTTTATCGCCTTCGATGATGCAACTAAAAAAAGAGATAGAAATTGTTGCACCCGCAGATATGAATATTTTAGTGAGTGGCGAAACGGGAACGGGTAAAGAGCTGGTGGTCAAAGCCATTCATGAAATGTCTAATCGTGCAGATAATCCGTTAGTCTATTTAAATTGCGCGGCACTTCCTGAGAGTGTGGCAGAAAGTGAATTATTTGGGCATGTGAAAGGGGCTTTTACTGGCGCAATTAGTCACCGTAGTGGTAAGTTTGAAATGGCAGATAACGGAACTTTATTTCTTGATGAAATCGGGGAGTTATCATTATCACTCCAAGCTAAATTACTGCGTGTCTTACAATATGGTGATATTCAACGTATTGGTGATGATCGTAATTTACGCGTTAATGTGCGTGTATTAGCGGCAACAAATCGTGATTTATGGGAAGAAGTATTAGCGGGGAA
Source organism: Proteus sp. ZN5 (assembly GCF_011046025.1). Lineage (GTDB taxonomy): Bacteria > Pseudomonadota > Gammaproteobacteria > Enterobacterales > Enterobacteriaceae > Proteus. The sequence goes on from NZ_CP047639.1 coordinate 628,954, forward strand.
TTTTCGTGCCGATCTTTTCCATCGGTTAAGTATTTTTCCTTTGCATGTTCCGCCATTACGAGAAAGAGATGAAGATATTTTGCTATTAGTGGGTTATTTCTGCGAGCAATATCGTCAGCGTTTTAATCTTACTCAAGTGATTATTAGTCCTGAATTACGCCTTTATTTATTGCACTATTCTTGGCCGGGTAATGTGCGTGAATTAGAACATACCATTCACCGAGCAATTGTTTTAGCGAGAGCCGGAAATAAAACTGATAGCCTTATTTTACAAGTTAGTCATTTTGCTTTCGGGGCTGAAAATCCAGTTTACTCTGCTTCTCAAACATTACCTTCTGAAGAAAAGAATTTAAAAGAAGCAACGGATGAATTTCAGCGGGATTTAATTAAACAAGCATTGCTACGCAATAACCAAAATTGGGCGGCCACGGCGCGAGAATTATCACTCGATCCGGCTAACTTACGTCGTTTAACAAAACGCTTAGGATTAAAGTCGTCATAATTTAAAAAGGAATGTCTTAAACGAAAAAAGGTAATTTGGGTGCGTGGTCCAAATTACCTTAAATAATTATGTTAGGATGATAAGTTGTTAATAAATTTCTATTTTCTGAATGCGTTCACCGTGATGGTTACCAGTTCTGTTAATGTGCTATAAAATTGGCTATACCCACTCATTTTTAATTTATTTAAATAATGAGGTAGCCATGTGGTCAAATGAAGGGATAATAATTCATTAACCGCTTCTTCTCTGTTTTCCGATGCTAATACCGCTGCTTGAAATAACATCAAACCGATATGATCAACAGGCTCTGGAAAAGGCGTGTTTACTTTTAAACGTTCCCGTTTTAAAAACTCACTTAGTGCAAGGGTAGAATCCCCTTGTAATAAACCTTCAGGATCTAAATAGACTGAACCCCAAGGGGGGGCAGGTAATGCATTAGGGCCAACAAAAAGATTTTGCCATTGGATTTTTAATTGCTCTGTCTCAATAGAAACGGAATCAATTAAACGTTCACACAGACGGCTTTCAATTTTACAAGGCCACTGTGCTGCAAAATCCCCAGTTTTAAAAAAGTTGAGTGCAGTTTTATTGGTGTCATCATCAGGTGGGAATAAATAACAAATTCCCAATAAATTAAATGCAGCCGCATAATAAGAGAGTCTGCTCATAATTTTTGATACTTCCTTAAACAAACCCCAATTAATGAGGTTTGTTTTTTATTATTTAAACAACAAGCTCAATTAAAATTAGTGAATTGAGTAGAAAACATAACGCAACATAAAGTCAGCGATAATCGCGATAACACAGCCAAGTGCAAAAATAGACTCAGTTGTTTTACCTTGATTTTTAGGGGCTAGGAATTTCACTAAACTATAGCCACAAGCCAATACTGCAAAGGTTGCTAAGATCCAGCATGTAGTCCGTAATGAACCAATGGAGTAATACACTTGAATAGGTGATAACGGGAATGTCACCGATTTTTGGCTATATAGCGTGCTAGTTAAATATTGCTCATAGAAAGGTTGATACAGTAACCGACCGATTAAGCTAAATGCCATTATTCCCCATAATTGCCATTTCCAGCGTATTGGGAGAGAGTCTTGTGGTATCTCAATACCTAACTTACTTCCTATGCGTTGTAATACTTTGATCAGTAAAAAGAAAATAGCGGCACCAAGTGTTAACATCGCGCCAAAGAACATCACGTAAGTATTAGGGTCCATCCATGTCAAAATGGAGGTATGGCGATAAATCGATGCCATGCAATAAATATCAAATAGCCCAATCAGAATACTGGTACTTAATAACAGCATTGAGAGTTTGCGAGTGCGCCAGAGCCATAAAAAGGTCAATCCTAGGCAACCGACAAAAATAGCAGTGACGGCAACTTCACGACTTAACCAAGCAGAAAAAACATTTCTAATGGCATTAGGGGCATTTAATGGCACACCTAAGTGAGTAATTGAAGCGATAGAGCCTAAACCAGCTAATCCACAAATAACAAATAAGGCTAACAGCATAAAGCGATAGTAGCTTTCTGCATTGAGATAATGAGAAAGGCGACGAGCAAAAAGCCCGGTTGTTAGCGCAAGACCAATGGTCGCATTCATCATAAATGTGAATATTAATAATGACCATTCATTCATTTTCTTTCTCCCTTATTATTAATTCCGTCATTATTGGCACCCTGATGTGGGTTAATAACAAGGTTTGGATGTGTTATTTCAGGGGAAGGCAAGCCTGTGACATAATCTAAATCGCCATAGCGTTCACGCAATTCATCAATAGGACCAAATTGGATTGCACCTAACGGACAAGTTGCAACACAAACAGGTTGCTCACCTTTTTGCTGTAAATCGATACAAAAGTCGCATTTTGACATCTGTTTGGTTTCTGGATTCATTTGTGGTGCGCCATAAGGGCAAGACCACGCACAAGCACCACAACCGACACATTTGTCTGTATCTACCATGACAATGCCGTCACCTTCACGTTTATGCATTGCCGTGGTTGGGCAGTTTTTAACGCAAATAGGGTCGTCACAATGGTTACAAGAGATAGACAACGTGTAAGCAAAGACATTATTAACCAGCGCACCTTTAGGATTGCGGGTATAACCGCCACCAGTGATTTCATAAACACGACGAAATTTGCGTCCAACATCGAGGTTGTTTTTATCTTTACAAGCAACCTGACACGCCTTACAACCTGAACAGCGAGCGCTGTCGATATAAAATCCTAACTGTTTATTGCTCACAGCGGGATAAACGATAAATTTACTCATGCTTTTGCTACCTCGACCAATAATGTTTGGTGAGCATTGCCGTGTGCCATTGCGGTGCTACGGGATGATGTTAATACGTTGGCACATCCACCTTGATCTATGCCTTTTGCATCAGGTTGCCACCAAGCACCTGCTTGTAAGGCGACGACACCAGGCATAATTCGTTGTGTTAATTTGACGGGAACCATCGTGATCCCACGATCGTTATACACTTTGACTTTCTCGCCTTCTTTGATGTTTCTATCTTGAGCATCTAACGGGTTTAACCAGAGTTCTTGGCGCTGTACTTCTTGCAACCAAGGGTTGGCAAATTGCGTTGAGTTTGCGCGGTTACGCCCTTTCCATGTGATAAGTTGTAACGGGAATTTATCCGTTAACGTATCTTCAGGACCTTCAATGGCGGGGACATAATGAGAGAGCGCAGGAATATCGACATTATTCATGTCATATAAACGCTTAGAGAAAATCTCAATTTTGCCCGATGGCGTTGGGAATGGATTATTCTCGATATCTTGGATATTTTTCTCAAACGCCACATTTTGAGTATGTGGGCGATGTTTTAATAGATGACGACGTTTAACTAACAACTCTTTAAAGGTTGGAATACCGTCTTCAGGGCGTTTAACACTGGCGTCATCGACTAAATATTCAATCCAATCGCGGTCAGTCTCTTTGCCTTCGCTAAATTGCTCGCCTACACCTAATTTATCGGCAACTTCACGTAACCAGTCGTAGTCAGTACGACGCTCAAACTCAGGCTCAATCACTTTTTCAGAAAGAATAATGTAGTCGCCATAGCTCCATGTACCACCGATATTCCAGCGTTCTAAGAAGCTGGTTTCTGGTAGTAAAATGTCGGCGTATTTTGCACTTGGTGTTAAATAGAGATCACTACAAACGATAAATTCTACTTTCGATTCATCTTCAAGTACTTTCGCAGCATGAAGAATATCGGTATTTTGGTTTGTCATGTAGTTACCCGCCATTGAGAAGATCATCTTGATTTCAGTATCAAGTTTCTCGGCGTTCAGTAACCCATTTTGTGGCGTGACTAAATTTTTATCTTCACACGCTTGTACCCAGTTGGTGATATTGATTTTCGCTTTTACTGGGTTAGTTAATAGACTTGGCCCTGCAATGGTTTTACGCAATTCAGAGTTTAAAGCCATGCCATAGCCAGCAGCCCAACCACCACGAACACCCACATTACCAGTGATAGTCGCAAGTAATGTCGCGCCACGCGCCGTCCGCTCACCACAAATATGGCGCTGAGGCCCCCAACCTTGCATCAATGCCGCCGGTTTTGTTGATGCATATTCACGAGCTAATTGTTTAATAGTATCAGCAGGCACTTTAGTGATGGTTTCAGCCCATTCTGGGGTTTTCTTAACACCATCTTTTTTACCCATTAAATAGGCAACTAAAGACTCATTTTCACCCACACCTTCAGGCATTTGGTGCTCATCAAAGCCAACAGTGTATTTATCGATAAAGGCTTGATCGTGCAGATTTTCGCTTACGATGACATACATCATCGCATCCATCATGGCGTTATCCGTTGTTGGCAGTAGCGGTATCCACTGATCAGCTAAAGAAGACGCAGTATCTGAATAACGTGGGTCAACGACAATAAATTTAGTGCCGTTTTTCTTCATTTTTTGGAAGAAATGGTTTGAATGACCAAAAATCGTTTCGTTAGGGTTATGGCCCCATAAAATCACAAGAGGGGTATTTTCTAACGTGTCGAGTGTACTACCACTGGCGGCTGTGCCGTAAGTATAAGGGGTGACTGCAAGGGTATTACCGTTACTGACCGAGTGATAGTTTTCCAGAAAACCACCTGTGATATTAAACAGGCGACGTAACATATTTGCACCAGAAAAAATACCGCCAGTAACACCTGTACTTAAGCTGACAAAGCGAGATGCTGGACCATATTGCTGGTTAATACGTTGCATGTTTTGCGCAATAAGGGTGGTTGCTTCTTCCCAAGTGATGCGTTCAAATTTGCCTTCGCCACGTTTACCAACGCGTTTCATTGGGTATTTTAAACGATCTGGATGATAGACAAATTTACGATAACCACGGCCTCGTACACAAGCACGCATAATTGGCATTTCTTCATCTAAATCAGCATCTGGGCGTGTGCTAATACGGGTAACTTTGCCATCTTTTACATGCGCACGAATGTCACATTTACCGCCACAGTCAAAGCTACTACAAGTTGAAACAACGCGCTCACCATCTTCGGTTGTTATTGATTTTGCTGGGATAGCGTTATCTGTTGTCGCAGCAAAAGAGTTTGATGCGAGAAAAGGAAGGGTGACTAATGCTGAGCTCGCTTGAATAAAGTGACGGCGGCTAACATCGTTGAGAATGCTCTTTGTATCACTATCGTGATCGGACTGATTGCTCATAATGAACTCTACCTTAAACATAATAGGCGGATCCCGATATACCCGATACTTGATATAAAGAATGTGCGTGATTTTTCTAGGCTATGAATAAAGGGAATGTCTGGTATCCGCTGCATTATTATTGAATGCATAGATAATTGCAGAATGCTCGAAATAACATCTGCGAGAGGGATAGTAGTTGATTAATCTTTTGCCAACATTCTAAAACCAGACAACGACATTCGAATTTCAGCCTATTTACAAGGGGTGTTAAAAGCTCGTTTTTTGATTGTTAATAGGGTTTGTTAAATAGATATCAAGAAGGTTGAAATTTTACATAAGGTATTTTCGTTATTTATTTAAATATATAACGATTTTAATTATATAGGTCATTATTTGCCAGTGTGTAGAGTGTGGGATAACTGTTATATTAAAAGAACGAAAATAAAAAGAGAGCGACCCAAATTGTGAGAAATGTACCTTTAAAAAGCGTTGATTCACTTGACCGAGATGTTATTGCGCTGGGTACAGACTATTTACCCAATACGTTGTTAGAAACGCATCAACATCGTCGAGCCCAATTTTTATATCCTGCAACGGGTTTAATTGAAGTGAGTACAGATGATGGTGAGTGGGTTATTCCACCGTCTTGTGGTGTGTGGATCCCACCAGAAACTGGGCATGAAACGCGTATGTTAGATGTGAGCACTCGAAGCTTGTATATTGAGCCTTCCGCAGCACCTCGATATAGCAAACAATGTGAGGTTGTCAGTGTTTCTCCTCTTTTTCGCCAACTATTACTTGAAGCCGTAGATGTGCCCGCAGAATATGATAAAAAAGGACGAGATGGTCTTTTAATGCAGCTCATCCTATGTGAATTAGCGAAAGCAAAACCGTTACCATTTTTTGCACCTATTCCACAAGACAGTAAATTAGCTAAATTATGTCGTGATTTTATTCGTAATCCCAAAATAGATTCTTTACCGCAACAATGGGCAGATAAATTACATAAAAGTGAGCGCTCTTTTAGCCGTTTTTTCCGCCAACAAACAGGAATGTCATTTTCACAATGGCGACAACAAGTCTGTTTATTGAATTCATTAACACAAATCTTATCAGGACGCGGTATTACTGAAATTGCCTTTGATTTGGGTTATAACAGCGCCGGTTCATTCTCCACGATGTTTAAAAAACAGATGGGGCAATCGCCTTCCCACTTTAGTATGGATGCACTGGATATCGATAGGTTTTAGTTGATATCTATATCAAACATATAAATTTAGGTTATTTAATGATCTGAATTCAATCTCTTATCTGAGTATTCGATATCTCTCTTATCGGCAAAAATTGAGTAATGCGACGCCGAAAAAAACGAATAAGCCAAGAAATCCCTGTATAAGGAGGTTATTGGTGTATCAAAAAGAGAGTAGATCGAACAATAGATTTCTTCTATTTAAAATACATTTAAAAGATGAGAGTAATGCACGCTTAAACAGAATAAAAAGTTAAAGTTTTTCATTTTATAGTTGATTATAAAATGGAAACGGAAATAGAAGCGTATAAAAATGAGTAAATATACTAGTGTATTTATTTTTCTTAAGTTATTTGTTAAAAAATTGTTTATTTTTTGTTTGTTGATTTAAGCGTTTAAAAATGGAATAGATTTATCTTTTATGGTTGAACTTGATCAGTGATTTACTTCTAGTGTTTTGAATTAATTGATTATTTTTGACTGGTATAATCTCTTAACCTATTTTTTATCTTTTTTTAAAAAGAAATCACTAAGTATATTTAAATGATAATTTAATATTCTAGGTTTCCATGCGTTTATATGGCTGAAAATAGTTTTTCTTATAAAATTTTATTTTTATGGGTATTTTTATACTAAATAAGATTATCTGTTTATGATTATGCTGGGGATATATAAATAAGGTTTTTTGAAATGTAAACCATATAAATAAGTCATTAAATTAACAAAAAATATATTTCAATATTTAAATTTATTTAGAATAGCATTAATTGTGAAAACAAATAATTATATCTATATATATGGATTGGATTTTATCTCTAAATTAACGTCACCTATCTTTTAAAGACTTTAATTAAATAATATTGCTTATATGATACCAATAAGGTTATTTATATACCTACATTCTATTTATTTTTTTTATTGCTCTTTGCGATAGGGGCTTTATTTGTTTAAAGAAATGTAGAGTTAATTCATATTTAAATGTGAATTTAAGATTAATTAAATACACTTAATACGCGTATTTCATAATCTTATATAAATATAACCAATCCTAAGCAGACACTCTAAAAAGATTGATTATTAACGGTGAGATTATTTATGAACAATCAGACTGGGAATGAAATTAGTATAGAGAAAGGCCAAGTTATAAAAATAAGTCGATCGGAAATAAAAACAATCATTAAAGACGAAAATCACCTTATTATTGTTAAAAATAATGGTGAAAAATTAGTTATTAATGATTTTTTTAATACACCTGATAACTACTTTATTGTAGAAATGGATGGTGTTCAGTACAAAGCATCTTTAACACCTAATTCAGACAAGTTAGAGCTTATTTTTAATAAGTTAGATGAAGCGACTGGTGATGAAAGTGTATTAGGTCTAACGGGAGGGGAATGGTTCTCTATTGCTATTGGTGCCGCAGTACTTGGTGCTGGTATCGCCGTTGCATCTTCTTCAAGCAGTAGCAGTGGAGGTTCATCAAATCACGTTACTCCGCCACAGCCAAGTGAAAAAGAGTTAGTTGAAAAACTGATTGTCGATAAGTCATTAGATTTGAAAAAAATTATTGATGCGGCAAAAAACCTTGTTGATAAAGCGGCTGAGGCAGCTGAAAAAGCACAGAAAACAGGGGATGAAAAAGATCTAGATTTAGCGCTAGAAGCTCATAAAGATGCAACAACAGCACTTGCCCTAATTGATAAATTAAAAAGCGAATTAAATGAATTAATTGAGCAAGGTGAAAAGCTTAAAGTTGATTCAAAAATTATAGATCAAGCAAAAGAGCTATTAACAACGAATACTGACTCTCTTGGTAAAACATTAGATGAGTTAGGTAAGTTATTAGAAAAACTACAATTAGAATTAGAGCAGCAAAAGGCGATTGATGATACCGACAAGGCAATTGACGATCTGCCGGATGACGCGTCAGAGAAAGAAAAAGCAGAGGTGAAAGTCAAGCTGGATAACGCTGCAGAGCTGATTGGTCAACAAATCACAGACGCCTTAGCGTTAGCCAAAGCGGCAGAAACCGCCGCGAAAAAAGCACAAGCCAGCGGCGATAAAGCCGATTTAGCCCAAGCACAAGCGGAACTGAAAGCGGCGCAAGAAGCTGTTGCTAACGCTGAAACGGTGAAAGCCAAATTAGATGCGTTGATCAGCAAAGCAAACGCCAAAGGGATCGATACCGCTGATGCACAGTTGGTGGCAGATAATGCGCAAAGTCAGTTAGATGACGCACAATTAGCCTTAGAAAATGCTCAGCAAATCATCGATAGCCTGCTAGATGTTGACGTGATTGATGACACTGATACGGCAATTGACGATCTGCCAGATGATGCGTCAGATAAAGAAAAAGCGGAAGTGAAAGCGAAGCTGGATAACGCTGCGGAGCTGATTGGTCAACAAATCACAGACGCCTTAGCGTTAGCCAAAGCGGCAGAAACCGCCGCGAAAAAAGCACAAGCCAGCGGCGATAAAGCCGATTTAGCCCAAGCACAAGCGGAACTGAAAGCGGCGCAAGAAGCAGTCACTAATGCCGAAGCGGTGAAAGCCAAATTAGATGCGTTGATCAGCAAAGCAAACGCCAAAGGGGTCGATACTGCCGACGCACAGTTGGTGGCAGATAACGCGCAAAGTCAGTTAGATGATGCACAATTAGCCTTAGAAAATGCTCAGCAAATCATCGATAGCCTGCTAGATGTTGACGTGATTGATGACACTGATACGGCAATCGACGATCTGCCGGATGACGCGTCAGAGAAAGAAAAAGCGGAAGTGAAAGCGAAGCTGGATAACGCTGCAGAGCTGATTGGTCAACAAATCACAGACGCCTTAGCGTTAGCCAAAGCGGCAGAAACCGCCGCGAAAAAAGCACAAGCCAGCGGCGATAAAGTCGATTTAGCCCAAGCACAAGCGGAACTGAAAGCGGCGCAAGAAGCTGTTGCTAACGCTGAAACGGTGAAAGCCAAATTAGATGCGCTGATCAGCAAAGCAAACGCCAAAGGGGTCGATACTGCCGACGCACAGTTGGTGGCAGATAACGCGCAAAGTCAGTTAGATGACGCACAATTAGCCTTAGAAAATGCTCAGCAAATCATCGATAGCCTGCTAGACGTGGATGTGATTGATGACACTGATACGGCGATTGACGATCTGCCAGATGATGCGTCAGATAAAGAAAAAGCGGAAGTGAAAGCGAAGCTGGATAACGCTGCGGAGCTGATTGGTCAACAAATCACAGACGCCTTAGCGTTAGCCAAAGCGGCAGAAACCGCCGCGAAAAAAGCACAAGCCAGCGGCGATAAAGCCGATTTAGCCCAAGCACAAGCGGAACTGAAAGCAGCGCAAGAAGCAGTCACTAATGCCGAAGCGGTGAAAGCCAAATTAGATGCGTTGATCAGCAAAGCAAACGCCAAAGGGGTCGATACTGCCGACGCACAGTTGGTGGCAGATAACGCGCAAAGTCAGTTAGATGACGCTAATAGCGCGCTGAATGCAGCAGAAAAAATCATCGATAGCCTGCTAGATGTTGACGTGATTGATGACACTGATACAGCGATTGACGATCTGCCGGATGACGCGTCAGAGAAAGAAAAAGCGGAAGTGAAAGCGAAGCTGGATAACGCTGCAGAGCTGATTGGTCAACAAATTACAGACGCCTTAGCGTTAGCCAAAGCGGCAGAAACCACCGCGAAAAAAGCACAAGCCAGCGGCGATAACGCCGATTTAGCCCAAGCGCAAGCCGACCTAAAAAGAGGCGCAAGAAGCTGTTGCTAACGCTGAAACGGTGAAAGCCAAATTAGATGCGTTGATCAGCAAAGCAAACGCCAAAGGGGTCGATACCGTTGATGCGCAGTTGGTGGCAGATAACGCGCAAAGTCAGTTAGATGACGCAAATAGCGCGCTGAATGCAGCAGAAAAAATCATCGATAGCCTGCTAGACGTGGATGTGATTGATGACACTGATACGGCGATTGACGATCTGCCGGATGACGCGTCAGAGAAAGAAAAAGCGGAAGTGAAAGCGAAGCTGGATAACGCTGCGGAGCTGATTGGTCAACAAATCACAGACGCCTTAGCGTTAGCCAAAGCGGCAGAAACCGCCGCGAAAAAAGCACAAGCCAGCGGCGATAAAGCCGATTTAGCCCAAGCACAAGCGGAACTGAAAGCGGCGCAAGAAGCAGTCACTAATGCCGAAGCGGTGAAAGCCAAATTAGATGCGTTGATCAGCAAAGCAAACGCCAAAGGGGTCGATACTGCCGACGCACAGTTGGTGGCAGATAACGCGCAAAGTCAGTTAGATGACGCTAATAGCGCGCTGAATGCAGCAGAAAAAATCATCGATAGCCTGCTAGATGTTGACGTGATTGATGACACTGATACAGCGATTGACGATCTGCCGGATGACGCGTCAGAGAAAGAAAAAGCGGAAGTGAAAGCGAAGCTGGATAACGCTGCAGAGCTGATTGGTCAACAAATTACAGACGCCTTAGCGTTAGCCAAAGCGGCAGAAACCACCGCGAAAAAAGCACAAGCCAGCGGCGATAACGCCGATTTAGCCCAAGCGCAAGCCGACCTAAAAGAGGCGCAAGAAGCTGTTGCTAACGCTGAAACGGTGAAAGCCAAATTAGATGCGTTGATCAGCAAAGCAAACGCCAAAGGGGTCGATACCGTTGATGCGCAGTTGGTGGCAGATAACGCGCAAAGTCAGTTAGATGACGCAAATAGCGCGCTGAATGCAGCAGAAAAAATCATCGATAGCCTGCTAGACGTGGATGTGATTGATGACACTGATACGGCGATTGACGATCTGCCGGATGACGCGTCAGAGAAAGAAAAAGCGGAAGTGAAAGCGAAGCTGGATAACGCTGCGGAGCTGATTGGTCAACAAATCACAGACGCCTTAGCGTTAGCCAAAGCGGCAGAAACCGCCGCGAAAAAAGCACAAGCCAGCGGCGATAAAGCCGATTTAGCCCAAGCACAAGCGGAACTGAAAGCGGCGCAAGAAGCAGTCACTAATGCCGAAGCGGTGAAAGCCAAATTAGATGCGTTGATCAGCAAAGCAAACGCCAAAGGGGTCGATACCGTTGATGCGCAGTTGGTGGCAGATAACGCGCAAAGTCAGTTAGATGACGCACAATTAGCCTTAGAAAATGCTCAGCAAATCATCGATAGCCTGCTAGACGTGGATGTGATTGATGACACTGATACGGCGATTGACGATCTGCCAGATGATGCGTCAGAGAAAGAAAAAGCGGAAGTGAAAGCGAAGCTGGATAACGCTGCGGAGCTGATTGGTCAACAAATCACAGACGCCTTAGCGTTAGCCAAAGCGGCAGAAACCGCCGCGAAAAAAGCACAAGCCAGCGGCGATAAAGCCGATTTAGCCCAAGCGCAAGCGGAACTGAAAGAGGCGCAAGAAGCTGTTGCTAACGCTGAAACGGTGAAAGCCAAATTAGATGCGTTGATCAGCAAAGCAAACGCCAAAGGGGTCGATACCGCTGATGCACAGTTGGTGGCAGATAATGCGCAAAGTCAGTTAGATGACGCACAATTAGCCTTAGAAAATGCTCAGCAAATCATCGATAGCCTGCTAGATGTTGACGTGATTGATGACACTGATACGGCAATTGACGATCTGCCGGATGACGCGTCAGAGAAAGAAAAAGCGGAAGTGAAAGCGAAGCTGGATAACGCTGCAGAGCTGATTGGTCAACAAATCACAGACGCTTTAGCGTTAGCTAAAGCGGCAGAAACCGCCGCAGAAAAGGCGTTAATAAGTGGTGATAAAGCCGATTTAGCCCAAGCGCAAGCGGAACTGAAAGCGGCGCAAGAAGCAGTCACTAATGCCGAAGCGGTAAAAGCCAAATTAGATGCGCTGATCAGCAAAGCAAACGCCAAAGGGGTCGATACCGCTGATGCGCAGTTGGTGGCAGATAACGCGCAAAGTCAGTTAGATGACGCTAATAGTGCACTTAGTGCTGCTGAAAAAATCATTGATACATTGACCACAACCGAAAATGGAGGTGGAAATATCGATGATGGTAACGAAATTATTGATGACTTAGATAAAGATACAGCAACAGAAGAAGAAAAAGCGGAAGCGAAAAAAGTGTTAGATGCGGCTTCTGAATATGTTGTTGCATTGGCATTGAAAGCCGATCTTTATGCTGATATGGCCAAAGCGGCTATTGATAAGGCATTGATTAGCGAGAATAAAGCAGATATTGATTTTGCGAAAACGTTATTAAGTCAAGCTAGTGAAGTATTAAATACTGCAAAACAAGCAAAAGCTGAACTTGATGCTTTAATTCAAAAAGCTCAAGGAAAAGATGTTGATACCACTGATGCTCAAATTGATGCAAATAAGGCTCAAGGGCATATTGATGATGCTGCTCATACGTTAGCGAATGTGCAGTCTATTATTGATATGTTAGATAAAGAAACTAATGGTGAAGATACAAATATATTGGATAAAACCGATGATATTTTGGAAGATTTACCAGAAGACCCAACTGATGCACAAAAAGAAGAAGCTAAAGCCTCATTAAATGCAGCTTCTGATTATGTGGTTGGCCTCGCTGAAAAAGCGGAAATCTTGGCTAAGCAGGCTCAAGATTCAGCTGAACAAGCACTCATTTCTGGCAAAGAAAAAGATCTGAACACCGCGCTTTTATTGCAAGAAAAAGCACAAGAGGCAGTTAATAAGGCTCAAGTCGCTAAAGATAAGTTGGATGCGCTAATTACGAAAGCGATAGCTAAAGAAATTAATACAGATGAAGCCCAATCTGATGCACTTCTTTCACAAGAACACATTAATAACGCCAATGATATTTTAAGTCATACACAAAATATTTTGGATATGGTGAATGATTTACTGAAAGAGCAAGATGCGTTAGATAAAGCTAATGATCTGATTGATGATTTAACTGAAAATTCAACACCAGATGAATTAGCTAAAGCAAAAGTCTCTTTAGATGCTGCTTCAGATTTAGTGGTTAATTTAGCATCGAAAGCAGAAATTTTATCTAGTAGTGCCAAACTAGCAGCAGAAAAAGCATTGATCTCTGGTAGTGCGAAAGATTTTGCTGCCGCTAAGACATTGTTTGCTAAAGCGGATGAAGCATTAGATAAAGCAAATGACGCTAAAGCGACATTAGATAGCTTAATTGTAAAAGCACAAAGCAAAGGTGTTGATACAACGGATGCTCAAATTGATGCTGATAAATCTCAAATCTCATTAGATGAAGCCACTCAAAATCTAAAAGAAACACAGTCAATTCTTGATAAGTTACAACTTATTGATGATGCAAAAGATGCATTAGATAAGGGTACTGAAATTATTGATAATTTAGATGAGAATTCATCAGAGAAAGATAAAGAGCAAGCAAAAGATGCGGTTGAATTAGCATCTGAATATGTCGTTGCGGTAACAGAAAATGCACTGACACTGGCTGAACTTGCTAAATCAGCGGCAGAAAAAGCATTCAATAGCGGTAAACAGACTGATCTTGTTGAAGCTGAAGCTCTATTAGAGAAAGCCAAAGTTGAATTCTCTCATGCTGAGCAAATAAAAGCAGAATTAGACCAACTTATTGTTAAAGCACAAGAAAAAGGTGTTTCAACCGAGGTTGCGTTAGATGATGCTCAACAGGCCCAAACGAATCTTGATACAACGCATCAACTGATTAATGATACTGATGCCATTATCCAAGATTTACGTAAAACGGATGATAAAAATCCAATTGATGATGCTAATAGTGTTATCGATGATTTGGGTAAAGATGCATCAGAAGATAAGTTAGAAAAAGCAAAAGAAGCGGTTGATAATGCAGTTAAATATGGCTCTGAATTAGCGCAAAAAGCTGAAACATTGTCAGAAGCTGCAAAACAGGCGGCAGATAAAGCGGCTATCAGTAAATCTGACGCAGATATTCAATTGGCTTACGATGCGGTCGTTGTCGCTCAAGATGCAATTAAATTAGCTCAAGAAGCGCAACAACAATTAGAAAATCTGATTGAAAAAGCGCAAGCAAAACAAGTTAATGTTCAGGATGCAACGGCAGAATTTATTCTTGCGAATGAACATATTGATAATGCATTAAATCTTGTGAGTGATGCTGAGAATACATTAGCCAGTATCAAAGCAGATCTTGATGGTCAGGGTGCATTGGATGATGCTGAAAAAGGCCTTGATGATCTTGATGAAAACTCAACAGATGAAGAAAAAGAGCAAGTTAAAGAGGTTTTAGACACGGCCTCTGAGTACGTTGTGACATTAGCTGAAAAAGCACAAACACTTGCTTATGAAGCAAAAGTTGCAGCAGAAACAGCAAGTGAAAGTTTAACATCTGACGATGTATTGGCTGCCAAAGCATTATTAGCAATAGCGCAAGAAGCATTTGATAAAGCAAATATCGCGAAAGAGCAATTAAGCCAATTAATTGATAAGGCAGAAAGTAAAGGTGTTGATACGACAAATTCTGCTACTGATTTAAACAGCGCGATTGAACATCTGACAACGGCAGAAAATGACCTTCTTATTTCTCAAAATATCCTAGATAAATTAACTTCAGACATTACAGAACCTGCATTAGATGATGCAGATACTGCAATTGATGATGTGATTAAAGATCCAACGGATGAGAATAAGGCCAAAGCAAAAGAGAGCTTAGAGAAAGCGGCAGAGTTGGTGGCTGATTTAGCTAAGTTAGCTGAAGAAAAAGCGAATATTGCTAAAGGTGACGCTGAAAAAGCGAAAGTATCAGGTAATTATGATGATTTATTAGCTGCTGAACAGTCGGTTCGTGATGCGACTCAATACATCGAAAAAGCGCAAAATAGTAAAGATCATCTCGATACATTGATCGAAAAAGCACAAGGTACAGGTATTGATCTTATTGCTACAGAAGCGTTAGCTGATCAAGCTGATACCTCATTACTTAGTGCGAATAATGCACTTAATAATGCACTTGATATTCTCGATAATTTACATAACCAGGAAGGTGATCCTGATTTAATTGCGAATATCAAAAATACGCTGGATAAACTTGATACTGAAATTCTTCAAGCTCAGAAAAAAGGCATAACAGCAAATAGTCAAATTGAAAAACTATTGGAATCAACATCACCTAAAGAACAAGATATTAAGAATGCGAAAACAGTCTTAAATGAGTTCACTAAAGCTATTGAAAATGCAGAATTAGCTGATGAGAAAGTGAAAGCTGCATTAGATAAAGCCTTAAAAGGTGGTGTAGGTAGCAATGTTATTGCGAAATATGAAGCGACGGAAGCAGAGCTTTTAGAACGCCTCAATGATCTGAAAAAAGAAGCCAATAACCTGAATAAACAGATTCAGGAAATTGAATCTCATGTTGTATTTGATGATTTAAATACAGCATTAGATAAATTAGATCCAAAAAATAAAGAGAGTATCAATAATTTCAATAAGGCATTAAAAACAGCTATTGATAATAACAATGAGTTAGTTCAAGAGCTTACAAGTAAAGCCTTAGAAGCCTTAGATGCAGCACTAAAACTTGCCGAAATGGATAAGTCTAGCGTTGAATATCAGCAAGCTTTACAAGATGTGAAGTATTTACTTAATACTGCTGATGAGCTGTATACATTAGCTAAAGAGAATACCAGCGACTTACAAAAGACTGTTGAAAAAGCGATTAGTAAAGGCTTAACACCAGAAAATAACCCAGAATTTAAAGAATACATTGCCAATATTAAATACTTTGACAATGAAATTAGTAAAGCTGGGGCAAATATTGCGAAAGCGAAAAATGCTATTCCTGATGAAAAATTACCTGATTTTGAAGGTGATGATATCAGTCAATTAGTTGATCATCTTAAAGATAAAATTGGCTCAGGTGATAGTGACGCTATTAATAAAGCATTGTTAAATGTTGATAATGTTATTAATGCGCAATTAAACGAAGTGATTAAAGCAGTAGATAAAGCACAAACAGCTTTTGATCATGCACAGAAAAATCCAAATCCTGCCAATGTTAAGAACTTTGATAAAGCAGTAAAAGATGCCCAAGATATTATTAATAAAGCTGAGCTGAATATAGAAAAACTGCACAGTGTCATTAATGATGCGGCAAACATTGATGGTGTGGATCAAGGTTTAATTGAACATGCATTAAAAGGTATTAATAGTGCACATGATACGATTGGTTCAGCGCAAACTACGTTAGATGGCTTAACTCTGAATGCGATTGATATTGATGGTTTAGAAGATAAAGCTAAAGATGCGAATGATGCAATTAATGATCTGGCTAAAGATAAATCACCAGAGAATATTGAAAATGCATTAGCAAAATTAGGTATTTTCAAAAGCGCACTTGATACTGCATTAAATAATGCCAAAACACTCTCTGATGATGCTTTAATGGCAGCGAAACAAGCTGTTAAAACACCAACAGCAGAAAATATTCTGTTAGCAGAGAAAAAACTGGCTAAAGCGCTAGAAGCCAAAGAACAACTGATTGAAGCAAAAGGCTTATATGATGATGTTGTCAGCAATATTAAATCATCAATCAGTGCTGGTTCTTTACAAGATGCTTTATTGAAAACCTTCACTGGTGTCGATAAGCAGTTTGAGGAAACAGAAACGCTTGTTGATAAACAAAATAATGAATCTGAAGTATTGATTGCTCAAGCAAAAGATAATCAACTTACGGAAGAAGATATTATTGAAGCTTATAACGATGCCAAAGCTGCAATAACGGAAGCTGAGGTTGCTGTTAGAAAAGCGGTTGATAAAGCGGCTGAAGCAAAAGAGAACAACATTACTTCTATTCAGCAAGCGACTGCAATTAAAAATAGTGTCATTGCGGCTCAAGACAGTCTGAATAATGCTAAAGATGCGGTATCAAATGCTTCTAGCAAAGGTGTTCCAGATTATCTTACAGATCAACTCAACAAGTATTACAACTCACTTGATAATAAACTCGATTATCCAAAAGGGGTTCTTCAGGAAATCGATGCTTATTCACGTATGTCGCTTTCTTTAGAGTTATTAACCACTGCGACAAATGAGTATAAAAAAGCCGATGAGCTACTGAAAAAAGACCCAACTTCAGTAATCAAAGATCCAACTGAGTTCTTATCTATCGTAACGGAAGCCAACGCGTTGTTAGCCGAAGGTAAAGAACGTGCTAATAAAGCGAAAGAGCTAGGATTAGACAGTGCTGGCACGACTTATCTTAATAGTGCAGCGCATACTGCTAATGAAACCAAAGTAAACTTGATGAATGAATTCCATGGACAGTTAGGCGAGCAAGCCTTTGCTGACCTCGATGTTGTCATGAGTTTACTGCAAGAGTCTGTGTATAACGCACATATCAATTTAGATAAATCAACGCTTTCTAATCATGCTGTCTTTGAAGAGCAGTACAAAATTGCAATTCGTGCTTTAAATGATGCGAAAGTGTTATCAGAAGAGTACTCCGCGAAAGGCGTTAAAGACGTTAAATTAGCGTATTACAATTACCAAATTGAAGAATTTAGTAAAGAAATTGAAGGATTCTCAAAAGCATGGAATAGCATCACTCAACTGACAGAGATGACGAATCAGGCTTATGCCTCTTCAAAAGAGCTGTCAGGTATTAAGAGTGCGAGTGAGAAATATGATGCTGTTCAGAAATTAGCTGCAGAACTGAGTGAAGCTTATCAATTAGTTGAGCAATCAATTATTGATGGTGCACCACTGGATATGGTTCAGGCTAATCTGAATAAACTCAACATTTCAGTCAATAATTTGTCAGCTGAAGATCCAATCGTCGCGGCTCAAATATTAATTGATAATGTTGTTTCTGAATCAAAAAACATTGAGAAATTACTCAATGCAACAGATACCAAAGAGCAAAAAGATTTAGTTTACAACTCGCTTTATACACAGTTACAAACTGCGAATAAAGTGATGACCGAAGCTAAGTTGTCAGGAACGATTTCGAAGATCAAACTAGCTGAATTACAGCAAGATTATAACGATGCACTTAATTCTCTGAAAATGTTTGACCCTTATTTAAGTACGGGAGAAAAAACACAGAAACCAGCGGGTGCATTGGATTCGGCATTGGATATTACTGTTACCAATGACGGTAAAATTCATATCGAAGGTGCCAGACTTGTTGATGGTGCTGTCTTTACATTAGGAGGTAAAGACTTACCGTGGTATAGCGCATGGCTAGGCAATATTTCCGGTACTGTCGATAAAACATTTGGTTCAGGTACTGTGCATACTCGTACTGATGGCAGTAAATACGTTGATATTTTTGTAGATAAAGAAACCGCAAACAATATCAAGTCGAGTGGTAATGATTTAAGTTACCTGTATGGCTATCAAAAAGAGCTAGGAAAAGATACATCAGATATTAGCCGTAGCTTTAAGGTTAAAGATTCTTCAACACCTAAGAATGTCGAAGCATACATCACTGAAGACCATACGATTATGATCACGGGTGATGGTTTGAAAGCAGGTGATGCCTTTACTCTCTATAAAGTCTCAACAAACCTGTTAGGTATACGAGATTTTGAAGAAGTTGGTAAAGGTCATGTGGCATTACATAACGGTAAATTTGTGGGTGTGGTGACGGAATACTCTGGTGCACATTCATGGGATACCGTTAAAGGGTTAGGTGATTCGAGCAATTTAGCCATTAGCCGCGTTGGTGTGGGTGAAAATGAATCTTCTAAGAGTGCTTCTTTTGGTAAGAAAGAGTCACCAGCTGAAATTCATAGCGATTTAATAACTGGCAAATATGCTGACATTACCACGAAAGATGTGACGGCTTGGGTAGATAATAAAAAACACCTTTACTTGAAGAGTACCAAATTTGAAGTAGGGCAACAGATAAAAGTCTATGATTTCTACGACTATAAAACTGTTGTAGGTACTGGCGTTGTTCAAATGATTGGTGGTCAAAAAGTTGTCAAAATTGAAGGGGTAACAACAGACCAATATCCTGATCTGAAATGGATTTATGCTGCAATCGCTTATGAAGGTGGTCAGTGGGAGCATATTCAAAGTGACGCATTTATTCTTGGTAAAAACTATTTATCTGTACAAGGTAATGTGAATTCAAATACACAAGAGCCGCCTACAGACCAAGATTCAAATGATGGCATCAACTTTGACGATATTGATATTGATCCTATCGCACCAACTAAACCATCAACAGGTGACACAGACACTGATGTTGATACCGACACAGATACTGATGTTGATACCGACACAGACACTGATGTTGATACTGACACAGACACTGATGTTGATACCGACACAGACACTGATGTTGATACCGACACAGACACTGACGTTGATACCGACACAGATACTGATGTTGATACCGATACAGACACTGATGTTGATACTGACACAGACACTGATGTTGATACCGACACAGACACTGATGTTGATACCGATACAGACACTGATGTTGATACCGACACAGACACTGATGTTGATACCGACACAGACACTGACGTTGATACCGATACAGATACTGACGTTGATGGAGATTCAAATAATCTGGATATCGCGGCACTACTTCAATTAGGTGAAGCTTCAGAAATCATATCGAATGAGCAACAAGATAATGTTGAGTTGCCTGAATTAAGTGAATTGTTAACGGATGCAAGTCAGGCCAATATTAATATTGATAATATTGTTCCAGCTTCTCAAGAAACAGAACATGCAATTCAGTCTCCACTTTTTGTTAGTGAAACGGCACATGATGGAAATATTGAATCTCATCAGGTTGCAACACTAATAACAGAGGAAGATATGGGGACAACTCATAATATCTAAATCTATAAAAATAAAATAAATAATCAACATCCTCGTGCCAATATGGCATGAGGATGTTTTTCCCATATTAAGGTATTATTATGGAAAATAGTGAAAATAATAACGCTCATTGCTATTTAGAAAATTATAAAGAAGCGATTATAAATATAGCTAATCATTATCGATTGGATTTTTCGCCAGAAAATATCAACATTACGGCTAAATGGTATGAAAATAATATTTCTTATGATGATGTAATTAAGCTATTAGCTAGACAATGTTGTTTGGTTGCTAAATTTATAGACAGCAAAAAATTTAAATTTAATGTTTGGTCATTACCCGTTGTTATTGAAAGTCATGATGGCAGAGTAGGAATAGTTCAAAATATAAAAGGTAATAACGCAACAATATTATTTAGTGGTGATTATGGTCTAGCTGTTGATGTTGATATAGATACGCTAAAAGAAAATATAAAACGAATTGCTATTTTTAGACCAATGGTTGACAGGCCTGACCCAAGAGTGGATTTATATATTAAACCCACAGAAAAGCATTGGCTATGGCGTATTTTATTAAGAGATGTTTCTCCTTATAAATATGTCATTATGGCAACATTTATTATTAATGTCTTGGGTTTGGCTGGGATCACTTATTCTATGCAAACCTATGATAGGATTATTCCATCCCAATCTTATTCAACGATGTTTGTTTTGGTTGTGGGTGTATTGATTGCTTTTATCTTTGATTATATTCTTAAAATGTTACGTTATGGCGTAATTGATTTATTAGGAAAAAAAGCTGATTTACGCATGTCAGATCGTGTTTATGGGCATTCTTTAAGGATAAAAGACAGTAATCGCCCACCTTCTACAGGTTCTTTTATTTCTCAGTTGCGCGATCTTGAACAAATTAGAGAAATGATGACGTCTAGTACCGTCGCAGCCATTGCAGATTTACCCTTCTTTCTCTTTTTCCTCTTTATTATTTATATGATTGGCGGAATTATTTGCGTCATTCCATTAGCGGGTTTTTTCTTAATGATAACGCCAGGGTTATTAGCACAGAAAAAACTTTTTGTACTTGCCAACGAAGCAATGAGAGAAAGCACATTACGTAGCGGTATGATTGTTGAATCAGTTCAAGGACTTGATGATATAAAAGCCATGCAGGCAGAGTACCGTTTTCAACAGCAATGGATCCATTATACAAAAACGAGTGCCGAAGCCAGTTTAAAGCTAAAACACCTAACGCATAAATTAAGTAGCATGGCTTATTTTATTCAAAATAGTGTTTTTGTGGGAGTGATTTGTATGGGAACTCCTTTAGTTATCAGTGGTGAGCTTTCCACTGGGGCACTTGTCGCTTCTTCTATATTAAGTTCTCGAATGATGGGGCCTATTTCTCAAATGGCGAATATCATTACGCGTTGGCAGCAAACTAAGGTATCAATAAAAGGGCTGACGTCTATTATGGAGTTACCCGTTGATCATCCTACGTCTATTAAAAAAGTCCATTTACCTTTTATTAAAGGTCATTATAAATTAGAAAATATTGGCTTTAAATTTAATCAAAATAGCCAAAATTATGCGATATATATAAATGAACTAGAAATTAAACCCGGTGAGAAAATCGCGATTATAGGTCGTAACGGTGCGGGTAAATCCTCTTTACTTTCGGCACTTTTTGGTAAGATGGAATATCAAGAGGGAACAATAACATTAGATAATATTGAATTAAATACCTTAGATCCTTCAGATTTACGTAGAGATGTGGGTTATTTAAGCCAAAATGCCAAATTATTTTACGGTACTATTCGAGATAATGTGACATTAGGAAATCCATTAGCCACCGATGAAGAAATTTATCAAGTTCTTGAGGAAACAGGTGCTGCTGAATTTATAAATAAATTACCAGAAGGGATTAATTATATTATTCAAGAAGGTGGTGTTGGTATTTCAGGAGGGCAAAAACAATCATTATTATTGAGTCGTTTATTATTGAAAAAACCAACAACTTTACTATTGGATGAGCCAACTGCATCTCTTGATGATATTACTGAAGCTAATTTTATTAAGAATATTGAAAAAACATCTCTTGGAAAAACATTTATTATTACCACTCATAGAAAAAAATTATTAGAACTGGTGGATCGCATTATTGTTGTTTCGGGTGGCAAGATTGTATTGGATAAACCCAAAGCGGTTGCATTAAAAATGCTTTCAGGAGTAACAGATGAAAAATAAACAAAATAATCCATCGAATACTGTATCTCCTGATGAGATGAATAAGTTGGTGAAAGAATTAGAAAGTTTAAATCAACAACATAATCAAGGAGTACAGCAGACTCAAGAAGAAAAAGTGGGATTTTTCAAACGGATAAAAAATCTTATTGCTGATTATCGTTATATTACGAATAAAAAAGATAAAGATCTCTATCTTATTGAAGACAGTATTGGTGATGCGGCTGAATTTGGTTTGATTGATGATACTAAAGCCAGTAGAGCAAATCGTATCATCATGGCTATCTTTACTTTTTTATTTATTATGGTGATTTGGGCTTATTTTGCTGAAGTTGCCGAGGTGACAAAAGGGAATGGGAAAATCATTCCAAGTTCTAAAGAGCAACTTATTCAATCTCTAGATGGTGGGATTGTAACTAATATTTTTGTGAGAGAAGGGGATATTGTTCAAGTTGGACAAACGTTAGCGACATTAGATTCAACAAGAACAGCATCAAGCCTAGAAGAATCACAAGCGAAATATAATACAGCTCTAGCAACATCTATTCGGTTAAAAGCCGAAGTTGATCAACATAAATTAGTTAATTTAGTTTTCCCTGAAGAGTTACAAACACAAATTGAATTAATTAATTATGAAAATAAACTTTATTTATCACGTAAACAAAAACTTACCCAAACACTCGCTAATTTGCAAAAGAGTAAGCACATTATTCGTCAGCAATTAAATATTAATAAAGAGCTTGCTCGGCAAGGTGCCAGTAGTACCGTCGAAGTATTAAGATTAGAAAAGGAATTGATTGATTTAGAAAGTAAAACACAAGAATACACCTCGGATTTTTATGTTACTGCACGACAAGAGCTAGCGAAAATAATGGCTGAAATAGATAGCTTGGCACCTTTAATTAAAGGGCGGCAAGATTTTGTACAAAAAACAACGATTACATCACCGGTTAAAGGTATTGTGAAAAATATCCAGAATTCAACAATTGGTGGCGTGGTTCCTCCAAATGGCATTTTAATGGATATTGTCCCGTTGGAAGATACATTAATTATTGAAGCTAAAATATCACCAAAAGATATAGCCTTTATTCATCCAGGGCAACAAGCCAAAGTTAAAATAACGGCTTATGATTATGCTATTTATGGTGGATTAGAAGGAACTGTCAATGTTATTTCACCGGATACGGTAAAAGATGAAGTTAAAAGCGATGTGACATATTACAAAATATATATCAAAACCGATAAAGATTATTTAGTGAATAAGGCGGGAAAATCATTTTCTATTACGCCAGGTATGATTGCTTCAGTCGAAATAACAACGGGCAGTAAAACAGTATTGCAGTATTTAATTAAGCCATTTAATAAAATTAATGAAGCATTAAGAGAACGGTAATAGGTTAATAAAATGAAAAAAATCAAACATACTGTTTTACTAATAGGATCAATTTTGTCATTAGGTGGCACTGGGATACAACCAGCAAACGCAATATTACAAACTGACTCTGTTAATTCTTTTACGATAGATATTATTGATATTCATAAAGAAATGGAACCGCCTAAACGTTTTTTATCTCAACAAAATGATAAGACACAAAATTTATCATCAGTAGAAAGCAAACAATTAAAACCTGCGGATATATCACTATTACATCCACATGTGGATACCCAAAAAGTGACATTAGAAAAAGAGAATGAAGAGGTTAAATCGAGACAAGAAAATAAGCGTGTAACGCCTAATAACGCCAATATATCTCAGAATGTGATAAACCCAATTAATGTTATTGGCTCTCAATCTAATATATTAGTACCAACACAAAAAACCGAAACACGTATTGAGAAACAGTCACTCCCTTCTGTGGTGGGATTAGCTTTAAATTGGCACCCATCATTAAGAAGTAGTGAATACTTAGCGAGAGCAGCTCAAGACATGATTGATGGATCACGAGCAGATTATTTTCCACAAGTCAGCGTGGGAATGGATAATAAGCTCTATGAAAATAAGGATCGGTATGGAAATAATAATAAAGGTTCGGATGTTCGTTTTACCGTCAGACAAATGGTGTATGATTTTGGGAAAACGTCTACAAGAGTGGATTCTGCAGAAATTTCTTTTGCCCGAGAAAAAATAGTTTCTTTAAAAAGTCAGCAAGATCTGATTTATCAAGTCTCACAAGCTTACTTTTATACTTCTCTTTATAATAATTTAGTGAATATTGCTCAATTACAGGTGGAAGGCTTTAGTGAGATAGAACAATTAGCGATGAGCCGTTCTTCATTAGGAGCCTCTACACAAGCTGACTATGTACAAAGTAAAAATAAACTTGTTTCAGCACAAGCATTGCTCTATAGCTATAAAACACAACAAGCACGATGGAGTGCATTATTACAAAATTACACGAATAATGCGGTAAACTATTCTCAAATTCCTGTCATTACTTATGCCAATCTTTCTAATGTTTGTTATCAATATGCAGATCATGGGGCAGAATCAATCGATATATTACTGGCTAAATATGATCATGAACTTGCAAAGAAAAATATGGAATATGCACGATTAGATAATTTCCCAACAATTTATTTAGAAGGAAATTATCGAACAAATGTCAATAAAAACGATAATGTAGATTATGATCCAGATAGAAGAGAGATTAAACTTAACGTGGATATTCCTTTATTTGAAGGGGGAGGTAAATATTCAAAAATGTCTCAAGCAGCGAATGAATTACTCGCTAGCCAGTATCAATATGAAACAATATCGATCAATACTAAGCAGCAATTAAATGTCGCGTTATCTCAAGTAACGGGTAATTTATCTATGATGAATTCACAAAAAGAAAAAATACAAACAGCAGAAAAAACAAGAGACCTTTATTTATTACAATACAAAAGTTTAGGCACAAGGCCTTTGATTGATGTATTGAATGCTGAAGGAGATATTCATCAATCTAACATTGAATATATTAATAATGTGATTGAAACAAATTTACAGAGTTTAGATTGTTTATTAGCGTCTGGTGAAATTAATCGAGTTTTAGAAGTTCCCTATTGATAATAGCGATACTTTTTCAGAGTGATAAATTATATCAGCTTGGAAAGGTATCGCTTAAAAATTAATATAAACGCTTATGACGCAATATCAATGGCAATATAAATAGACTAAGTGCAGTAATTATTGCCGTCGCGGTTAACACCACGAAAAAGGCATTTTCAAAGGCTATATTTGCTTGAGATATTACAAGAGAAGCCATGTCATTTGGCAGTTTTTCTGCCACAATCAGAGCTTCATCTAAACTGTCATAGACTGCATCGCTGATAGCTAATGAGTCAGGCAGTACGAGTTTTAAGGTGTACACTGTACTCATTAAACTGCCCATAAATGTCACGCCAATCACACTACCAAGCTCATAAGCTACATCTTCAATGGATGCTGCCATTCCCGCTTGTCTATCAGCCACACTCAACATAATTGACGTTGATGCAGTGGTAAAAATAATGCCTAAACCAAAGCCGATTAAGAACAAGCTACCCATTAACACCATTGGCGATGTAGTTTGGTAAACGGCAATTAACCACAGGTTTCCCACTAAAGTAAGCATAAATCCGGCAATAATTAAGCGAACTTCTCCTAAACGACCCAAGAAATAGCCTGCCAATGGAGAAGCAAGTACGGAGCCAATAGGAATGGGTAAAATCGCCAACGCTGCATTAAGTGGGGTAAAACCTGCGACAAGCTGTAAGCGTTGGCTGAGCAGTAATTCAATACCTACAATGATCACCATAGAAAGCACAGCCATTAAAATACCGATACTAAAAAAGCGGTTTTTAAATAGCCCAAAATCAATCATTGGGTGAGTTTGTTTACGCTGACGTAAGGTAAATAGAGTGAGAAAAACCACTGCAATCACGGTGGCAATCGTGGCTTCACTCCACTGTTTATAAGGTTTTCCTATCTCTTTTAAGGCATAAATGGCGCTGATTAAACCTACTAGGATCAGTACTGAGCTTAAATAATCAATTTTATGATCACCATGCCCTGAAAATTTAGGGATAAGCCAAATAGAGAATGGTAATACCAAAAGAACAATAGGGACGTTAATTAAGAAAACAGAGCCCCACCAAAAATGTTCAAGCAACATTCCACCAATTAAGGGTCCTAACGCCGCACCGCCTGAGGCAACAGCAGACCAAATTCCAATCGCAATAGCACGCTCTTGTGGATCGCTAAAAACTTGGCGCACTATTGATAGTGTTGCTGGCATACTCATTGCTGCGCCCACAGCTAAAAAACCCCGAGATGCGATTAAAGCGGTAGCCGAAGGTGAAAATGCCGCGCACAATGAAGCGAGCGCAAATAGTGGTAATCCACTAATAAATAATGTTTTATGACCAATCCTATCTGTGAGCATACCTGCTGCGGGTAATAATCCAGCAACAATTAATGGATAGGCATTCATTATCCAAAGTTTTTCTGATGCACTTGCGTTTAAATCATGAGTTAAACGTGGCAATGCGGTATAAAGCACTGTTACATCAACAACAATGAGAAACAGCATACTCGATACCAAAAGTAGTACTATCCAACGTTTATAATCTTTTATCATAGAAATCTCAGTTATTTTTATGTGTATTATTTTTACTAACGGCTACAATATAAATCCATACGGTCGTATTGAAAAGAGGTTTTTTTATGGGACGGCAAAGAACGATTGATAGAGAAAAATTATTAGAAGCGATCTTCGATATCGTTATGGAACAAGGTGCTGCAGCATTGACGATTGATACCGTTGCAAAAAAAATGGGGATCTCTAAAGGGGGTGTTCAATACTGTTTTAGCAGTAAAGAGGCGATGATTGATGCCATGTTTGAACACTGGGAAGGTCACTATGAAGCGCAGTTTAAAAAGAGTGTTGAAAACGATAACTCGCCAGAAAATCGTGTTGCTGCACATATCCATGCCACTCATCATCACGATAAAGTCTCTTTTGCTAAAGGTGCGAGTTTGATGGCGGCATTGTTACAGACGCCTGAGTATCTACAAAGTACAAAAGAGTGGTATCAACAACGATTAGCGGGTGTAGATACGACAACAGAAGCGGGAAAACGTGCACGATTGGCATTTTTAGCGACAGAAGGCACCTTTTTACTGCGTTATTTTGGATTGATGGATATTGATGATAATGAATGGCAATCTATCTTTGAAGATATTGATTCAGAGTTACTTCAGCAAGGGAAAAAGCAATAAAAAAGCACGTTGTTAATGAGAAGAACAACATGCTTTTTATTGAAGATAATCGGCTAAATGGCATTAGTAATACATAGCAATTAGCTTATTATCGAGCTCTTTAACGCTAACGGGGGTGTCGAAAATATCTTCGATAATATCCGCTTTCATGATCTCTTTGGGTGAACCGTGATAATACAATTGTCCGTTACGCATGGCTAAAATATAGTCAGAGTAAACAGAGGCAAAATTGATATCATGAATAACGATAATAATGGTTTTTCCTAATTCATCTGCGGCTTTTCGCAGAAGTTTCATCATTATTACCGCATGTTTCATATCAAGATTATTCAGTGGTTCATCAAGCATGACATATTCTGTATCTTGACATAGCACCATTGCCACATAAGTGCGTTGGCGTTGCCCACCCGATAATTCATCGAGATAGCGATGACGAAATTCAGTGAGATTTAAAAAAGCTAATGACTCATCAATTATTTTCTTATCATCAAGCGTTAAACGCCCTTTGCTGTAGGGATAACGCCCGAAACCGACTAATTCCTCTACGGTTAAACGACTAACGAATTGATTTTCTTGGCGCAGTATTGAAAGGTTTTTTGCCAGTACGTCACTATCTGTTGCCGCAACATCCATTCCGTTAACACTGACCATGCCACTTTCAGGTATTAATAAACGTCCAATAACAGAAAGTAATGTGGATTTACCCGCGCCATTAGGGCCAATGATCGAAGTAATACCGCCACGCTGAATTGTTGTTGTTATATTATCGAGAACGGTTGTGTCTTGATAACGTTTTGATATTTTGCTGATTTCAATCATATTAAAGTCTTCTTAACACCAAATAGATAAAGAACATCCCACCAACAAACTCAATCACAACAGAAAGTGTTCCTGTCATTTTTAAGCCATACTCTAAAACCAGTTGCCCACCGATTAAAGCGATAGTACCCAGTAAGAAGGCTACAGGCATCAAGAAACGGTGCTGACTGCTGCCACTGATATGATAAGCAAGGTTAGCCACAATTAAACCCAAGAAGGTTAACGGGCCAACTAAAGCGGTAGAAACTGCAACTAAAACAGAAATCAGCAACAGGATATAAGTGGTCTGTTTGCGGTAATTAATACCAAGGTTAATGGCATTCGCTTGCCCTAATGCCATCACATCAAAGCTATAACGCATACGCCAAAGTAAAACACCAACAACCACAATAATGGCTAAGGCACAAAAGATTAGGTCAGGCGTGGCACGAGTAAAAGTGGCAAACATGCGACCTTGTAAGATGGAAAATTCGTTAGGATCCATCAAGCGTTGTAATAATGTGGCGGAACTGCGAAATAGAGTCCCTAAAATAATCCCAATCATTAGGACTAAATTAATGTTAAAGCGTACAGAGCTAAACAGCCAACGGTAGAGTACAACGGAAAATAGTACAAGCAATGTTGATTCTAAGAAGAACTTTGATAGGTTCAGCATCCAC
The DNA here is from genome assembly GCF_011046025.1 of Proteus sp. ZN5. Taxonomy (GTDB): domain Bacteria; phylum Pseudomonadota; class Gammaproteobacteria; order Enterobacterales; family Enterobacteriaceae; genus Proteus. Next base: position 658,152 of record NZ_CP047639.1, read on the forward strand.
GATGCAGGCATATCACCTTCAAAGAAGACAAACACGGTTTGTAGCAATACAAATAGGGCTTCTAACCCCATAAGTGAAGGTGTCAAAATGCGGTTATTGGCAATGGTTTGAAACAGAATAGTCGAAACACCTGCGGCAAAAGCTACCACAATCATGGTAAGAATAATGTAAGCGCGGTGAGTCAGAATATAAGAGATATTGCCGTTTAGGTTTATCGTCATAAATAATACAATGGATAATAACGATGCCCCTAATAATAACCAGATACGAGACATAGGTGAGAGGCGCGTTTTCTTATGTTCGACAGCGCCAGTACATTTGCTAATTATGGATGAATTAACTTTTTGCATAACGTTGCTGCTTTAGTAGTAAGAAAAGGAAAATAATGGCACCGACAGCCCCTAAAATAACACTGGCCGGAATTTCAAATGGGTAGCGAATAAGGCGACCAATCACATCACACAGTAAAACAATCCCGCCACCACTTAAGCAAACCCAAGGGATAGTTTTACGGATATTATCCCCCATCACTAAGCTCACTAAATTGGGCACAATCAAACCTAGGAAAGGCAATGCACCGACAACAGAAACCACAACACCACTGATAAGCGCGATAATCGATAATCCTATTATCATGACTTTGCGGTAATTCAGTCCCACGTTAATAGAGAACTCTCGCCCCATTCCTGCAACCGTAAAGCTATCTGCAACCCAACACGCCATGATTGCCAGCGCACCGACAAGCCATAACAGCTCATAACGGCCTTGTAACACACTTGAGAAATCGCCACTGGTCCAAGCATCTAATGATTGCAGTAAATCGAAATACACCGCTAAGAAGATGGTGAGTGCGCCAATAACTGCGCTGAGCATAATGCCGACTAAGGGTACTATCAGTGTTGTTTTTAAGGTGATCCTTTGCAGAAGCAACATAAACAACAAAGTACCAAGTAGGGCAAAAACGGTCGCGACCATCATTTTGGTAAAAATGCCCGCTGCTGGAAAGAGCAGCATGACGACTAACAATCCAAGGCTTGCGGATTGTGTTGTTCCGGCAAGAGAAGGCTCAACGAAGCGGTTTTGAGTGAGCAATTGCATGATTAAACCTGCAACACTAATCGCACCACCGGCGAGTAATAATGATAGGGTTCTTGGAACACGGCTGATAAAGAAGATATCGCGCATATCGGGATCAGAAAAAAGCGAAGCAGGAGTAATATCTCCTGCGCCGACAAATAGACTGATCATTGAGAGGATAGCGATAACCCCTATCCCCAATGATAAATGGAACGTTTTCATTCAGTTACTTTATTTTTTTGATCCAATGCCTGATTAATTGTATCCATTAAGCGAGAGTAAGTTTGGATCCCCCCAGAGATATAAATGGAACTTGCATCAAGATAGATAACTTGGTCTTTATTCCAAGCATTTACTTTTCTTACCAGCGCATTATCAAGGACTTGTTGTGCAGGTTGTGAATCTTCACGACCAATTGCTGCATCACGGTCAATAACAAACATCCAATCTGGGTTCAGTTTTAACAGTAATTCAGAGTTAACGATGTTGCCGTGTGAACCTGGGCTATCAAAAACATAAGCCGGTTCAAAACCTAATACATCATAGATAAACCCAAAGCGAGAGCCAGGGCCATAGGCAGAAATTTTACCGCCACTGACTAAAACGACCATTGCTTTACCTGCATCTGGTGTTTTGGCTTTTACGGTATCAATTTTGCTATTGAAATCAGCCAGTAATTTTTTAGCTTGTTCTTCTTTGCCAAAAATTTGACCTAATGTTGTTGTGCGTTCAGCAAGGCTTTCAACGAAGCGCTTAGGATCGATATCCATTGAAATCGCCGGTGCAATTTCACTTAATTTTGCATACGCATCACGAGCACGACTACCACTTAAAATTAAATCAGGCGCTGTTGTGCTGAGCTTTTCATAATTCGGCTCAAATAATGCACCTTCATTGATATAGTCGTTCGGATTGGTGTATTTCTCTAAGAATTTTGGTAAATGAACATTCGTTTGTGGAAGACCAACAATAGAAACACCCAATGCATCAATAATATCGAGGGTTTCCATATTCATCACAACCACTTTTTGTGGATGTGCAGGGATTTCAGTTGTCCCTTGAAAATGTTCAATCGTGAGAGTTTGTTTCTCAGCTGATTGTGCTGTTGATGTGTCTTGAGCGTTATCACAACCTGCGATAACAAGTGAAGAAAGCAGTAAAAACAGTGGGCTTAATGACTTTTTAAACATTCTCTTTCCCATATTGTTGCAACACGAAATAACACGGATCTTTACAGCAGTGGCCTAAATGTCGATCCACAAAGAAGACGATAATACCATCAAAAGTATAAAGAGTAATGATACTAATTCACATTCTCATAATAATAAAGGATTAACTTGACTAAAATGGCGAAATTTTTCGAGTGGTCATCGATGTAAATGGAAAAGACAAATTTCGTGACGTGAAAGAACTCTTCAGATTATTTACTCAATTTGTGAAGAGTGTCAAAAGAGCAGGTCAAGGAGAGACAATTCTTAACCTATAAGAAATATCGTTAATTAGTATCATTGCGTATACTTCATTCAAGCAGAAACAATCCTTATTTTAATCTTACTTCGGTTTCTGTACTGACACAGTAATGAATGCACAAGAGAAAGCCTTGTTATCTCTGGGGTAAATCGTTGCCAACTCAAGAGGGTTTTATGCAAAAGAAATATATTTACTTATTTTGTTCTGCTGGCATGTCAACATCTCTTCTCGTGACCAAAATGCGAGCACAAGCAGAAAAGTATGAAGTGCCTGTGGTTATTGAAGCATTTCCTGAAACCTTAGCAGCACAAAAAGGACAGGATGCAGATCTGATTTTACTTGGTCCGCAAATTAGCTGGATGTTGCCTGATATCCAAAAATTACTCCCTAATAAACCGGTCGAAGTGATCGATTCTTTGTTATACGGAAAAGTAGATGGCTTAGGTGTGTTAAAAGCCGCTGTCGCCTCTATTAAAAAAGCATCTGCAACAACAAATTAATTTTATCTTTTATTTTTTTATTATTTCTATTCCAGTCAAAGAGCGAATTTTTCAGCAAGCCGAGCAATTAGCGGCATTTTAAGGGTATTTTTCTATGAGTAAGTTTATTGGTTCACTTGAAAAGGTACTCCTTCCTTTTGCGGTTAAAATTGGAAAGCAACCTCACGTTAATGCGATTAAAAATGGTTTTATTCGTTTAATGCCGTTAACCCTTGCAGGGGCAATGTTTGTACTTATCAATAACGTCTTTCTTAGTTTTGGTGAGGGCTCCTTTTTTTATTCTTTAGGTATCCGCCTTGATGCATCAACAATAGAAACACTCAATAGTTTTAAAGCCATTGGGGGGAATGTCTATAACGGAACATTGGGTATCATGTCATTAATGACACCCTTTTTTATCGGTATGGGATTAGCCGAAGAGCGTAAGGTCGATCCTATCGCTGCTGGGTTACTCTCTATCGCTGCGTTTATGACTGTCACACCTTATAATGCTGGGGGAGCGTATGCTGTTGGCGCCAACTGGTTAGGGGGCGCGAATGTTATTTCAGGTATTATTATCGGTCTTGTTGTGGCTGAAATGTTTACCTTTATTGTGCGTCGTAATTGGGTGATCCGTTTACCTGATAGCGTACCAGTTTCTGTTTCACGTTCATTCTCGGCCTTAATTCCTGGTTTTATTATCTTATCTGTTATGGGAATTGTTTCGTGGGGATTAGGACATTATGAAACACATTTCCACCAAGTTATTTTGGACTCTATCTCAACGCCTTTAGCCTCATTAGGCTCTGTAGTGGGTTGGGCGTATGTTATCTTCACATCATTGTTATGGTTCTTTGGTATTCATGGTTCACTAGCGCTGACAGCGCTTGATAGTGGCATTATGACACCATGGGCATTAGAGAATATTGCGATTTATACAGAGTACGGTTCTGTTGAAGCTGCATTAGCGGCAGGTAAGACATTCCATCTCTGGGCCAAACCGATGTTAGACTCCTTTATCTTCTTAGGGGGGACGGGGGCAACGCTGGGGCTAATTCTGGCTATCTTTATCGCATCTCGTCGTGCCGATCATCGTCAAGTGGCAAAACTGGCATTACCAGCAGGTTTATTCCAAATTAATGAACCGATTATTTTTGGTTTGCCTATTATCATGAACCCAGTGATGTTTATTCCCTTTATTCTTATTCAGCCTATTCTTGCTGCAATTACTGTGACAGCTTATTACTTAGGGATAATCCCACCAGTAACAAATATAGCGCCATGGACGATGCCAACGGGATTAGGTGCATTCTTTAACACTAACGGCAGTATTGCAGCACTGTTATTAGCACTATTTAACTTGGGTGTTGCCACACTGATTTATCTTCCTTTCGTGATTATTTCAAATAAAGCTCAAACTGAAATTGAAAAAGAAGAAAGTGAAGAAGATATTGCCAATGCATTGAAATTTTAAGTGATAGAAAATACAAGTGCAGGGGCTTCTCTGCACTTGCCAGTGTCAAAGAGGAAATATGATGTTAGATATTGAAAATGTCGTTGATAGCAGTGCAACTGATGATGAATTTGAAGAGATCATTATGGGGCTTATCATTAATTCAGGCCAAGCCCGTAGTGTGGCTTATGGCGCATTAAAAAAAGCCAAAGAAGGTGATTTTGATGGCGCTAGAAAATTAATGGAACAGTCTCGTGAAGCATTAAATGAGGCACATAAAATACAGACTCGTTTAATTGGTGATGACCAAGGTGTTGGCAAAACCAAAGTCAGCTTGGTATTAGTCCACGCGCAAGATCATTTAATGACATCGATGTTAGCCAGAGAGTTAGTGACAGAATTAATCGAGTTACATGAGAAGATAAAATAAGATGAATACTGTGGTGGAGTCATTGAGAGCACAAAGCGAAATACGCATGGTCTATGAAGATCAGCTATTTAATGGCAAAAACTTTCATGTCTTTATTTATAATAAAACAGAAAGTGTCAGTGGATTGCATCAACATGATTATTATGAATTCACCATTGTATTAACAGGGCGCTATTATCAAGAGATTAATGGTAAAAAAGTTTTATTAGAGCGGGGTGATTTTGTTTTTATCCCCATAGGCTCTCATCATCAAAGTTTTTATGATTTTGGGGCAACACGCATTTTAAATGTGGGAATTAGTAAAGCCTTTTTTGATAAACACTATCTCTCGTTATTGCCTTCTTATTTTATTGCTTCGCAAGTTTATGAATTAAAAAATGAGTTTCTTTCCTATATTGAATCGGTTATTGGCTCATTAAATTTCCGCCATACCGAATTTAATGAATTCATTGAAATTGTCACCTTTAATGTGGTGAATAGATTACGACACCATCGAGAAAATAGAACACAAGATGATATTCCTTTATGGCTAAGAGACACAGTTAGCGAGATGCATGACAAACAAAAATTTGGCGAAAATGCGCTGGTTAATATGGTAATGCTATCAGGGAAATCACAAGAGTATTTAACCCGAGCAACTCGGCGTTATTACGATAAAACACCAATGCAAATTATTCATGATATTCGAATTAATTTTGCGAAAAAACAATTGGAAATTACAAACTATTCGATAACAGATATTTCTTTTGATGCGGGTTACAGTAGTCCAAGTTTATTTATTAAGACATTTAAGAAAATAACTTCGTTGACGCCAAATAGTTATCGAAAAAATTTGTGCAGTATTAAAGAAACAAACTAATTCATTATTAAGCGTAAAAAATTAATCAACAATAAAGATTAATTTTATTGGAAATAGAGAGAAAGAAGAAAATATGCTTATTTTCTTCAGGGCTCTTTACGCCTTAATTTCGCCATTAATACACAAATAACAGCACTATTACGCTGTATGGGAGTATTTTATGAGTCATAAATTAAAAGTTGTTACCATTGGTGGTGGAAGCAGTTATACGCCTGAATTATTAGAAGGTTTTATTAAGCGTTATCATGAACTGCCAATCACAGAATTATGGTTAGTGGATGTTGAAGAAGGGAAAGAGAAGCTTGATATTATTTTTGAGCTTTGCCAACGCATGGTAAAAAAAGCAGGTATTCCTTTAACCATTTATAAAACACTTAATCGCCGTGAAGCATTAAAAGATGCTGATTTTGTCACAACACAATTGCGTGTTGGTCAATTGAAAGCAAGAGAGCTTGATGAATCTATTCCTTTAAGTCATGGCTATTTAGGACAAGAAACCAATGGTGCAGGTGGTCTATTTAAAGGCTTGCGCACTATTCCTGTTATTTTCGATATTATTAAAGATGTTGAAGAAATTTGTCCTAATGCGTGGATCATTAACTTTACTAATCCAGCAGGTATGGTAACAGAAGCGGTTTATCGTCATACCAACTTTAAGAAATTTATTGGGGTTTGTAATATTCCAATCGGTATGAAGATGTTTATTACAGATGTTCTGAAGCTGACGGAAAAAGATGAATTCTCCATCGATCTGTTTGGCTTAAATCATATGGTGTTTATTAAAGATGTCATTGTAAATGGTCAATCTCGTTTTCCTGAATTATTAGACGGTGTGGCTTCAGGAACATTAACCGCAGGCTCTGTGAAAAATATTTTCGACCTACCATTTAGTGAAGGATTGATCCGCTCTCTTAATATGCTGCCGTGCTCTTATTTGCTGTATTACTTCAAGCAAAAAGAGATGTTGGCGATTGAGATGGGGGAATATTATAAAGGGGGTGCTCGCGCTAAAGTGGTGCAAAAAGTCGAAAAACAACTGTTTGAATTGTATAAAGATCCTGATTTAAATATCAAACCGAAAGAGCTGGAATTACGCGGTGGTGCTTACTATTCTGACGCAGCCTGTGAAGTGATTAACGCTATTTATAATGATAAACAAGCTGAGCATTATGTGAATATTCCTCATTATGGCCATATCGATAATATTCCAGCAGATTGGTCAATTGAAGTAACGGCTATTTTAGGGCGCGATGGCGCTAAACCTCATCCACGTTTAACGCATTTTGATGAAAAAGTGATGGGATTAATTCATACCATCAAAGCCTTTGAAATCGCGGCGAGTAAAGCGGCTATTAGTGGCGAATTAAATGATGCTTTATTAGCAATGAACTTAACACCACTGGTACTTTCAGATAAAGATGCAGAAGTACTTACGCGTGAAATGTTACTAGCGCATAAGGCACATCTACCAAATTTTGCTAAAGCGATTGCTGAGTTAGAAAAAGCCTCTCATTAATTGTCGGTAGAGAAAAATAAGTAATAAGGAGACAGAATGGCTGGTTTATTAATTGTGAATGCGGATGATTTTGGGCTGAGTAAAGGCCAAAACTACGGCATTGCAGAGTGTTTTCGTCATGGTGTTGTTAGTTCAACAACGGCACTTGTCAATGCTGAGGGAATTGAACACGCAGCACAATTGCGCCATGAGTTGCCCGGTTTAGGTATAGGGCTTCATTTTACTTTGACGATGGGTAAACCGCTGTCTCCCTTATCTTCTTTAACGCGTGAAGGTGTATTAGGGAAATGGGTGTGGCAAATGGCAGAAGAGGGTGATTTACCGCTTGATGAAATTCGTATTGAGCTTAACGCACAATATCAGCGTTTTATTGAGATCTTTAGTTGTGCACCAGACCATATTGATAGTCACCATCATGTGCATATGTTTAAGCAAATTTTCCCTATTGTGGCGGAGTTTGCCAAAGAAAAATCATTACCGATGCGAGTTGATAGGCCACTTGCACATAAAGAAGGAATTGATACCCAAGGTGTGATTAGTAGTGATGGCTTTGATAGCCAATTTTATGGAGATGAAATCACTCAAGCATTATTTTTAAAGGTGCTTGATGAATCGAAAGCGCGTCATGAACATTCTATTGAAGTGATGACACATCCTGCTTTTGTGGATAATCCATTGCGTGCAAGTGGTTATTGTTTTCAGCGTCTAACAGAGCTTGAAGTATTAACAGATAGTGCATTAAAGCATGCGATTTTGGAAAGAGGTTATCAGCTAGGAACGTATCAAGATTTAATGTAGTGGGTTTTTAGACAATCGGAGTCTGTGTTATTACCTGGTGTGGGTCTTTGGAAATTATAATTTGAATAGTTTTTTGCCTCTGTTTTTTATTAGACAGAGGTATTTTTGTTTTTACGTGTTTTTATTAATTAATAATAATTAAGTTACTGAAAATTAATTAATTCCTTTTAATGTGAAAATAAAATAAGCACATACCATAAAATAATATGTGCTTTATATTAATTAAAAACGATAACCGATATTGGCAATAAAACCATCTAAAACAATTCGATTGTCGGTATCTTTAAATTTAAAACGACTATTTTCATAGCCGAGAGAAATAGAAACCATTTCTGCTGGGTTAATGATTAAACCAGCTCCCCAACTAAATGCATTTTTCTTTATTTTCTTTAATTCTGAATTATCAGATTTAAATTGAATTTGGCTCATACCCGCAGCACCATAAACACTAATAAAATCATTTAAACGTACTGTAGGGCCTGCCATAACAGAGTAATAACGTGCATTTACATCTTTAAAGAAAGTATTAACCGGCTTATTTAAGTCGTATTCATTTTGAGCGTAAGTGGCTGTCGCTAAAATACCAAACTGTGAATTGATTTCTTGACGAATAGAAAAAATACCACCGTGCATTGGATTTTGGCCTGCCATTTTGACTTGTGCATAACCTGCTGAAAGTGTGGTTTTCTCTAATTTAAAATCGTTTTGAGCATAAACAGACGAAGTAGCCAATAAACCAGTTATAAATAAAGTTGATAGTAATTTTCTTTTCATTAGTTATATCCCATAAGTGAAATAATAAGAACACGCTATTAAGCGGAAGGGATTATAATAATGAGTCTATTTTTAATGGAATAAAAAAGAGCACTCTTATTTAAATAAGGTTATTTTATTAAAGTGAACTATTAATTATTATCAATATTATATTGTTAATTATATTTTATTAATATGAATCACTATGGGAATATATAAATAATAAGAATTAAAATAAAGAAAAAGGCTCTCTAAATAATAATAGAGAGCCTTTCTTGGCTTATTTCAGTCCTAAGTCACTTTGCAAACTGAGAACTTGATTTTGTAAATTATCTAATTCAAGTTGTTTTTGCATCACTGATTTTGAAGGATTATTTTGCGTTGCTTTCATTTGTCTATCAATTTCATTGATCTGTTTTTGAATATCATTTTGCCCTTTTGTTTTTTGGCGAATTTGATTTAACAGATTATTCATTGATTGATTTAAGGCTTGTTGGCTTGCTTGCTTACTCTTGAGAGAGGCATTAGTTTGTTGCTTTTCTTTCTCGATGGCAGCAAGAACCGCTCTAAACTCAGTATTTAATGCTTTCTCATTAGCGAGAATGGCTTGTTTTTGCTCAATGCGATTGTCATAAGTCCCTGAATAATTACAGTTAAATTTAGTAATTATACTAACATCACCCGTTGTTGGATCACAATCAGCGGGATTGGTGACACAACCACTTAATAGTAATGTCATACCAACAAGAGAAAGAGGTAAAAATTTCATTATCATCCTTTTTAACGTTAACTAAGTTTTATTGCTGTACGCTGAGTATAAAGGCTATCAAGCTCTTCTTGTAAAGAGGTCACTTGTTTCTTCATCCCATCAATTTGTTTATCAAGTTGAGCGGTTTTTAAGCCATCTTGACGACTCTGTGCTGCGATATCACGCCATTCAGCTTCGCGTTTTTTCATATCCGCTAAGCGAGAACGCAGCGCTGCGATATTGGCATCAATACCTTTTAATTGCTTCTCAGCAGCGACTTTATTGAGACGTTGTTGCTTCATGTCTTGCTCAATTTTTGCCAGTGCTCTCTTATCGTCATTAATAACTGCTCTTGCTGTATTCGATGCTCGTTGTAGATGCTGATTTTCTTTTTTCACATCCTCTATCATCGAGTTAAGCATCGATTCTTTGGAAGCATAATTTTGGCGTTTATTGTCTAAATAAGCATTGGCACCAATACCGACCCCACAACCTGCAACCGCGGCGATGATCATACATGCGCCTTTGTTATCAACATCAGCAAGTAAGCAGCCCAGCGCACCAATCGCCGCACCACCAGCACAAGCACCGATCCCTGATTTACTGAAAAACTCCATATCACTGTTATTTTTCAAACGGGGATCAGCACCGCTATTACTTTGACACCCTGATAAGGCAAGTATGGCACTAATGCCAAGTACTGCCATGAGTCGTTTATTCATACCACACCTATCCCAAAGTCTCTGTTATTGTTTTTTGCACGCTTCAAGCCATTCGTTCCGTGAAACTTTACCGTTAGCCCAATATCCTTGGAGTCCCTGCATATACGTTGAAAGGTACGTATTTAAATTTGATTTGCCTCTGGCCTCCATTAATTGGCGTACAACGTCAACTTGAGGTTTTACTAAAGAGGCATCATACGTTGTTGCCATATCCACTAATGTGTCCGCGTAATAACTCACGACAAAGTCGAGGGTTTTCTTATGTTCGTTGACTTGCTCTTGGCGTCGTTCACATGTGGCATCTTTTGTGCCAGCCGGGCAGTTTTTCTCATGTAGTGCAATTAAGCGATCATAGAATTCGCCATCATCTTTTAATTTGGTACATAAAAAAGCGCCTAATTGCAGTGAAGTACGGATAGCCTGATCACGTTGCTCATCACGCAGTTGTGCATTTGCTCGTAATGTATTTTTCAATTCAGCTAACTGTTTTTTCAGCGCTTCATCTTGTACTTGGGTTGAGAGCGTATTCAGGCTATTAATGGAATTATCACTATTGGTTTTTGAGTTATTGTTCGCTGGTTTCTCATTGCCTAATTGCTGCCACTCTTTTTCTATCTCTTTGATCTTATCGCGTGATGTCAACGCTGGGGCAACAATGGCTAAACGAAAGCCTGTGTATTTATTTTTATTCGCACCGGTGTTGGTGTAATAAGGCTCTTCTTGACGCCATGAACTGCGCATATCGCTTTCTGGGGTGAGATAGCTACCACCGCGCACAATAAAGCCACCTGCTTGTCCATGTAAGCGATCGAGTTTATTTAATCTAAATGGCTCAAACATCATTTCAGCGACATTACCTAACATGTCATGTAAGCCTAATGGATTGGGTGATAACAACCCTGTGAGCTGTAATGAGCCATTTGCGGATTGGCTGCCCGCTGACCAAATATAGTTTTTAGTACCTTCTGGCATTGGGAAGCGTATATCACGAAACTCGGAGGCTGAGACTTTTAAACCGCCACGTGCCGCAAATTCCCACTCAGTTTCTGTTGGTAATCTTGCAAAACCTTTTGCGCCATCTTCAACAGGTAACGCTTCGGGATGATTGCTTCTTAGCCATTGGTTATATTGGTCAGCAAATTGCATCGCTTCATACCAACTGATATTCACTTTTGGTAAACGTAATTTATTTGAAGCAACGGGGCACTCTTTACTATTAATCACGCTCTGCATGGCGTTATATTGCAGATCGGTAACGGGGTATTTTGCCATAAGGTAGTAACGGCCTTTTTCTTTGCCTTTTAATGGAAAGCTACCCGCAATATGTTCTGCTCGAGATTGTTCTAAATAGCCCCATTCATCACCTTCTTGCCCTAAGGTCACACTGTAATCTTGTAATGGCTGGCTTAAGGGGATGGTGACTTGGCGAAAAACCATTGAACCTTCACAAGGGAAAGGCAAGGTAACATCATCAGGCAAAGCTTTTGGGTTAACGAATTTATCATCCCATTTGGCAGATGCGGTAAAACTGCTAGATAACAGCGCGAATGATAAAGTTAGAAGTGATAAATTAAATTTCACGTAAGCTCTCCGCAGGTTCAATCGAAACGGCACGCAATGCGCCAATACTTGCTACCACTAAGGCCACAAATAAGGCACTGCACATGGCAATGAATAAATCCCCAAACGTTAACTGACAAACAAAGGCTTGTTCAGGTAAATGTGTGCCTAATAATGTGGTGAATAAGGCGCTACCAATACCATAAAGCCCAAGGGCTAAAATAAAGGCAACGCTTGTTAATAGCAGTGCTTGCAACACAATGTATAAAGAGACTGCAAATTGACGAAAACCCAAAAGGCGCAATACCGCCATGTCTTTACGTTTACGGTCAATATTGGCAAGGAACGCGCCAATTAATGAGGCAATACAGCCTAATAGTGATACCCAAGCAATCACGGAAAAAATAACATTAAGGACATAGCTGATTGCTTTTACAGAGTCTATTTGGCTTTTTTGTGTCATCACATCAATGTGTTGTTGTCTAAACCAATCATCTAGTGGTGCAATGGCATCTAAATTTTTTGCATAAAGACGAGCTTTAGCAAACTGGGTTCTTGGCTTCGCTTCAGTGCCTTCTGTTACGCCAAAAAGCGGCGCTTGATAACCATCACGGTAATCTTCCATTGCCACTAAAACATCAAGAGAAACAAAGGTTGCCGCTCTTGAAAATTTACTATCACTGATAATGGCGCCAACAGTAAAGGTACGTTTGGCTCGTTCATTGACACCATTAAGTTTACGGCTGATAAATAAGCGCACACTATCGCCTACATTCGCCTGTAGTTTTTGTGCTGCATTGGCAGAGAGCACTAAGGTGTCTGCATTTTGGGGAATTGCAACACCCTCTAATAAAGGGTCGTTTTTTGCTGTTGGGATAACTTCTGCATTATCAATAAAACGTTGCCCATCAATCACAATATCGGCTTGTGTGTTTAAGCTACGAGTTAATGGGATAACAAAACGAACCTCTTCTTTGCGTGCAATATCATTAAACCAGCTTTGTGGATAATTACCATTGCCTAACATACGTATTTCAAGGTTGTGCGGATCATTTAAGAGTTGGTTGTGAAGCTGTGTCACAATACCGTTTTTTAATCCAAACAGCAGTAACAGTGGCGCAATAACCGAGACTAAAGAGAACACAATGCAGAGCGCAACTTTGCGATCATAAATTAAGTCACGCCAAGCGAGTGAGCTGAGTAAGCCAAGGCGATTAGGATTAGTATTATTGTTTGATAAAGACACTACCGCCCCCTTGTAGTTGTGCGTGATAGTGGCTAAATCCAAAACGCTCGACTAAAGACCAATCGTGACTGACAACCAGCGCAGAGATATCAAGCTGTTTTACCATGTCAACGATCAAGGCATACAACGCTTGCGCATTATGAGGATCGAGAGCGGCTGTAGGCTCATCAGCCAGTAATAAAGCCGGTTCATGAGCAATCGCACGAATAAACGCGGCGCGTTGACGTTCACCAATGGAGAGCTGGCGAGGAAGGCGACTCAGAAGAGGGCGTAATTGCAGATGGTCAATGGCGTGATCAAGCCAAGCGGAGTGCGGTGTTAATCCCAGCATCTTACGAGGCAATTGAATATTTTGCATGACGGTTAAAAAGGGAAGTAATCCGCCACTTTGGAGCATAAAACCCAATTTCTCAGCACGTAATGATGCGAGCTGAGCTTGTTCATTACTCAATACCGCTTGTGTGATAGTTAAATCATTACCGAGTTGAAAATGTGTTAATTCATCAGGGCGTAAAATTAACCCTATCATTTCCAGTAAGGTACTTTTACCACAACCACTTAATCCCGTTAGCGCACCAATTTCCCCTTTTTCAAGAGTCAATGAAGGAAGCGCAACACGAAAACCATGTTGCGCATTACCCCGCGTAATTGTCATGCCTTCAATCTGGATCATTAAGGCAAGTTTTCCAGAGGAACAGGATAAACGTGATCGCGAGGATCGCTTTGTGGTGCAAGGGATATCCAACGATCAACATCTTCATTATAACGTTGATAGTATTGTAATTTCGTATTTAGACGACGAATAAATTTCTCTTGCGCAAGACCATCCCAGCTTTTCCATGTCTCTTCATCTAAGCCAAGCACTTCACTTAAATAAGGGAGATTTTCGACATACTCACCCAGTAAGCCCATTTCACCTAATTTGGTCGCTGAGCCTTGTTTGATTTGATTTGGATCGTTACCCATAGTGGCGGCAATCGAACGTAAATCAGCAAACATATTGTCAGGAGAGATCAAACCTTCATTAGCAGCATTAACGATTTTTTTCATCACATCACTTAAATCGCTAAGCTCACTTTTAGTCAGTAAAACCTGCACTTCTGTCGTTGGGATATTTTGCTGTAATAAATCCCGATCACTTATCCATGCTTTAAAAACAGGAGGTGCTTTTGTACCTTGCTTCTCGCCTAAATAAGCTAAACGCATTGCATAGCCTAAATCATGTGCATCACTGAGTAAGGCATCAGTCTCTTTATTTTTGCTATAGGCAGGATCGGCATTTAATGCACTACCTACGGTGGCTTCACCACGATAAGCCGTTTGAATTTGAGTGGTTACAGCGGTTGCTAAGCTGTCTACCATACGACCAAAACTATTTACATCCCCTGAGTTGATAGGGTAGTAAAGCGATTTATGTAAGAACGGATTAAGCGTTAATGCTTCATATTGCGCTTGAGCAGACGCGTGATTTTTTGCACCTGATGGTGTTTTTAAATGCAGTGTATAAAGTGCAACACCGCGATAAGCCGCTTCTTGGCGAATTTGTTCTGCATCGAGTTTAGTGGATGAAAGAGGATCATCTCCCGTTAATGCGCCTGCATCGGTGATTAAGATAACGTAACGCGCACCAAAGCGTGTCCAATCAACATCATCAAGCGCTTGCATTACACCAGCATAAGCATCTTCATCAAAACGACTACTGGAGACTTTAGCTTGGCGTAATTCTTTAACTTTATTGAGGAAATCAGGGCCGTCTTTTACATCATTAGGATTTACAAACATTTTGCTGTCGTATTCCAATGCAGGAACGGCTTTGATATTAGAGCGAAACGCCACTAAACCAAATTTTACCTTATCCAACATGTTGTCTTTTTCGACTTGTGTATAAACCTTTTGAATCGCTTCTTTGGTTCTATCAATGTAAGGATCCATTGATATGGTTGAGTCGATAACAAACACGACTGCGGCAGAAAAACCTTGCATCATATTGTCAGCATCTTTGCTGTTGGGGGTTGCAGGTTTTGTACTGTTTGGAGTTGCATTCGCATTCTGTGCATCTTTGCTGTCTTTGGTTTGAGAGGAGACAGAAGCCACATTGAGTACTCGCACTTTATAGCCTGCATCAGTAAAGACTTCATCTGAGCCTAATACCGGTAGCAAATAGAAATTATTTTTCTGATCAATCATATAATCTGGCTCTTTCGCTAACACAGCCGGATTCACTTTCTGATTTTTGATATCTGCTAAAAAGGGTTTGTACTGTTTTTCAGGCGTTGGGCTTTCAAGTAAGCTTTCAACCGTTTGCTTATCTTTGAAAAACAGCATTGGGTTACGACCAGCAGGGTTAGTAAATGCGAGTGTTAGCTGCATTTTCCACTCTGATGTACAACTTGCATTCATCCAACCACTGATATGACCTAAGCTATCAGGGCCAACTTGTAACCACTCGTTGGCACCTTGTTTTTGGCGTTGATAAACATAAAAACGGCTAAATGCAGGTTGCTCTTTACCTTTTGCGCCAACAGTGTCAGCCACTTGGCAACCCGGATAAGTTAATACACGTTGATAGAGAGTCTTTTTACCCTCTTGTAGTAACGGCTTTTTCTCTTCAGCACTTGCTGGCGCTGTCAGAATTAAACCGCTGAGAATAAGAGTAAGCCAATGCGCCTTTTTCATGCGACTTTCCTATTTTTTCAAAGCTTCAAGACGCGCTTTTGCGTCACTGTTTTGTGAGTCGTGATTAAGAACCGCTTCGTACCAATAAATGGCCGTTTCTTTGTCTGCACTAAAGCAGCCTTGTGCTGATGCGGTTTCAGGATCGTATTCACGAGCGTAATTCAGTGCGATATCAACATCACCTGATTGTGCTTTATAAGCATATAAACGCTGAGCAACATCGCATTGATTGTTCTGTTTCGCTTGTTCAATGGTTGCAAGAATAGTTTTGCTATCCGGTTGGCTCTGTATGCAACTTTGTACAAAGGCCAATGCTGTACCCGATTTCATATTTTCAACACTGCACACACTTGGTGTTGTGGGTTCTGGTGTTGGTTGTGGGGCAGGTTCACCAGCAGGATTACCTCTTAGTAAAAAGAACCATGTTAAGATACCCGCTAAAATTAAGATCAAGATAATGGCTAAAATTAAGCCAATTTTTGATTTTTTCGGCGCAGGTGGTGTTGGTCGTTGTGGCGGTTCATCTACCTTGATTTCAGGGATGATCGGCTCTACTTCTTCAGGCTCAGTTTTGAGTGGTTCTGGCTCCGGTGCTGTTTCTTCAATAATAGGAGCAGGCGGAATTGACTGATTATCTAATGTCGCCGTTGATTTTAATGCTTCACTTTGGCCTTGTGCTTGTGAGGCTAATACGCCATCACGAATACGTAATCGCCCGATATCTTGTGTTTCGTTATCGTCTTTTAACGTAAATTGATACGCCATCTGTAAGTTGCTAACGAGGGGGTCAACGAGCGTTTTATCAAGAACGATTTG
Organism: Proteus sp. ZN5; assembly: GCF_011046025.1. Lineage (GTDB taxonomy): Bacteria > Pseudomonadota > Gammaproteobacteria > Enterobacterales > Enterobacteriaceae > Proteus. The sequence goes on from NZ_CP047639.1 coordinate 674,755, forward strand.
ATAACCATCATCAGCCTCTTCAAGTGAAAGCTGGTGGAAAAAGGCATTACCTACCCATTCCCCTTTATCATTTAAGAAGTAGCGATCTTGGTTACGCTGAATGCTTAAATAAACAGGGGAAGCGTCACCTTCCCAATTACGAATACTTAATACCGCAAAGCCGGGACGAGCAGGTTGTACGGGTTTTAATTCTGGATTAAACACGAATTATGACTCCACGACGGATGATTTCATGGTTTGAATTATTTGGCCTAATAGTGCGTTTTGCTCAGCACTGATCTCTCTTCCCGCTGAATGCCCTGCATTCTCAGTAATAACCGCTGATAAAGCGATAAGCCAATCAATGACAAATAAAAGGGTATAGTTAACAGGGTTGGTAGGTAAGCGGACTAAACGCTCATCATCACCCCATTGCACGCTAGCGCTATCGGGTCTTTCAAAGATCTTATGACCTGCATTGATTTTGCTATCAGGCTTCTCAACACCGTTATCTTTGAAATTAAACCAAGTAATAAAATCACCTAGCACATTATAAACACGGGATGATTGCTGTTCAGCTAAGTCATCACGACGAGCAATGGCTTCTGTTCCTGCAAGGGTTTTCTGCATGCGTTGTTCAACACCAAGGCGGTTGATAGCAGTGATCAGTTCATCAACTAACAGCACCATAATTTCTTGATCGATGCCTAAGTAGGTCAACAAAGTACTGTTATCAGGTAGGCTACGCAGATGGTTTATCCATAATGCCATCACTTTTTTAGGGTAAGTAACCTCATTGCCGTGACCTTTAGGGGCTTCATCTTCTTCTGCTACTAGAGAGATTGGCGCATCACTAAAGAGATCGAAAGCAGGTTGTTCCATAGCTGCAAAGGCGGAAACAGGGGCTTGTGTTGCCTTCTTATCAGAAAGCGTATCGATAACCTCTTTTTCCTGCATATAAAGGTCGTAGAGTGATTTGCGAGAAGGCAACAGGTAATCCAGTAATGCACCTTGTAAATAAGGGCGACTTTGCATAAAGCGTAAAATAGTGGCTGCATTACGGCGTTTGACTTGAAGCTCTTCTTCACCACCTGATTGATACCATTTTTCAAGGTGATGACCGATTAAATCACGTTGAATTTCTTGTAGTTGCTCGCTAATACGTTCAAGTTTTAGTGATTTTAAGGCAACGGTTTCAAGGTAGTTAGCAAGGCGTTGCATACCACCATCGTTAAGCGACAACATGGCATCCCATGCTTGGTCTGGCTCACGAATATAGCGTTGGACGGTTTCATCTTCAGCAAAGGTTTTTTTCATCAGATGTAGCTGAGAAACACTGTCTTCATTTAGAAATGTCTCTTTGCCATTACTAATTTGAATAAACGGAGTAGGTACGCCCGGTTTACGCACTAAGAAGGTGTTATTAAATGCTTCACCGTTGATCCAATCTGATGACATCCATTCATATTGACCAAAGCGCTCTAACATCGCCATTTTGATCATGCCACCTTTACCCCATGATTGACGTAATAAGGCTTCATTCATGGTTAAGGAGTTAGTAATCCGCATATCAAACATGGTCATTGCCCAGATTAAACCAGAAGGGCGTTTAGCACGTGTTAGCGCATCTTTACCTTGCGTGTTATTGATCCACTCTGTGAGGACCGCACCGACTTCTTTCACATCTGATTGTTTGTTTGATGCGGTACATACCACTAACACATTCATCTCTTGGTTATCGGTATAACGCTCAAACAGATAGGCGACTTTACCCCGTAGAATAAGCTGTGCCAGCGGGTTTGCACTGTCATCGTTAACCTGACGACGCACATCTGCCATAGTTTCAACCCCTAAACGACCGCGATAGCCCGGAAAATCGAGCAGTTCAACGTGTTCAAACAGGGCTTTACTTGGCGCATCTAATAACGGAACGACTAATTCAACCGTCAGCGCAGTTAACTCTGCTAACGAAAGAGTCACAGGGGCATCAATACGATCGCCATGAACAGGACAAATACTGATCTGACTATCATTGGCAGTATTGAGACGCTCTAACATATCCACGTTCATAATACTGTCTTTTTGTACTAATACGCCGTCTTGCTCTTTGACTAAAGAAGAGAGCGGAGCCAAAACAAGAGGTGCATTACCTAAAGAGGCAAGTGTGGTGCTAAAACGTTGATAAGCGGATGTCAGCTCTGCAATATCGCCCCATAAAACAGAAAAGAGTTTAGCGCGTTGCGCAATGCTGAGATAAGGCGCTAATTCAATCGCTTTAGGCCAATAGGTTGTAGCCAATTTTTTCTGGCTTTTTTCAGCATGACGTTGCAGATAATCCCATAATGAAACAACGTCATCATGAGTAATGCCAGCAACGGGTGTAGCACTGCATTGTGTGCTTAATGAATTGATTAAACGGGAAATTTTCTCGTCATCTAATTCAAATTCAATTTTTTCCTGATTAAAGTCATACAGGTAGGCATTGGCGAGAATTTTAACGATCTCAATTTCGCTAAAAAGATGTAGCTCAACAGGAAACTCTTGCGTACCTTTTGTCGCGTTGCGACTAAAGCGAGTCACTAAGCCTGTGGCTTCTTTACCGCCACCCGGCGGGTTGATGTGGTCGATAAAATCAAGGGTTTTACCGGACATACTGGTTCTTAGGCGACCATCTTGCCCTGCGGCAAGTGCTGAAATCAGGTACGATTTTCCTGCCTGAGAGAGACCAAAAAAGCCCACAGACATTGGCCGCTGTGTTGCTAAACTGAGATTTTTTGCCATGTTACGGCTACGGCGCAGACGATAGATAAGGCTATCGGCTTCGGTATTTAAACGAGGTGCATTACCTCTTACTGCCGTTACCCAATCAATGGCTTTACCCGCGCCTTGATAAATGGCATCCCATTTGGCTGTTAACTGTTTTTCATCCATCATATTCATTTACCTAATACACTCCCGCTATCCAGCCAATAGGATGTTTCACCAATGCCACTATCTGCTAACGTATTGAGTTTGAAGCTTAAACCGTTCTTATTAACGCCACCTTTGCCATTAATAAGCTCCATCTCTTCAATACGTAATTTTTCAGATTTATTGTCATCATTATGACCAGAAGCACCTCTTTCTTCTCCTAGCTTGATATGCAATACGCTGTCTTCTTGGCTAAGTTGTTGTGCCAATTTCGGATTTTTAATGCGCAAAGTATAAAGTGGAGATGCAGGCCAACGGGCATTATCTAATTGACGGAAACCTAAGCGGATCCCGCCTCTGACTTCAAAATAGGTATCAGGATCAGGCTCAAATTTATCCTGAATATCACGGTAGTAAACGTCATTATCAGAAATGGTGTTGTTATTATCCAACATCCCTAAATAACGTACTGTTGAGTAAGTTTTAAAGTTACCTGTCGAGAAGTAGAAGTTGAGTAAACGTGCATTTTCAGCCATTAAACACAACATCGCACCGACCGCTGCTGTTGATTTTGGATCGTCAATACGGCCTTTTTTGTTGAATGGATACCAACCACCTGTTTTGTAGCCATGTAATGGCAGAATACGAGAAGGTGGTACCGGCTGTAATACTTTTAATAGTGCTTGAATACCCGGTAAGCGAGAAGGGCGACCCGTCAGTAGTAAAACATCACAGGAGTAGTAATAAAGCACTTCACATAGGGCTTTTAAACTACGGGTGATATTAATGCGTTCACCTGAAATAAATTCGGCGTGCAATTGTGCAAAGTTAATTTGTACTGGCACATTTAAAATGGAGAAACTCTCACCGCCACCTAGCTCTTTATTGGTTGCGTCATCAATATAACGACGTACATGCTCTGTCGGTAGAACGTTAAGTAATTCACCAAAAGTACTGTTAATGCCTTCATGTGGAACTAATGGATCGTAGTTTTCGTATTGGCTTAAAATTTTTAATCCAATCGGATTAAAGATTTGTAGGGTAAGCTGTTGGCGCAACACTTGTTGCCCTGCATCTAAACCTTCACTACCAAAAAGAGAAGACATCAGAGCATCGGCATCAGAAATACCTGCATCCGTTAATGCTGTGCGTAATGCTGGCAGTACGCAAATCTGGATGATATCTAATAAAATATCATCACCCGCAATTTTGAATCCCTCACGGAATAATTGTGTTGGAATAATTTTGACGTTGCTACCTGTACCCGTATCCAGTTTATAACGTGTGATAACGAGATCGGTTGTTCCACCACCAATATCAATTGAGGCAATTTTTAACGAGCTATCACCCGTTAATGCGCGGTTATCTTCACGCACTTGGCTGGCAAAAAAGGCTTCAGTACGCTCACCAAATTTAATTTGTGTTTCGTTGTAGAGGTAAACTAACTGCCCACAAGTGGCTTCATCCCATTTCACATGGATGTTTGGCATCGGGATACGACACTGTTCATCTTTGCCATCAAAACGGAGTTTTTCGTCAGTTGGATCCCAATTCATTGCTTTCCAAATGAGTCCTAATGCGTTTTCCATGCATGTTTCAAAAATGGCACGCTCTGGTTTTGGCATCGCTGGTGGAATAGTCAAAATGATATTACGCAATTGACGAGGCGCACTTGCGTGGCTCATTTTAAGGCGTTGAGCTGGGCTGTTCATTTGCGTTAATGCCTGTGCTAACACTTCGGTTAACATCATGGTCATTAATGAACTACGGGTATAGTTTGGCGTAAATACCGGCATGCGATCATCAGGCTCTAAACGGAATAACGGTTCACCGTGATCGTTTAGAAGGTATGTCATCGGAACAGCAGTTGCCAGAGGCTCTCTGTCTGTTTGACCAAAAGAGCGACTAAAGCGCCAACCAGGAGAATACGGTGAATCATCCCATAAGTAGCGTTTAGGGCTTGAAATACCGGTTGAGCCTTCAGTACCTAAGCGTTGCGCAGCCATGCGGTTGGCTTCAGGGCCAACACGACCAATCGTCGGCCACATAAAGGCATTATTACGACCGCTATTCACTGAGAAATCTTGTTTACCAAATTCAGCTTGCGCAAATTCAACACGGCTTTCAAATGGCTCATTATAGATTTGATAAGGGTGGCTTAAATCACGCAATGTCATTTCATAGAGTTGCGTTAGCCCTTTATTATCATTGATATGATCTTCAATTAAGATCCCACAGGTACGAGAGTTACCCACATCAAGAATAAGATCAACTTCAATCGCTGGCTCTTGCGGTTTGGTTTCGTTAATTTTGATTTCAGGTAAATGTAGCTTCTCACCTAAGATATTGAGTAAATTGAGATAATGTGCCTGATGTTGAAACTCTTTAAGCGCATCTTCAAGTTCATCATGGTACATTTTGGTCACAGCCAGTGCTCTTTCGCTAAAGACTTCCTTTAACCAACCATCAATCCACGGTGTTTCAAGGAAGTTCTCAACTTCATAGCCCAAATATGCCAACGCAAAAGCGACACCAGAGCGAACATCTTCTTCGTTTGGCGCCAGATAAGCGGTATTGGTGCGATTCGGTTCAATTCGAGTATCAAATGCCACAACAACGCGGTGAGTATGTCCATCTTCATCTGGCTCTGGCAGTTGATGAAACATCATTCTTACCCAGTTATCGGGGCCTTGTGAGAATGCGCGGGGGGGATTAAAACGGAAAAATGGCACTGGCAGCCATGTGTCATTTAATAGCGTTAATGACTCTTCAAGAGAGAAGCTAAATTCCGCCTCTCTCGGTGTTTGAGGCTGGTTTTTAGGTGCTGGGTAAAGATAGTTATCATCTCGTTCATTATAGATGAGTCTCATTAACGGGCCGTTTTCGCCTTTTTTAACAAACTCACCGTACTCTTTGCGCTGTGGTAGCGTAAAACCGAAATCCAGAAACTGAATATTGCTGTCACGGATAAGGGTAATTTTATCTTTATAATCGGTCAGTGGCGCTAACATGAATTAGTTATTCTCCCGCTTCATTGATAATGGGAATGGCTGATTGTTTTCATATTTTCCTTGGCAATCAGCAATATTTTGGCTTCCTGGTTGGCAAATAATATTTGGCATCAAATAGTTTGAGCCATCACTACACAGAGCTTGACCTTGGTTATTAATATTTAATCCGCCTTGATTGACGGCTGCATTGACAGGTGCTTTACAGGTCACGCCATCACTGCGAGTCATGACGACTTGTCCTTTACCATTATCTAATTGGTAATTTAGGCTCAGTGGTTTACCTGTTTTTTGATCTTGAATTCCTGCCCCTGCTTTCCATTGGCCATTTAGGAATTGGGTTGAGCCATTGGCTAACGCATTCGCAGGAATAGTCAGTGGTGTTGTGTTATCAGCTGTTGTAGGCGGTGTGACATCTGGTGGTGCATTGGGATCAACAGGAGGGTTAGGAGTGTTGTTCTCATTCCCTGTATTTTGATTGTTATCTGTTTTCGGTTGTTCATTTTGTGCAGCAGGATCAACCGGAGGTACGTTAGGTTGTTGTGTATCTTCAGGCAATGTTCCTTCAGGTAAGGCACCTTGGTTATTGTCTGTTTGAGGATCAACCACAGGTAAACCAGTATTAGGATCAACTACTGTGCCGTTCCCATCAGTGCCATTAATCACATTCCCATTGGCATCAACGGTGCCTAATGTTCCTGTGTGAACTGTACCTGTTGGTATACCAACGGTATGGCCATGAGTCACCACCGTGGGGACTTTGGGCTTTTCAAGCGTCGGATCGGGCAATTTAGGCGCTTCAATATCTGGCGTTTTAATATCGACCGTAGGTAACGTTGGCGTTGAAAAACAGCCTCTTAAGAAGAAAATCGCCAGTAGAAGTAATAATAGAGGTAACAGCCACCATAAGAAACGCCACCAAGGGCGCTTAGTGTCAGTAATAATGACTTTTTCTTGCACTGGTGGAACCACGGTTGATGTTGGTGCGATTGGTGCCACAGTCGGTTTTAAGCAAGCAACAGGGTCAACTCTAAGCTGTTGATTGGCGCTGACAAAACCCCAGAAGGTAATAATAGGTTGGCCATCAACAATAAAAATATGGTTTTCGTCAGGAAATTGGATAGTTTTACTGAGTAAGGCACCAAAAAGCTGACTTTCTTTATTTCCAGCCCTTTGCTGTTCTTGTTCACTAAAGGCGATTAAATCATCTTGATTCTTTTTCAGTAGCGCATAAGCAGCGGTGCGTTCTTCTTCTGAAGCCGCAGACCAAGGAATAATAGAGCCATCAATCGGTGAATACCAGTCAATACGCTCGCCAGTTTCATTTGGCTGAGGAATAGCAAGACATTGAGAAATATGTGCCTTTCCTCTTAAACGTAGGGTTTCACGCAGCTGCAGAGCAGAGATATAAACAGCCTGTCCATTTTCTCCCATCGGGAGGTAACTTTCTAATTTACCACTTCGTAAGAATGCTTTATTCACGACGATCATTCCGCTAGGCAAGATTATCTATGGGTAAGTTGGCTTATCCGTAAATAGGCTTTAAGGCTAAAAATAAAGATATAAAATTTATATACATTTTATATTATCAGAAATTGGGTGTCTATCTAGCGGATTATTTAGGGTTAATTAACTGATTATTATTAAAGGCTTTTTTATTTTTCTTGTGTGAAAAGGGGAATATTAAGATGACGATTATGATAATTAAATAATGACATTACAGGTTGCGCTATATTTTGTTAAATATATGGATTAAATCACCGATATATTGGTTTTTACATTAAAAAATAATGAAATAGAAGGAAAAAAAGACAAAATATAAAAGGATAAACTGTTAATGAACGTCTCATTGTTGTGATAATAATCACAAAATAGGTTTATTCATGAATAATGAGAGAATAAGAAAAGAAAAAATAGACAATTAAGGAATGGTCTTAAATAGATAAGATATAGAGTTTGCCAGTGCCAATATAATAATAAAATACACGTAATACGTGAAAAATTCACCCTCAATGTGAAACCAAAGAGGGTGAATTAAATATTAGAAACTGTAATCAATCATTATTTACAATTCTTTGGAATATAATCTTCAATTGCTTTTCGAGTCATTAGAGTAACTTCATTAGCATTACGTGCCGTGAATACTTTACCACCAGTGGCATTCGCCACACAGTTACCAGCCCCCGTACCTAAAATATCAACCACATTAATGACGGCGCGAGGGTGAGCACGTTTTAATGTACGAGCGGCGGCACAAGGATCTTCATCACATGATTCTAGACCGTCAGATAATAGTACAATGATGGTGTCACGATTATTTCCCTTGATTAGGTTGCCAGCACGTTTAATGGATTCGGCTAAAGGTGTACCACTATCAGGTTCAATTCGTTTAATGTAACTCAGTAATTTTGAGCGTTCATTACCGCCATAAGTTGGACTTGATTTCACTACACCGCAGTCTGATGCCACAACGGTGGTGATCTTCATATCTGAAGGAATGCTATTAATAATTTTTGTTGCTGCATTTCTTGCCACGGTGATACGACGAGGTTCGGCATCATAACCCGCGAACAGTTTTCCTGAGCTAGCGATAAAGTCCAAGTCGTCTTCCGTTAAACTCATACTCAATGCCATTGAACCTGAAGCATCAAAAATAATGATAACTTGAGGTGCTAATTCTGGTGGACGTTCAGCTGGGCACATTTGCTTAATTTTGCTGGCTAAGCGATTTTCACAGGTTGCATTTGCTGTTTTCTCCGTCACACCCGATTTTTTCAGTTCATCTTGCACACAAGCCTCTAGTGGCGTGAGTTTTTTCACTGGCACAGGTTTAGGCGCAGGTACTGGAGCTGGTTCTGGTACAGGCTCTGGTACAGGTTCAGGAGTAGGCTCCGGCTCAGGTACAGGCTCTGGAACGGGTTCAGGAATAGGCTCTGGTTCAGGGACAGGTTCTGGTTTTGGCGGTATGACAACGGCTGGTTTTTCTTCAACCACGGGAGGAACCGCTTTCGGATCAAAACAGCCTTTTAGCCAAGATGCCAGTAAGACCAAAAACAGTAGGAATAACAGCAATAATAACCAACGTAGCCAGCGATTGCGTGTTTTGGCGGGTACATCGGCAAGAGCAGCGCCTGCTGCTGCGGCACTTGCACCTGCGGTAACTTGTGCAATAGGGGGCGGTAATGGTGTGGTGCGCGGCCACCATGTAATAACAGGTTGCCCATTAATAATATAGACACTTTCGCTATCAGGTAGCGTTGATGCTGTATCTAAAAGATGGCGCTCTTCATCCGTAATTCTATTTTGTGATGCTAATAGCGCCGTTTGCGTTTTAATATCGTTAAGGCGTTCATCTAAAATACGTCTTATTTCTTGCTGTTCTTGTCCTTGTAATGACGTTAAAGCGACAGGATTACCAGAAACCGGAGAATACCACTCCACCACGTCATCCGATTTTTTCTCTGGCGTTGCAAATAGAGAGCGGTACTTAGTCGGAAAGTGTTGAGTCAGCAATTGAAGTAATTGCTGTTGATGCGTTAAGGCAAAATCGGCGCGGGTAATATCAGCCGTTAATCGTGAGATTCGATTCATATTTTAGAGAGCCTTATGTGACGGCTATATTCGTTTAAAGAAAGAAATTTAAGATAACAATATTATTGACTATAACGGTTTTATAAAAAAGGTGAAATTAAAGCGCTCACTTTTTTAATATAAGACAAAATTAATTTTTATTTCTAAATTCGCTCAATTTATTTCTCTATTTTAACAGGGAAAATAATCCATTTGCTTATTTATCTTTACACCCATTAGGATGGCGCATTTATGTTAAAGAGGAAGATCGCAAATTGGCAGATCTTCCTTATTGAGTACTGGTGAATATTGATATAGCACATAGAGCATCTTGGGGTTACAAGGTATGTTACCCACACTAAAAAATAGCCAAATCATTCGCTTTTAGGGGAATTTATTCCTCTCTTTACGTTGATATAACAGCAGGTTTCTGATGACAAATAAAATAAATAATAACCAATTACTTAATGATGTAACTCGCTACTGGAATATCAGAGCTGAAAGTTATAGTGAGTCGAATCAACAGGAATTGCTGAGCGAGAAACAACAGAAATGGCGCCATCTGTTATTGGGACATACTAAAGTAGGTGAAACCTTAAAAGTGCTTGATATTGGAACGGGTCCTGGCTTTTTTGCCATTTTATTAGCGTTATCAGGTCATGAGGTAACGGCAATTGATGCAACGGAAGGTATGTTGCTGGAAGCCAAACAAAATGCGCAAACGCACAAGGCAAATATTCAATTTGTTCGCGGTGATGTGCACCAACTGCCTTTTGCCAGTGAACAATTCGATTTAGTGGTTAGTCGCAACGTGACATGGAATTTAAAAGCTCCTCAAAAAGCGTATTCGGAGTGGTTTCGAGTATTAAAAGCGGGTGGCAGTTTAATTAATTTTGATGCTAACTGGTATTTACATCTCTTTGATGAAAGCTACTGGCAAGGTTTTGTGGCGGATAGAGAGCGTTCAATTGAAAAGCAAGTTGAAGATCATTACGTCAATACAGATACCAAAGAGATGGAACGAATTGCTCGCCAATTACCATTAAGTCAAATGAAACGTCCACAATGGGATATAAACACCCTGTTAGAAGTCGGTTTTAATCGGTATATGATAGATACTCGTATTGGTGATTTCGTGTGGAACGAAGAAGAAAAAATCAATTATGGTTCAACACCGATGTTTATGATCCACGCACAAAAACAAAGAATAGACAATTAAAGGAGAATAACGTGAAGCCCTTACTTTCAGTGTTCCCAACGCTATTATTAACACTGGCATGTGCTTTTCCTGCATTAGCAGACAAAAGTAATAATATGTTGGATTATGCCAGCACAAAAGATATTCGTGATATCAACCCGCATCTCTACTCTGGTGAGATGGCAGCTCAAAACATGGTATTTGAATCCCTTGTATTAAATACCGAAAAAGGCGTTGCACCTTATTTAGCGGAGCGTTGGGATATTTCTCCTGATGGAAAGAGCTACACTTTCTTTTTACGCCATGATGTGACGTTTAGTGATGGTGAACCTTTTAATGCTAAAGCAGTAAAACTAAACATTGAGGCGGTACTAGACAACTATGAACGTCATGCGTGGTTAGAGTTAGTTCGTCAGATTGATAGCGTTGAAATTGTTGATGAATTCACTGTTAAATTAAATTTAAAAAATCCTTACTACCCAACATTAACGGAATTAGGTTTAACTCGCCCATTCCGTTTTATTTCGCCGAATTCTTTTATTAATGGCAAAACTAAAACGGGTGTTGCGAACTATGTAGGCACAGGACCTTGGGTATTAACTGAGCATAAAAAAGACCAATATGCTGAGTTTAAAGTTAACCCAAATTATTGGGGAGAAAAACCAGTACTAAATGGCGTGATGTGGCGAGTGATCCCCGATAGACAAACTATGCTGCTTTCTCTGCAAAAAGGAGATATCCAGCTTATTTTTGGTGCAGATGGCGACATGTTAGATATGGATTCATTTGAAGCTCTTATGGCATCAGATAAATTTAAAACTGAAATGAGTGCGCCGATCGCGTCTCGTGCCATTGTGCTTAATAGTAGCCGTGCAATGACATCCAGCCAAAAAGTACGCCAAGCATTACAATATGCGGTTGATAAAGAAGGGATTGCACAAGGGATTTTAGCGGGTAGTGAGAAAGTCGCTGATACTTTAATGGCGCGCAGTGTTCCTTACTGTGATTTCGCTTCCCCAACTTATATTTATCGTCCTACAAAAGCGATTGATCTATTAGAGTCTGAAGGCTGGGTATTACCAAAAGGTAAGACTATCCGTGAGAAGCAAGGTGAGAAATTACAGTTATTGCTCTCTTATAATGTGAATAATGCTGTTGAGAAAGAGATAGCTGAACTTATTCAAGATGACTTTAAAAAGATTGGTGTCGGCTTAACGATTTTAGGTGAAGAGAAACAAGCCTATTTAGATAGACAAAAGAATGGTGATTTCGATTTACAATATTCGCTCTCATGGGGAACACCTTACGATCCGGCTTCTTTTGTTTCATCATTTAGAATTCCTGCTCACGCGGATTATCAAGGGCAAAAAGGATTGGCGAATAAAACCCAATTGGATGCAATGATTGGTGAGTTATTAATTACACCTAATGAAGCACGTCGTCAGGAATTATATAAAACCTTGTTTACCTCATTAGCAGAGCAAGCAGTTTATATTCCATTAACTTATTCACGTACTAAGGCTATCCATCGTAGTGAATTAGAAAATGTGGGCTTTAATCCATCTCAATATGAAATACCGTTTGAAAAGATGCGCTTTAAGCCTTAATTAATGCATCAATGAGATTAACCAAAATAAGTGTGGCACGTAATATCAACGTGCCACACTGATCAAACCTTATGCTACGTTATATATTCTGGAGAGTGCTGGCTATCTTCCCACTGGCACTGATGATTTCATTTATTGCCTTTATTCTGTTGGAGTTAGCCCCATCTGATCCTGCGGAAGTCGCGTTACGCGTCAATGAAATAGTGCCAACACCCGAAGCCATTGAAGGTATGCGCCATGAGTTAGGATTAGATAAGCCTTTTTTCACACGTTACTTTTTATGGCTAATATCAGGCTTACAACTCGATTTTGGTACTTCTTTTCTTACAAGAACCCCTGTTATTCAAGAGATGCTAAGAGCATTACCGCCAACACTTTGGTTGGCCTCAACGGCGCTATTCTTTACGATTATTCTGGCATTACCTTTAGCATTATGGTGTGTGGTTAAACCTCAAAGTTTTACGGATAAATGCATTCGTTTTATTGTGTTTGTTTTAACGGCAATTCCTAATTACTGGTTAGGGTTGCTTTTAATTTGGGGAGTCGCTGTTTATTTAGATTGGTTGCCTGTCAGCGGTATGTTATCACCACAGTCTGTTATTTTGCCTGCGCTGGCACTCTCTTTAGGGTATATCGGCACTTATTTACGGTTATTACGCGGAGCGATGTTAAATCAATGGCATCAGCCTTATGTATTCTATGCCAAAGCGCGTGGATTACCCGATAACCTTATTTTACGTCGCCATATTTTGCGTAATTCGTTGTATTCTAGTTTAACGGCATTGGGAATGAGCATTCCAAAGCTTATCGCTGGTACGGTGGTGATTGAAAATATTTTTGCTTGGCCGGGAATAGGACGACTATGTATCAGTGCTATATTTGGTCGTGATTATCCGATGATACAAGCCTATATTTTATTAATGTCACTGTTATTTCTCTTTTTTAATTTTCTGATGGACGTTATTCAAATGATGACTGATCCACGGTTAAGGAGATAATGATGTGGCAACTGTTTTGGCAACGACTTACAAAAGATAAAAGCGCACAATTGTGCTTATTGGTGATTATGATTGTGGTTATTGCAGGAATATTCGCCCCTTGGTTGGCACCGCATGATCCCACATTAACCTCGATACGTTTGAAATTTAAGCCAATGAGTTTTGATTATCCGTTAGGTACGGATAATTTAGGACGCTGTATCTTTTCAAGATTATTGTTTGGTGTAAGAACAACGGTATTTTATGCCTTATTAGCCATGAGTGTGACATTAATAATTGGTTGGTTAATGGGAATGTTAGCCGGATTTTTTCATGGCAAGACAGATACATTAATTATGCGGTTATGTGATGTGGTTTTGTCATTTCCAGCAGAAATTATGATCTTAGCATTAGTGGGAATAATGGGACCAGGTATTGGTAATATCTTAATTGCCGTTATTTTAGTGAAATGGGCATGGTATGCCAGAATGATCAGAGGGGTTGTTCGCCAATATTCTCATCGTAATTATATTGCATATGCACAGGTAATTGGTGCACCTTCTAGTCATATTTTACGGCGACATCTATTGCCTGTTACCTTTGCTGAAACTATTGTCTTAGCATCAACGGATATTGGTAGTGTTATTTTAATGATATCTGCTCTCTCCTTTTTAGGGCTAGGTGTACAGCCACCCACACCAGAATGGGGAAATATGCTCAGTGAAGCAAAAAATGTCATGGTATTACACCCAGAGCAAATGTTACCCGCAGGGATCGCGATTACCCTTGTTGTCACCGCATTTAATTTTTGGGGTGATTTTTTACGTGATGTGTTTGATCCCGATAATCGTCAGTCAGTAGGAGAAAAGCATGAACAACTTACTGACGCTTGAGCATGTTTCTATTTTTCATCAAGAAAGCGGAAAAAAACTGATTGATGATATCTCTTTTTCGATAAAACAGGGACGTACACTAGCGATTGTTGGAGAAAGCGGTAGTGGCAAAAGTTTGATGAGTAAAGCCATTATGGGATTGCTACCTGAACAATTAGCAATGTCAGGGGAGATTTTCTTTGAAGGAAAGAAAATTAGTCATGAAGCGCTTTCTCAACGTCGAGTTTTATTAGGAACATCTTTAGGTGTGATTGTGCAAAATGGCATGAGTGCCTTTGATCCCTTGATGAGAATAGGAAAGCAATTTTGCCAAACTTTAATTTACCATTTTTCTTATTCTAAAAAGCAAGCCATAGAAGAAACTCAGTCGGCATTATCTCATGTTTTTCCTTATCAATTTCAATCTATTATGCAGGCGTTTCCTCATCAACTAAGCGGTGGGCAACTACAACGAGTGATGATTGCGATTGCACTTGCTTTATCACCGAAGTTATTAATTGCAGATGAACCGACAACGGCGCTTGATGCACCACTTCGCCAAGATATTTTAAAATTGCTTTATCATGTCGTCACAACTCATCACTCAACACTTATTTTTATTTCTCATGACTTAGGGCTAGTCAATGAAATCGCCGACGATATAGTCGTCATGCAAAGAGGAAAAATGGTTGAATGTGGCGATAAAACAACCGTTTTATCACACCCAACACATGAATATACGCGTTATTTAATTAATGCACGTCGACAGCTTTCATTACGTTTCGAGCAATTGATTAATAAAAAAATAGATTAATATCATCATAATAAAAGAGGGTTTATGTTATTAAATGTTGAGAATATTAGTAAGTTTTATACTCAAAAAAATAACACACTATTTGGTGAAAAAGTGAAGGTTATCGACTCACTCTCTTTTAATATTAATTCGAGTGAAGCCTTTGGATTAGTGGGGGAAAGTGGCAGTGGTAAAAGTACGTTAGCGCGTTTAATTTGCGGATTAGAATTACCAGATAGTGGTGTTATCGCTTTAAATAATAAGCCTGTTACAAAACGACTTCATCGCCAAGGTATAATTAGTATCGTTTTTCAAGACTATATGACTTCCGTTAATCCGACATTAACGGTAGGCGAAATTATTGCTGAGCCGATTAAAATCATTAATCCAAGTATTAGCCATCAAGCATTGAAAACACTTATTTTTGCTTTTTTAGATAAAGTAGAATTACCTAAAAGTTGCTATACACGTTATATATTCGAACTTTCTGGTGGGCAGGCTCAACGAGTCTGTTTATGTCGTGCATTAGCGTCTTATCCAAAACTTATTGTATTAGATGAAGCACTTAGCTCTTTAGATATTCCCACGCAAGTTCAAATATTAGATTTATTAAAACAGTTAAAAGATGAGTTTACACTCTCTTATCTTTTTATTAGCCATGATATTCAAACGGTGGCTTATTTCTGCGATAAAGTGATGTTTTTTTTACAAGGTAGGAATATTGAATTGTGTGAGATAAATAATTTAGGCAATGTTTCTCATGATTATTCTAAAAAGCTTATTCAAGCTGTTATTTAATCAACAAACAGCAATGTCTTTAAGCATTACTGCTTGTTGAATTTAATCTACTTAGAGATTATTCATTAAGTGTTCTTGAACTGCTTTTGCATCGTTTGAGGCATTGAAATCAATACCAAAATTCAGCATGCCTTCTTTGAGTTCAATACTACGTGGTGTTGCTTTAGAACAGGTAATATTCTGTATTTTTTCTTTTACTGTTTCTTGTGCTATTTTCGAGCTCTCACAAGTATTAATTACACCTTTTAATCCTTCGCTACAATAACTATCAATACCTATTGTCTTTAAATCATCAGCAGTAAATGCAGACCAATCAAAAGCAACTTTTATATTGGCATCGCAGCTTTTATTTAAATCAACAACACGAGACTGAATATTCTCTTCGAATTTTTGGTGTAATTCTCTTTCAGCTAATGTCGCTGAAAAAGCAGAAGAGGAAATGAGTAGCAGAGAAAGACTGATAGCAATATTTTTCAACATAATTAAATGCTCCAAAAAGGAATATATAAATTTAAGTTAACTTATTAAAAATAAAGTAATAGCGCGTTATAGCAATAGGAATATTATTGTTTTTCCTTATTTCATTATTTTTTGAATAATATCTCTTATTATTAGTGAGATATCTTTTAATAAAATCGTATTTATTGTCGAGATATTGATATTTCAATAAGTGCTTTTACTTATCCTATTAATTAAATGTTCGTTAGTTTCATAACGAACATAATCGATTCAGTACATCACTTAAATAACCCACAAAGCCAAATAAATAAATCATCAATAAAATCATATAATTATATTATCTATATAGATCTGCATCACAAACTAATCTTATTGTGATTGTTTTTTCGTCATGCTCGAATTAACTTGCTAACTCGAAGTAGCAAAAATTAGCATAGCGTTAGCAAATGATGAGGGTTCGCATGGAACAACAATATTTTATTGGCGTTGATGTTGGCTCAGCCAGTGTCCGTGCAGCGGTATTTGATAGCAATGGAAAGCGTTTGGGCTTTTCTGTTCGGCCTATTGCACAATTCCGCCCAAAAACGGATTTCGTTGAGCAATCGTCTACCGATATTTGGCAGCAGGTTTGCACTACCGTAAAAGAGTCGGTGGCGTTATCTGCTATTGATCCTATCCATGTGAAATCTATTGGTTTTGATGCCACTTGTTCTTTGGTTGCAGTAGATAAGGGTGGTAAAGGGCTTTCTGTTTCACCAAGCGGTAAAGCTGAACAAGATATCATCATGTGGATGGATCATCGTGCTGTACAAGAAACGGTCACTATTAATCTCACCAATGATCCTTCACTGCGATATGTTGGTGGTGAAGTAAGTATCGAAATGGAATTGCCAAAAATTCTGTGGTTAAAAAATAATTACCCAGAGCGTTATGAGAATGTATGGCGATTCTTTGATTTAGCTGACTTTTTAGTTTGGAAAGCAACATCAGGGGATGTCGCAAGCACTTGTACATTAACCTGTAAATGGAACTATTTAGCACATCAGGGGCAATTTAGTGAGAGTTTGTTAGCCGATGTAGGTTTGGATGAATTATTAGAAAAAGTACCACAAACCATTCTTGCGTTAGGTGAACAAGCGGGTTGTTTAGATGAGTCGGTTGCCAATGCATTTGGCTTGCACACGGGGGTCATTGTTGCTTCAGGCATTATTGACGCACATGCAGGTGGCTTGGCATTAACGGCATCACAACCTGAAGGTAGTTTGGCAATTATCAGTGGTACGTCTAACTGCCACATGATTGTGAGCCAATATCCAATTATGGTACCCGGTGTTTGGGGTCCTTATTTTGGCGCGATGTTACCCGAATTATGGCTAAACGAAGGCGGTCAAAGTGCTGCGGGTGCGTTAGTTGAATGGTCTATCCGCCGTCATGGATCTTGGGCTGAATTAGAGCAAGAAGCAAATGAAAAAGGTGTTAACTACTATGCCTTATTAAACGAAGCTGTCGCTGAATTGGAAGAGAATGAACAATATCCAACAGCACAGTTTCATGTTTTAGCTGACCATCATGGCAATCGTTCTCCACGCGCAAACCCTGCCGCCAAAGGCATGGTAAGCGGATTAACGCTGGAAAGTGGTCGAGTTGCATTAGCTCGTTATTATCTCGCGACACTGCAATCTATTGCTTACGGCACACGCCATATTATCGACACGCTTGAAGATGCTGGACATCAAATTAATCGCATCGTGATGTGTGGTGGTGCAACAAAAAATCCATTGTGGCTACGCGAATATGCCAATGCGACAGGTCGTGAAATTCATTTAGCGCAAGAAGAAGATGCGGTGAATTTAGGGGCTGCATTATTAGGTGCAGTGGCATGTAAAGCCTTTGATGATTTCTCTAAAGCTGCCAGTGCAATGGTACGAGAAGGTGGCATTATCACACCAGATAGCGACACGTTTGCTTTTCATCAGGCCAAATACCAAGTTTATTTGCAGATGTATCAAGATCAGCAGCGTTATAACGAAATGATGTCAGATTGTTGACCACGAATTTCTCCGATTATGAACCGAGTTTACCTTACCAGGGATATCTTATGTTGAACTTAAATCTACCAAAATTACCGACAACCATCACAGCAGGTCAGAAAGAGATCCTGATGGTCACCAACGCAGACTTACGCGAGCCTGCAAACGTAACGTGTTGGCCTGTACAGAAAAAATTTGAAGATAAACTGGCTGCAGCATTAGAAGCTCAAGGTTACAAAATGAAGCGTGCTTATGAAATTAATGAAGCTCGCGGTCATGGTTTTATCAGTAGTCAGCGTGAAGGTTGCGATATGTTTGCTGCAATCGATCCTGATGCACCAGTTATCGTGTTATTAACCGCATGGCAATATTCACACCATATTGCCTCTTCATTAGCACACCATCGTGGTCCTATTTTACTGCTGGCTAACTTTGATGGTACATGGCCGGGTCTGGTGGGCATGTTGTGTTTAGCGGGCACGATGACTAGTTTAGGTAAAAATTATTCACGTTTATGGTCAGAAGAGTTTGATGATGAATTCTTTGTAGATGGTTTAGCAACTTGGTTGAAATATGGTTATGTAAATCATAAGCTTAGCTATCTTACAGATATTGCGCCAACACACAGGGTAATGGCGACAGAAGCTGGCGAAGTAGGTCGTAAAGTCGGCGAATATATAATTAAAAATAAAGAAATAATTGGTTTGTTCGATACATTCTGTATGGGAATGATTAACGGGGTCTTCCCACAACAGGCAATGATCAATATTGGTATGCCAATTGAATCCCTTTCTCAATCTGCGTTACTGGTCGAAATGGCGAAAGTACCGACAGAATTAAGAGAGGCATGTTTGCAGTGGTACGAAGATAACGGGATGACGTTTATGTTTGGTCAAGATGACAAAACTGAACTCACTCGTGAACAAGTGATGGAGCAGTGCGCCATGATGATTGCAATGGCGCGTTTCGTAAAACGTTTTGGTCTAACAGCGGTGGGTGTGCAATATCAGCAGGGCTTAAAAGATTGTTGCCCAGCGTCTGACTTTGCTGAAGGTGCGATTGGTTCAACAGCACGTTTCCCACTGCCAGATGAAAACGGCGAAATTATCTGCCCTAACACGCCAATTCCTTGTATCAACGAAGTGGATATGGGTACGGCTATTCCTCAAACGATGTTATGGCGTTTATTAACATCATTAGGATTACCTGCTGAAACCACATTACATGACATTCGTTGGGGTAGTGAGTATGAAGGAACATTTTACTGGGATATGGAAATTTCAGGCTCTGTTCCTTTTGAACACCTCAAAGGTGGCTTAAAAGGTGCAACAGGTTATCGCCAGCCTCCGATGTTCTTCCCTAAAGGGGGTTCAACTATCGCAGGTCAAGGCAAAGCAGGGCGCTTATTATGGGGCCGTGCACACTATGAAGGTACTGATGTGATTATGCATATTGGTACAGGTGTTGCTGTGGAGTTACCTGAAGCAGAATTTGAACGTCGCCGTAAAGCAACTAACTACGAATGGCCATTATTGAACTGTACGTTAGATGGCGTAACTCGTGATGACCTTATGGCGGGGCATCAAAGTAACCACATTACTGTGGCTTATGTTGATGAGGATAAATTGGCGTTTGTGCTAAAAGCATTTGTTGCTCAAGCACTGACTCAAGGTATCCAAGTGAAAGTGGCAGGCGATGCCATTAACTTACTGTAAGGAATTGATGATGAGTCAGCAAAAATACGTCGGTATTTGGCCTGTTATGCTAACCCCTTTTGATGCCAAAGGGGAGATTGATTGGGCGTCATTAGAGCGCCTTGTAGACTGGTATATCGATTCTGGTGTACACGGACTCTTTGCCGCCTGCCAATCAAGCGAAATGTTTTATTTAAGTGATGAGGAAACTCAAGCACTCACCCGTTTTATCGTTGAAAAAGCAGATGGAAGAGTACCTGTAGTTGCTTCTGGTCATACTGCAACAGCATTAAGTCAGCAAAAAGAACAATTGCAGGCAATGGCTGGCACAGGCGTCGATGGCGTCATTATGATCAGTAATCGCTTGGCTCTAGTCGGGGAGTCGGATGATAAAGCGCTGGAAACACTGCAAGTCTTAACCAATGTGGTACCAAAAGAGATTGATTTGGGTATCTATGAATGTCCTTATCCTTACAAACGCTTGTTATCTGAAGAAATTGTAGAGTGGTGTGCACAAAGTAATCGCTTTACCTTTATCAAAGATACGTGCTGTTCTCTTCCGATGATAGAACGTCGTTTGGCATTATCAAAAGGGACTCGCTTGCATCTTGCAAACGCCAACAGTCAAACGCTATTAGCTTCATTCCAAGCTGGATGTCAGGCATATAGCGGTGTAATGGCAAACTTTCATCCAGAGCTTTATGTTTGGCTTTATGAGAATTGGAAGGATAAACCAGAGCAGGCTGCGGTATTAGCAGATTATTTATCAACAGCAGCGATGACCGAAACACTGGATTATCCAGCATGCGCGAAATATCATCAGCGCCTGATTGGTAACTTCAGTACGCTGGTCTGCCGTTCCCGTAACAGCAGTCAGTTTGAAAACTCATTTTTCCCTTCTGCCGTCAATAGCATGACTGCATTGGGTGAAAACATGAAAAAATGGCTTTTGTTAGATTAATTTAGGACACAGGAGTAGGAATATGCCTTTCGTGATGAAGGAAACCCAGTTTGTGCTTGATAATGCACATTCACTTTTTAATCACTGCCATGCTTCAACGATTGTGCGTGTGCCTAACTCTGAGCGTTTGTTAACCGCTTTTTTTGCTGGCGATAAAGAAGGTAGCGGTAATACCGCTATCTGGCTGGTAATGAAAGAGGGTGATCATTGGCAACACGCTCAACCTGTTGTTAAAAATCCGGGTGTTGCGCACTGGAATCCAGTTTTACATGTTGACCCATCAACAGGTAATATCTGGCTGTTTTATAAAACGGGTCCCGATGTACATAGTTGGACGACCCAATACGTTATCTCGAAGGATGGCGGAAATAGCTGGAGTTTACCGAGTGAATTGGTTTCTGGTGATGTAGCACCTAGAGGTCCTGTGAAAAATAAAGTGTTAGTGATGTCGAATGGCGAGTGGTTGGCACCAGGATCGGTTGAGGATGACCAATTCTGGGATGCGTTTGTCGATATTTCGAGTGACAACGGTCAACACTGGTTGCGAGTAGATATTCCAATTGAACATCATAAAGGTGAACAAGCGGAACATGAAATCTGGCAAGGTTTAAAGGACGATGCCTTATGGGAGACTGATCTACAACGCGTTTTTCAATGGGATGGCGTGATACAACCAACACTATGGGAATCCCGGCCTGGACATGTGCATGCCATGATGCGGAGTACGCGCGGTACTATTTATCGTAGCGATTCAACGGATTATGGACGCAGTTGGTGTCCTGCTTATGCAACAATATTACCAAATAATAATAGCGGCATTGATGTCGTCTCCTTCGCAGATGGTCAACTGGCATTGGTGTATAACCCGAATTCAGGTAACTGGAGTCGTCGTTATCCAATCTCTGTCAGTCTTTCATCCGATAATGGCAGTACTTGGTCTGAACCATTCGATTTACTCGATGGGGAAGGCGAATTTTCATATCCGGCTATTATTGCTGAAAACAATACCCTACACGTGACCTTTACTTGGAATCGAAAAAACATTGTTTATCAGCAGTTAATGGCTACTCAATAAAAATGTGGAGAAAGGGTTTTATGAAAAAGAGTCTACTCGCAGCGTTGGCGATTACGATGACACTGGGCATGGGGAACGCAGTTGCCCAACAGTTAACGTATCCTACAAAAAATATTGATGTTGTCATCCCGAAAAATCCGGGCGGTGGTACTGATACTTCAGCACGTACTATCATTGAATTTGCAAAAGATGTCATGCCAGCGGGACGTATTTTTGTTCCTGTGAATAAGCCAGCTGGTAATGGTTTAACTGGTCTGATTGAAGTTGCTAATGCGCGTCCAGATGGCACGAAATTAGTGATGACTACTGTTGAACTTGCGATGTTCCCACACCAAGGAAAATCACCAGTTACTTATAAAGATTTCACCCCAATCGCAACAACTATCGCTGATCCAGTAGTGTTAGTTGTTAATGCAGAATCACCTTATACCACGTTACAAGAGTTTATCGATGGAGCGAAAGCGAATCCGGGTAAACTGAAAGTTGGTAACTCAGGTATGGGTGCTATTTATCACTTAGCTGGCGTTAATATCGAACGTACCACTGGCGCTAAATTTAACCATATCCCTTACAACGAAGGTACTGGCCCTTCAATCGCTGCTTTAGTGGGTAACCACATCGATGGCGTATTAACAACGCCGGGTGCCGTTAAATCTCAAGTTGATGCCGGTATTCTACGTGTTCTTGGTGTAATGGATGAGCGTCGTTTCCCATTATTCCCAGCAGTACCTACTTTCAAAGAAGCATTAAAATTAGACACTAACGTGAAAATGCGTGCTTGGGCAGTATTAGCAACAACCGCTAATGTGCCTGATAACGTGAAGAAAGAGTTAGTTGGCGCATTCTCTGAAGTGGTTCAAAAACCTGAATATCAAGAAGCACTGAAAAAACAAGGTATTATGCCTGTATTTATCACTGGTGACGATGCTTACCAAATGATGAAAGAAGACCATGAGATGTATGCTGAGTTAATTTCAGCAACCCTGAAAAAATAACTTTTCTATTATTATAAACCACCCTACCTGTTACGGCAGGTAGGGTCGGGGAGATCCCGACATGACAAAAATCAATACAATCATCGGTGCGATTTCAGTGGCTTTCGGGGCACTAATTATCTATCTCTCCCGTGATATGAGCATGTTTGATGATTATGGTGTGCCTGGGGAGCGTTTTTGGCCTTATGGTCTTGCCATCTTATTTATTTTACTGGGGATTTTTCAATGGATTAGTATCGTGGTTGATAAAATCAAACATGTACATAAGTCTGTTGACCTGAGTTCTACTGCAGTTAAACGCGCTTATGGCTTAGGCCTCTTTATGCTGGTCTATGCCGCAGGTCTGCACTTTTTTGGCTTTATTATTCCGTCACTGCTTCTTATCCCGGTCATTATGTGGCTGATGAATGAAAGAAAACCTATTGCACTGGTTGTTATTCCGGTTGTGATGGTTGCCGCCGTTTATGTCTTCTTTGACATTATCTTTAATTCACCTCTGCCAACCTCCGTCTTTTTTGAGTAAGCGGTAAAGGAGCTTTGAGATGGAAATACTAGACGCTTTAATGGTCGTTTTCACTCTGGAAACGATAACGATGATCCTGTTAGGGGTATTCGCGGGTATTATTATCGGCGCATTACCGGGACTAACAGTGAATATGGGAATTGCATTGCTTCTCCCATTAACTTACTCCTTCCAAGGAATGACTGGGATCCTCCTGTTATTAGGAATGTATTGTGGTGCCGTTTACGGTGGCTCTATTACTGCGATATTGATTAGTACGCCGGGTACTCCCGCTTCTGCTGCAACGGTATTGGATGGTTATCCAATGGCGAAAAAAGGCGAAGCAGGACGCGCGCTGGGTTTATCTACGATGGGCTCTATGTTCGGGGGGATCTTTAGTACGATTGCCCTGATTGTGATAGCACCTCAATTAGCAAAAGTGGCAACAGGTTTCTCTGCTGCTGAATATTTTGCACTCGCGGTATTTGGCATAAGTATTATTACCAGTGTATCATCGCAATCGATTGTGAAAGGATTAATGGGGGGGGCGATAGGTTTAGCTATTGCAACAATTGGACTTGATCCAATGACATCTGGACCTCGATTCACCTTTGATACTGTGTACCTAATGGGTGGGGTTTCATTTATTCCTATCTTGGTTGGTCTGTTCGCTTTCTCTCAAGGCTTGATTAGTTTTGAAGAAGAGTACCGTGAACGTAAGCAGAAGAAGAGCGAAAAAATTAACGCGCGTATTCACCGTGTATTACCGACATGGGCTGATTTTAAACGTGTGTTACCGACTTATTTCCGTTCATCTGCTATTGGCACAACGATTGGTGCAATTCCGGGAACAGGCGGAGATATCTCATCATTTATCTCTTATAACGAAGCAAAACGTTGGTCTAAACACCCTGAAGAGTTTGGTCACGGTTCACCAGAGGGTGTTTCTGCACCAGAAGCCGGTGCAAACTCAGTAACAGGCGGAACCATGGTGCCTTTAATGACCTTAGGTATTCCGGGTGATGGTGCAACTGCCATTATCATGGGTGCATTTATGGTTCAAGGATTGGCATTAGGGCCTCAGCTTTTTACTGACAATCCAGTTGAAGTTAACAGCATCTTTATTGGCTTGATGATGGCGAATATTTTCCTCGGTATCTTAGGTTTCTTATGTATGAAACTCTTTGTTCGAGTGATGGATGTTCCGCGTCGCGTATTAGTACCAATTATCTTTGTATTATGTAGTGTAGGTGCTTATTCTGTGAACCATAGTATCATTGATGTATTCGTGATGATGGGGGCAGGGTTACTCGCTTACATTATGATTAAGCTCGATTTCTCCATGTCTCCTGTGGTTATCGGGATTATCTTAGGGCCGATGGCTGAATCAAATTTACGTCGTGCTTTAATGATGTCTCAGGGTGATTTATCGATTCTGTATACACGCCCGATTACAGCGACATTCTTAGGTATTGCGATACTGACGTTGATCCTACCTATTATTGGACCTTCGTTAAAATCGATGTGGAAGAAATGCCGGGCTAAGCCTGCTCAGTAAAGGTTAACTGGCCCTCATCATTAAGATGAGGGCAATATCAATATGGAATATTAATGGCAAAAACAGTTGAACAGATTGCAAATGACCTGAATTTGTCTATTACCACAGTCAGATTGGTATTAAATGGCAAAGGTGATCAATACCGGATCAGTGCAAAAACACAAAAGAAGATAGCGGACTATGTTGAGGTGTTTGGTTATACCGTCAATCATGCAGCTCGAAGCTTAAAACTCAATAAAACAGATACCTACGGATTGGTTATCCCTCGTCTTTCTAACCCATTCTTCGCTGCTTTGGCTGAAAAATTAGAGATGCATTGTCACCAGATTGGTTGTCAGCTCACGATTAGCTGTACCTATGGTGATATCAAAAATGAAAATAAACTCGTTAAATCAATGGATGAGCGTAATGTTGATGGTATTTTCATTGTCTCATCAAGCCGAAAAAATCAGCTACATCATGTGAAGCATCGTCAAAAACCATTGGTTTTTTTAGATAGAGATTTCTCTGTCAGTGAGGCTATTTGTGTCGCTTCAGATAACTGTGACAGTGGTGCTCAACTGACAAGAGCGATGATAAAGCTAGATGCGCCAATTCATTTTTTTGCGGGTGATGCATTATTACCCACCATCGCAGCGCGTTTGCGCGGTTATGTGCAAGCCATAAAAGGGCATTATGGTGATGATAACCGTGTCACTGTCTCTTATGCTGAGCATAATACGACTAAAGATGGTGAGCAGATGATGAAACAGTATCTGGAGCAACATCAGCAAATACCTTCTCATTTTATTGCCTCATCATTGCCTATTCTTGAAGGTTTATTGAGTGTTATTCGTCAGCGTGAAGGAAGTATTCCGGCTCATCTTCATATTGGTACCTTCGATGATCATGTGATGCTAAGTTTTTTACCTAATAATGTGTGGTCAATGAAGCAAGACGAAGCGTTATTAGTCGAAAAAGCCTTTGAAATCATGTCTGCAAAGATAGCTGGCACCGCAGTTAAATCCCCTGCATTAATAAAAACACAACTTATCGAGCGCCTAATCTCTACTCAATGAGTCAATTAAATCTCTTATTCGCCTCACTTTGTGAGTCGATTAGCAAGATTAATTGACTCATCATTGTATAAATAAAACACAATAGGAACATTAGTCTGCTCGTTTTATTGTTATTCTTTTTTTTACTTTTACAAATGCGCGCTACCCTACTTATCTCGTTTTAACAAAAATAGGGGCTCTTGATTATCTGCAATCAGAGGCTCATAATTTAAGCGGATAGTTCCATTTTATTAATATAAAAGGATATTAAAGAAAGATGAACGATGATGTTGACCGATGTCCTGAGTGTGAAGTAAGGGCATATTATACGAATGATTTTGTTCGTGTTTATCAAGCCTATTCAAATACTATTGCTCAGAGCGCAGTCGCAAACGGAACATTTGTTTCGCCCCCTTTTAGTATGACCCGTATGACTTGGGTAAAACCTTCCTTTCTTTGGATGATGTACCGTTCTGGTTGGGGACGTAAAGACGCTAATCAAGCTTCTATTCTTGCGGTTGATATTACGCATGAAGGCTTTCAAGAGATGCTGACTCAAGGTGTTGTGAGTCATTTTGATCCAGACCGCTATGTCAGTGCCGAAGCTTGGAAAGAGGCGTCAGAAACCAGTGATATCCGCATTCAGTGGGATCCTGAACGTGATATTTATCTGAATCGACTCAGTTATCGCACCATCCAAATTGGTTTGCGAAATCAAGCCGTGGAAAAATATTGCAAAGAGTGGATTGTGAATATTACGGATATTACTGATAAGGTACGTAAAATAGATGCTTGTATTGCTAATGGTGATCTCGACACCGCATACAGCCTATTACCGGTAGAAAAACCGTATCATTTTGATGAGTAATTCATCAAAATATCACCCCGCTTAATTGGCGGGGTAATTGTAAGATTGGATCAGGCTTGCACTAGTTCAGGTCGAACACCTAAAGTATGGCAGATAGCGTAGGTTAATTCTGAACGATTAAGTGTATAAAAATGGAAGTCTTTGACCCCTTCACGGCTTAAAATCTTCACCATATCAATAGCAATAGAAGCACCTACCAGACTACGTGTTTCAGGATCGTTATCTAACCCATCAAACATTTTATGCATCCAACCCGGAATTTTCACATTGGTTAAACCTGCAAAGCGTTTTAGTTGTTTAAAATTCGTGACAGGTAAAATTCCCGGTACGATCTCAACATCAATACCCGTAGAAACACAGCGATCACGAAAACGTAAATAGCTTTCGACATCAAAGAAAAATTGAGTAATCGCGCGATTTGCTCCTGCATCTACTTTTCTTTTTAAGTTAATTAAATCTGCTTGTGCACTTTTTGCTTCAGGATGCACTTCAGGATAAGCCGCAACAGAGATATCAAAATCACCCACACCTTTGAGTAAGTGAACTAAATCTGTAGCATACATATCGGGTTTTTGAGTGTTGTCTGGCAAATCGCCTCGTAAAGCAACAATATGGCGAATGCCACTTTGCCAATAATCTTGCGCGATATGTTGTAGCTCTTCTCGGCTGGCATCAACGCAAGTTAAATGCGGTGCGGCTTCTAATCCTGTGCGCTCTTTAATTCCTTTAATAATCGAGTGAGTTCTATCTCGCTCACCTGAGTTTGCACCATAGGTCACAGAAACAAAGCTCGGTTTTAAGGTATTTAAGCGCGCAAGAGATTGCCAAAGAGTATTTTCCATCTCTTCAGTACGAGGCGGGAAAAACTCAAAGGAAACTTGGATCTGACCATCAAGTTCGGCAAGATTTTGATTTAATGCTTCATGTTGGCTTGCGTGATAAAAGCTCATACCTGTACCTCATCAATCATGTCACTGTGTTGTTATTCTTATTTAAGTATCACTACTTATTTACCCATCTAACCATTTAGACGTCTGGATGTAGATTCTCTTAATTAGGTTATTTAGTCAACAACTATTCACCCTGTTTTTGATGAGGATAATTCAATAGAAATGAGAGAAAACTTCATGTTGAAGTCTTCTTTATAAAGAAAATCAACTTCACCATACATAAGCTGTATAATTTTTCTTCTATAATTAAACGAGTTAACTTATTGAAGGGCGGCGAAATGATCACCTGTAAGCGAGTGTATAACGATAAAGAGGGAACCCATGAAGGTTATCGCGTATTAGTGGATAGATTGTGGCCAAGAGGCGTGAAAAAAACAGACTTTCATTATGATGAGTGGAATAAAGAGGTTGCACCTTCGACCGAATTACGAAAATGGTTTCATGCTGGTGGCGGTGATTTTACTGAATTTACCCAACGTTATATTGAAGAATTGACAGGCGCTCCTGAACATTGGCGACCTCTTCTTGTAATAGCAAAAGAGCAACCGCTAGTATTACTTTATTCAGGTAAAGATGAGCAACAAAATAATGCAACCGTGTTAAAAGCTTTTCTAGAAAAACAATTAGCTCACTGTTAATAATGAACAATTTGAGCATTTTGGTAAAAAAAAGCAAAAAAAAGTGGCGCGGTATTAGGCGCCACAAAAATTGCTAATAAAAACATCGAACAGAGTCAGAGAATATTTTTACTACTCTTATGCAGTGTGTGTATTTGCCGCTAACCATTGACTAATACGTTGTTTTTGTTCGTCATTTAGCCACATGCCGAGTTTGGTACGACGCCAAATAGCATCATCAACTTCGATAACCCACTCATGTTTTACTAAATAACGTAATTCTGCTTCATACAGATTATGACCGAAGTTTTCACCCATACCGGTTAAATCAGTAATACCTTCAAGCAGTAATTCAGTGTTGCTACCGTAAGTACGGGCAAAACGCAGTGCTAGTGCTTCTGGTAACCAAGGGTGACGTTGACGAATTAAACGAGAATAGCCATCACGATCACAACCTTCTAAATTACCACCCGGTAATTGACCATTTTTAGTCCACGGTTTACCCATGTTAGGGAAGTAGCTCACCAGTTTATCAACAGCGTGTTCACCTAATTTACGATAAGTCGTTAATTTGCCACCAAATATAGATAACAGTGGTGTTTGGCCATTATCGTCGTGAACATCTAAGGTGTAATCACGAGTAATGGCTTGTGGTGAATCTGATTCGTCGTCACATAATGGACGCACGCCAGAGTAATCCCAAACCACATCTTCTTTAGTTAACTGCTTTTTAAAGTGATCGTTATAGACTTTCAGTAAATACTGAACTTCGTTGTCATCAATCGCGACATCTTTAGGATCACCTTTATATTCAACATCCGTAGTACCGATGATAGAGAACTCATCCATCCAAGGAATAACGAAAACAATACGGTTATCTTCGTTTTGTAAAATATAAGCTTGTGGTTCGTTATGAGCGCGAGGAATAACAATATGGCTACCTTTAATTAAGCGGATGCCATAAGGTGATTTTAGTTTTAAGCCTTCATCAAACAGTGTTTTAACCCAAGGGCCAGCGGCATTAACAAGTGCTTTGGATTGATAGAGCGATGTTTCACCAGTACGTACATCTTGTGCTTCTACCATCCATAAATTATTTTCACGCCAAGCGCGAGTGACTTTAGTGCGAGTGCGGACTTCACCGCCACGGCGGACGATTTCTTGTGCGTTGAGTACTACTAAACGTGCATCATCAACCCAACAGTCTGAGTATTCAAAACCACGTGTTAATTCTGGTTTTAACACCGAGTTTGCACCAAATTTAATGCCTTTACTGCTTGGTAAGCTGACTCGTTTTCCTAAATGATCATAAAGGAATAGACCAATACGGATCATCCAAGCTGGTCGTAAGTGTGGTTGGTGTGGCAGGCGAAAGCGCATTGGAAATGCGATATGTGGTGCTAAGCGTAATAATACTTCACGTTCTGCCAGTGCTTCGCTCACTAAGCGAAACTCATAATGTTCTAGATAACGTAAGCCACCATGAATAAGTTTAGAGCTAGCGGAAGATGTCGCACTTGCTAAGTCTTGAGCTTCCAGCATAAGTACTGAAAGGCCTCGGCCAGCTGCATCCGCCGCAATTCCAGCGCCGTTTATTCCGCCGCCGATGACAATCAAGTCTTGAGTTTTCATAACATCCTCCTACGAATGCGCGAAACAATTCTTTAATGTTCGTTTTCGCTCATAATTGTAATGAAGTTTGATGAAAATGCCAACTATATAACTGATAAAAAACATAACCGCGTGATATGGATAACAATTTATTATCATATCCACATGTTTTGTGGGTTTATTAAAAATAAACAACATTGTTAATGTATTAATAAAAAAAGAGAGTCGATATATTAGAAAAGAGAGTAAATAGAGTGAGTTAACTTGATTTTAGTAGAAAATAGGCGAAAAAAAAGTACCTAGGAAGGTACTTTTTGAGGAATTTATTTAATTAACATAATTCGAGTTGAACGTTGTGTTGCTCAACAATTTTTTGGATCCCTGCTGGTGGTTCTTGATCGGTAAATAAGTAGTCGATCAAATTCATATTGCCTAAATTCACCATTGCATTACGACCAAACTTAGAATGGTCAGTTACCAACATGACACAGCGTGAGTTTTCGATAATTGCGCGTTTAGTTCGAACTTCATGGTAATCAAACTCAAGTAGAGAACCATCCATATCGATGCCGCTTATCCCTAAAATGCCGTAATCAAGACGGAATTGAGAGATAAAATCAAGAGTGGCTTCACCAACAATACCACCATCTCGAGTACGTACTTCACCACCCGCAAGAATTAAGCGAAAGTCTTCTTTGCCCATCAGTAACGTTGCCACATTGAGATTGTTGGTCACGATACGTAGGTTTTTGTGGTTAATTAAAGCATGTGCGACGGCTTCAGGTGTTGTTCCGATATCAATGAACAGTGTTGCACCATCAGGAATTAAGCTTGCTACTCGTTGTGCGATACGTGATTTTTCATCAGACCACATGATTTTACGATCATGATAAGCCGTATTCACTGAGCTTGAAGGTAATGCAGCACCACCGTGATGACGTTGGATTTTGTTCTTTTCCGCTAATTCATTTAAATCACGTCGGATTGTCTGTGGGCTGACTTCAAAATGCTCCACCAATTCTTCAGTGCTGACATAGCCTTGTAGGCGTACCAGTTCAATGATGGCATCATGTCGTTGCGTTTGCTTCACAGGTATCCCCTAATGTTAAAAATATCATGTTAATTTTATTATGATCTACGAGATAATTGATGTCGATTATCCCACAAAGCCATCAATAAGCCGATAAGGAAGCCTGCAAAATGTGCAGTATTTCCGATAGAGTCACCTAAAATGCCCATATAACCCGCAACAATCCACAAAATCGAAAAGCCGATTAAGCCGGTTGGAGCACCAATACCTTTTTCTGGATTACGTATTCCCGTTAAGCCTACATAGCCAATTAATGCGTAAACAACACCGGAGAGTCCGCCAAAATTAGAGTCTGTAAACAGTGATTGTGCCCAGTTACTAAAGAGCGCAGAAACGAGCATGATGACAAATAATTTACCCGTACCTAATCGCTGTTCTGTTTGACTTGCGAGATACCACCACATCGCAAGGTTAAAGGCGATGTGCATGAGTGAGAAGTGAACAAACGCAGGGGTGATATAGCGCCAAACTTCAAAGTTCAGGCTCTCTTTATAAGGCCATGCCAGATGGAGCATAACATCATAATCACCTACGACTTGTTGCCAAATAAAAATAAGGGCACATAAAATGACCACCAGTACCGTTAATGGCCCTGAGCGTTGCACCATATTTTTTATTGAAAAGGCAGGGCGATATTTTATACCTGTGTTTTTCGGATCACCGGTTTGCCAACTTGCAGCTTGGTAACGTGGGTGAAAAGGCTCACGTAAAAAAGTATTTAGTTCTTTTTCAACCATATCCAACTGATGTTGGTCTTCTAACCAAAGTGAGATCTGCTGATTTTCATTTTTTGCGTGAATTCGCACACCTTTCGTTGCCATATAATTGACAAATAAATCAGCTGCTTGAGGGTTAGAAAGCGTAATAATGTGGATCATTAACAAAACTCATCTGTAGTTATTGCAGAGAAGTTATCGCTTGTGGAAACTCTCTTAGCCATGCTTCAAAACCACCGTTGATACTATAAACGGTTTCAAAGCCCATATTGACCAGATATTGAGCTGCGCCTTGGCTGCTGTGACCGTGATAACACATCACCATAACAGGAACATCAAAGTCAGCATCTTGTAAAAATTGGTTTAGCGTATCATTGGTGAGATGAAATGCGCCGGTAGCATGACCAATGCGGTAACTCTGAGGATCTCTAACATCAACTAAGATTGCTGATTGAGATGTCCAGAATTGATAGGCCTGTTCAATGCTGAGAAATTGAAACTTATCCATAATTGTCTTATTTATTATATTGTTAATTGATTTATTTGTTCTGAGCGAGAGAACGATACATTTATCATAACGTCAAATGGGTAAAGATGACGTTACACTTTGTAAATGCTTATTTTAATAAACAAATCCCCCATGATATCAGTGCAGGTGAGTATCATAGGGGATGTGATACTGAAGGATCAGTAGTAGGAGTGTTCGCCGCGTTGGTGTTCAGTTAAATCTTTCACACCTTTCAATTCATCTGGGAACAGGTTTAACAGCTCTTTTTCGATACCATCTTTTAATGTGACATCAATCATTGAACAACCGTTACAGCCACCACCAAATTGTAAGATAGCATAACCATCTTCAGTGATTTCCATCAGACTAACGCGACCACCATGGCCGGCTAATTGTGGGTTAATTTGTGATTGCAGTACGTATTCAACACGTTCAATTAACGGTGCATCAGCATCGACTTTACGCATTTTTGCGTTAGGTGCTTTCAGCGTTAATTGTGAGCCCAGTTGGTCAGTGACAAAGTCAATTTCCGCATCTTCTAAGAAAGGTGCGCTGATGTCATCAACATACGCAGAAAGTTTTTCGAACTTAATTTCAGTATCGTTTGGCTCTACGGCATCAGGTGGGCAGTATGAAACGCCACATTCAGCATTAGGTGTGCCTGGATTGATAACGAATACACGAATTTGGGTGTTGGGTTCTTGGTTAGCCAGTAGTTTGGCAAAATGCGCCTGTGCGGCATCAGTAATAATAATCATATCGTCTTGCTCAATAGTTGACTGTTCTGGTTGGTTATCATACGCCCAATTGGCGGTTAACTACAAGGTTCGACAAATAGCCCATACCTCAACAGAGCGTGCTCCCGCACGAAATAACAAGGGTACAATGCTCTTTAATGTCGCGCCTGTAGTGATAACATCATCAATTAGTGCCAGATTTTTCCCTGATACCGACACTGTGTTATTTAATACAAATGCATTCTTTAAATTTTGTTGCCTTTGTTTGGCATTAAGATGCGTTTGCACCAGTGTAGCACGAGTTCTTATCAGGGTATCCGGTTGATAAGCACAATTTAGCCACCTTGCCAAAGGCTTAGCGATAGCTTCTACTTGCTCAAAGCCTCTAGACCAACGGCGATGATGATGCGAAGGAACGCTAATAATTCTGTCTGGTTTCTGCACCAAATTTTCTCGTCGATGTGAAAGCCATCGCAATAGAAAAAGTCGTGCAAGACATAAAGCTATTTGAGGGCGAGGTTGGTATTTATAAAGGTGTAATAATTTATTTAATGGCGGTTGATAGTCAGTGACTGTCAACATCTGTTTCCATAATGGAGGCGATTGCAAGCAGCGTCCACATAGCATCATAGAGTGAGATGAGGGATATAAACAGCATGGGCAGCGGTTATACTGTTTAGGTAAATGTCGAATACAACTCGAACAAATACCTTTAGTATCATAATGTAAGGGTTGGCGACATAACCAACAATATCCTGCTATTGTTATCCACATAATGAAAATCCCTGTACTAAGAGAAGAGAGCATAACAATGAATAAATTGTATTGGCAGACAATGGGTGAAGGAAAAACGCATCTTGTGCTATTACACGGATGGGGATTGAATGCAGAGGTCTGGCAATCATTAATACCGCGACTAAGCTCGCATTTTACACTGCATCTTGTTGATCTCCCAGGATATGGTCGTAGCCAGGGTTTTCCTGTTCTCACATTAAAAGAGATGGCGGACATTGTTTTTGCCAAAGCCCCCGATAATGCCATTTGGTTAGGATGGTCTTTAGGTGGATTAGTCGCCAGCCGTGTTGTTTTAGATAATCCTAATAATGTGCAAGCATTGATTACGGTGGCTTCTTCGCCTTGCTTTGGTGCTCATGAGGATTGGCCGGGTATCAAACCTGAAGTGTTAAAGGGATTTGAACAACAGTTAAACGAGAATTTTCATCGTACAGTTGAACGTTTTTTAGCACTGCAAACATTGGGCACACAAAGTGCACGTGAAGATATGAAAGCATTAAAATCAGTGGTGTTAGAGCAACCTCTTCCTTCTGTTGAAGTGCTCAATGGTGGATTAGAAATTCTGCGTACTGAGGATTTGCGAGAAGAGCTAAAAACGTTGAATTGTCCTTTTATTCGTTTTTACGGTTATTTAGACGGCTTAGTTCCTCGGAAAGTAGCTGGATTATTAGATGCTATTTATCCTCATTCACCTTCTGTTATTTTCCGTAATGCGGCTCATGCGCCATTTATTTCACATCCAGATGAATTTACTCAAGCGTTAATTGAGGGTTGTGATACAACGTTATAATTATCTTCAAAGATCTGTCTTTTTATAAGGGCAGATCTTTTTATGCTGATGTTATTTATCCAATGTCAATAGAAGTATGAAACGTGGGGGCATTTTTGATGGTGTCAGAAAGTGGACAAGTATGTTCAATAAAATCAATAAATGTCTGTATTTCCTCTTTTGTATTATCAGCTTGAATAAAGTAATGTGTTGAAATACGACTTAAACCGATTTTTACACGCTTATTCTTTCCCATATATCCATCAGGGTCGATCTCGCCTTTCATCTCAATACGGATATTTTTAAGGTTCATACGGTGAAGCCGTGCAAAACTCTTAGCAACAATTCCTTTACAGGCGCCAATTGAGGCGAGTAACGCTTCAATTGGATTAACGCCACTGTCTTCCCCCCCATAAGCAGCAGGTTCA
Organism: Proteus sp. ZN5; assembly: GCF_011046025.1. GTDB lineage: Bacteria > Pseudomonadota > Gammaproteobacteria > Enterobacterales > Enterobacteriaceae > Proteus. The sequence continues at coordinate 709,867 of NZ_CP047639.1, forward strand.
TCAACAATTAACGTAAATTGTCGTGAAGCACATTGCATTTGTAAGGGAGAAGATGCGTCATTAGTGATAACAGATGAAAACTCAATAATTGGCATAATATTATCCTTTAAAAAGGGAATGTTATTTTTATCATCCAATAAGTGATATTACTTATCATACCAATTAAGCGTAGGTTATAGTCTAAAAATAGCGAGTTTAGAGCGCATTTTTCGATAAAGTTAATTCTTATTTTATGTCAGCTGTAATAATGCCGCCCTTTTATTAAGGGCAGCAATAACGGCATGATTATGCGAGCACGTTTTCGAGATGAAATGACGTTTCTAGGATCGGTGCATTCTTTATTGTGTCGGCAACAGGGCAAGTGCGTTCAATAAAAGCGATAAATGCGGCGATCTCTTCTTCACTATTATCGGCTTCAATAAAAAACTCGGTCGTAATTTTGCTAAAACCAATTTTGGCTTCTTTATTTTTTCCGGTAAAACCATCGGTATCTAATTCGCCTTTGACTTCAATGCGAATATTTTTAAGATTAATTTTGTGCATACGTGCAAAGCTTTTTGCCACAATACCTTTACAAGCACCTAAAGTACCCAATAGTGCTTCCACAGGATTCATTGCACTGTCTTTACCTCCCAGTGATTCAGGTTCATCAAGTAAAAATTGAAATTGGCGCGACGCGCATTGCATTTGTAATCTGCCTTGCTCGCCTGTGGTGATCGTTGATGAAAATTCAGTTATTGGCATAATTTTTATATTCTTATTAAGTGAAATTAAATAGACGTCTTTACGTCTATATTTAATGGATTATGCCGTGATAGTTAGGAAAGTAAATCATTAAATAGGAAGATGAAAATGATTCATCTTGCGCATTAGATAAAAAAATCCCCTACATAAAGTAAGGGATTTTCATGATGGTATTTATCAATTTGTTAGACTATTTGATAAAGCTTTGTCTGGCAGGCGGTGGCTTCTGGGCAACTTTTACAGCTACCCGTAAGACAATCCTCGACATCGACTTCTTGAAGCTTCCCCATCAATGTGAGCCGCTCTAACATTGCTTGCACCAACGGTTCAGGCATATTGAGTTGATGGCTGATAAGACGGGCATCGGCTCGACCATTAAGGGCGATACAATCACGTACTTCTATCAAACTGGCCATCTTGCTTTTCCTTTGTCACTTAGTGACAGCTACCTTTTGAACAACATTGTTTAGCCAATGATGGCTTATTGCTTAAGTTAATTGTTAGACGATTACGAGCATTACGCAACAAGATAAATAGAACAAAGTTAAATATCACAACCGCAGCAATGGTGATTGTACTGCTTTGTGGATGCTCGCTAAAGGTTGCGGTTTGATAGAACAACGCAGCCAGTGAGTAAGCAATATTTAATCCCCAAAGAATAGAGAAGGTCATCCAGCCACGACTGGTTTCACGAGCAATAGCGCCCATTACTGAAACACAAGGTACATACAGTAAAACAAAGATTAAGTAGCTATAAGCAGCAATGCCTGAACCGAATTTAGCACCCATGGTTCCCATTGTGCCGGTATCCATTTCACCATCACCTTTACTGGCTTCAATTGGGTTAGAAAGTGCAGCTAAAGTGAAGGTCTCTTTTAAGCTATCCCATGTTTCACCAAATGCATCAGCAATTTCTCCCCACAGGTCGAATTCTTCAGGATCAAATGGCTCATTAACAATGCTTTCTGCGGTATAGAGGGTATTTAATGTTCCCACAACCACTTCTTTTGCCATCGCACCAGTGACTAAACCAACCGTTGCTTGCCAGTTATCATTGTGAACACCAATAGGTTGCAGTAATGGTGTGATCACTTTACTGACAGAAGCTAATGCAGAATCATTGATGTTATCCGCAGGTTTACCAGAGAAGGTAAAGCTATTTAGCGCACCAATAAACATACTCGCAATAATGATGACTTTACCAGCTCGTACAACGAAACCTTTTAGACGTTGCCATGTTTGCATGAGTAACGTTTTTAGGTGAGGAACGTGATAAACAGGCAGTTCCATCACGAATGGTGACGCTTCACCGCGCATAATGGTGTGTTTTAGTAGTAAGCCTGTGAGGATAGCAACCACAATACCGAGAAGATAAAGTGAGAAAACAACACTCGCACCGTTTTTACCAAAGAAGGCTGCCGCAAATACCGCGAAGATAGCTAGACGAGCACCACAAGACATAAACGGTGCCATTAATACCGTGATTAATCGTTCTCTTGGTGCATCAAGAGTACGCGCACCCATAATAGAAGGTACGTTACAACCAAAGCCGACAATCAGTGGTACGAATGATTTGCCAGGTAAACCCAGAGCCTGCATCAATCTATCCATAACAAACGCAGCACGAGCCATATAACCCGAATCTTCAAGGATAGATAAAAAGAGATACATCATCCCGATTTGTGGCACTAATGGAAGAACTGTATTGATACCACCACCGACACCTTGAGCAAGGAAAATTGTCAGCCATTCAGGGAAGTTAAAAGTTGCGCCAATCCATTGAATACCATGAATAAAGATAGCTTCAGAGCCACCTTCAAAAGCAGGTTGTAATGCACCACCGATATTAATCGCGAGTACAAACATTAAATACATAACGAATAGGAAGATAGGCACGCCTAACCAACGGTTTAATATCACTTTATCGATATTTTGCGTCAGAATATTAGGTTTAATGGCCTCCATATTAATCACAGCATGACAGATGCGCTCAATATTTTGATAACGGGCATCAGCAATGACTAATTCTGGTTCATTATTATGTTCGTCTTGAATTCGTTGTCGAATGGCCTTGATATCTTCACTGGTGACTTGCGCGCGTTGATGGGTATAGATATCCCCTTCTAAACACTGTAATGCCATCCAACGACGTTGCTGTAAATTAAACTCATCATGATTAATTTTTTCAGCAAGTGTCTCGACTTCATTTAATAACCATAGTGGATAAGAAGTCAGTAATTCTTGTGGTTTTTTCTTTTCAGCAGGGAAGGTATCAATGGCTTCTTTGAGTTTATCAATGCCAGATGCTTTGGTTGAAATCATCGGAATAACAGGGCAACCCAGTTGCTCTGAAAGTGCGTTGATATCAATTTGCATATCTTGGTGTTCTGCAATATCGAGCATATTTAATGCCACAATACATGGAATGCCAAGCTCAAGCAGTTGCAATGTCAAATAGAGGTTGCGCTCAAGATTTGATGCATCAACCACGTTAATCAGCATGTCTGCTTCATTACTTAAAATGAAATGGCAGGCAATTTGCTCATCAAGAGATGTCTGTTCTGAAATTGTCGTTAAAGAGTAAGTCCCGGGTAAATCGACGAGCTCAATTTTATGATTTGCTGTTGTGAAACGACCAACTTTGCGTTCGACCGTTACACCTGCCCAGTTACCCACACGCTGACGAGAGCCTGTTAACTGATTAAAGAGTGTTGTTTTACCGGCATTGGGATTACCGATAAGGCCTATAGTGAGAGGAGTCATAATAGTGATGCCAATAGTTGTCTTGCCTGGTTGAATGAGAAATAACGATTATTTTTCGTTATGAACCACTTCGCTAAGATTAATGAGTGCGAGATCTTTTTTTCTCAAAATTAGGGACACTCGGTGCGTTTCTATTTGAATAGGATCACCCAGTGGTGCGATACGAATAACGTTAAACACAGCGCCAGGTAACATACCTAAAGATAATAGTTTCTGTCTGTATGCAGGGCTAATCTGAGGTGAGTAGCTCAAGATTTTATAACTGTGATTTGGGATCAGAGACATAATCGTCCTTCCACGAATGTTGATACAAAAAATAATGATACTGATAATTATTAACACGTATGAGAATTCACACAATAATAGTCAGGGTAATTATAATAAATATTTTTAATGCTAATGAGAATTATAATTATCCTTATTGGGTATAATTTAGCCTAGTCTACGCTTATCTACACTTGATTTAAATCAACCAGAGAAAAGATATTGGGATGAAAATAGGCTGTTTACCTTATCTGTTACTAGACAAAAACAAAATGTGAAGAGTTGAAATGTCAACGTAGCAACAAAATAACAATCAGTTAATGATGTTAACGGGTAATAATATAAAAGTAGATTTCAAGAATATGGAGATCGCGAGCTTAAGTAAAAAGCTCGCGTTGTCATGATGAAATACTCGCTAATTAGTGAGTTTGTTGGTGGCTAAAAAGTTGGTAAATATTGTTAGGGGTATAACTATCATCTTCATATGAAACAACCCAATCTGTTATTAATGCCGTGTTGATAGGGTAGGTTTCACCTTCTTGCATATCCTCAACATAAAACGGCACATTGAGTAATTTTGCATAAATGGTATCTCCATCACGAGATTGCGGTACAAACCACATATGCTCTAGCTCTTTTTCTTCCCCTTCACCATAAGGAATACCGAACTTGATCATAAACTGCCAAGGGTTTTCGGTATCTTCAGGTTTGTCTTTTCCTAATAACTTAGAGAGGAAACCACTTTTTTTCTCAACAGGCGGTTGATTGTAGTTATCAAACATAGAAACGAAGTATTCCCAGCGTCGCTTGGCTTTTTCAGACATCTCGTAGGTTTCTTCATTACTGCGCAGTAGCATCATCGCTTGTTGTTCTTCATAACCTCTAAAGAAGGTTTCTAAAACTGGGTTTTCTTCATTGGTTCTAAATAGCATGGAAGATGGATGTTGATGATATTCATCGCGATCGGCTAAATCACCCAAGAAAATGCCATTTGGTGCGCCTTCAGTGTCATAACGCATTTCCTCTAAAGGTCTAAGGCTTTTAAGCGGTGTTGATTGATTAACATGGCGAATGCCTTCTTCAAAAGGTAAGGCGACAAGATACTCCAAGCCTGATGATGTTTGACCACAAAGCATCGGTTCACCAAATTCAATTTGGCGATGATTAATACTGTTGTTAACAAAGCAACGGAAGAGATCAGGAATGCCATAGTAAGACTCAAGCATACTTGGAATAACTAAATCGACTTCGGTTAAACCACAGCGTGCTAATCCATGAGTGTGGAACCAGAACATGGTTGGTGGATCATTTTCTGTGTCATAGACAGCATGAATAACATATAAGCTTTCTACTTCAGGATAGAGGTCTGGGGTCTCTAATTGAAAGCGGATCCACTCAGGTGTTAATGCTTTGCCTGCCGCTGATTCATCTAATGCTAAGACCATTTCAGGTGCGATAATATTCAAAAAATTCAATTGATGGCGATAGCTGGCCAAAGGATGCAAGGCTTCAGTAAAAAGTGTTTCTAATAATAAATCTTGCGTTGTGGCATTCGCATGTGCGAGTAGTTGTGGTGTGAGTTCGTCAGTCGAATACATTGGACGTATTTCGTAATCTTCATCACGAGGATAAAGACAGACAAAAAAATGTAACTCGTCATCACCCTGCTGGCAACGATAGAAAAAACCGTCATCAATATTTTCACTTAGATAATTGATTTCACCATCAGTGTAATCAGTTTGTTCTTCTAGGCGTTGCTCAATAAGCGCATAGTTTAGTGGCTGTGCAGGAAAAGCCACTATACGAGAGGGTACTTTTTCTCCTTGCCCGGCTGCGATATTTAAGTACTGCTGTCTGTTATCCATGTTTTTTATCACTCGTATATTAAAGATAGAAAAATAGAATATCAGGGATAACAAGAGAGGAATAGATGGAGTTATCTGAGCTTAAGGTGGTTAATTAATCTATTGTTAATGGTGAGGATTAATGAAAAATAAAAAAGTGAATACCTTATAAAAAACAACGGATATCAATAAGTTATTGATATCCGTTAGATGTAAGGCAATTAAGGCGAATAACGAGCCTTTTGATTATTTACCTTTTAGTAATTGCATGATGTCTTCAGTTTTTTCTTCATCGTCATCATCTTCAAACTCAATACCTAGCTCAACCATTAATTCGTCAATGCGATCAAGGGTTTTCTCAGTATAAGCCTGTTCTTCTGCATTGAGTTTTTCACCGTTTTCAAGACGAGACAGTAATTCATCTAAACGTGTATCGTTTTCTAACAGGTCTAACTCTTGTTCAGGCGTTAAACGAACTGGCTCTGCTTTAACTGGCGCAGGTTTTTTCTTCACAACTTTTGGTGCATCGCCCACAATCAGAGGGATCGGTTTTTTGCTACCAATGCGCGGATCTTTCGGCGCTGTATTTTTAGCTTGCTGTTTATTTTCCGCTTCCTGCTGACGGTTACCGGCAGGATTGCCACGGTGTTTTTTTTGACGTTTACGTTCACGTCCTTCCGCGTTCAGCTCTTCACGCGATTTCTTACGTGCTTTAGCTGCGGGCTTTCTTTTAATCATATTCATAATGGTAACTCGATAGTGATCTTCTTGGTTGCGCAATCTATCAGAAACAAATTTTCAATAAAAGCGCAAATTTAAGACAATTTAATTTTTGCTCACGTACAATGTGCGGTTCGTTTCACTATACTTTACTGTGTTGTGACATCAATTAACGACTAAACTAAATTAATTAACTTAAATTTCTATTTATTATGACATTATCATCTGCGCAATTACGTAAACCAGTATATTGGTGGGTTATTGGTTATGCGGCAATTTGGATCTTAGTGAGTTATCTTTTTGACCCTACAGTGCCTTATGATGCCGTAGAGGCTGTCAACTGGGGCACTAACGGAGGGTGGGGCTCCCCTAAAAATCCTTGGTTTGTTGGCTTTATAATGACACCTGCCATTTACGGCGGTATTGATTTTAGCTTTTATTGGTATTTTATCCACTTTATTGTCATTGCCGTTGGGCTATTGGGAGTTTGGAACTTAGCCTATAAGTTGACACAAAATACTAACTTAGCTTGGTTTGCTATGTTGGCGCTTAATTTATCTGGCGTTATCAACTTTGATATTATTCCTTATAACGATAACTATATTCTAGTTGGTTGTTGGGCATGGGCGTTCTATTTTTTCCTTTGTGCTATTAATGACAATCAAAAATATTGGATTGGTTTTGCGATTACGATGGGTATTGCCACAATGGGAAAATATTCATCATTAGCTTTTATTGGTTCTGTATTTTTATCAAGCCTTTTTGTGCCTAAAGTTCGAGCAAGTTATTGTTCACCTTATTTCTATTTAGCGTTAGCTATTTGGTTTGCTTTTGTTATTCCCAATTTTATTTGGTTATGGCAAACCGATTTTGCCGCTTTTAAGTGGGTCGATTCACAAATCGAAAACCGTTTTAATTTACGTACCACTCGTGCTGCACTCACTGTTTTTTACCCTGTGATTTTAATGTGGGGGATTTTACGTTTTTATGGTGGACGTGTAAGTTGGTCTGCTTCTAAAGATAGCCAATTACTCAATTTTATTTTTCTGTTTCCATTAACGATTATTTTTATTTGGTTTAGTTTTCATGAAGGGGGGCGTATCAGTGAGTGGTTACAACCCTTTATGTCGATTACGACTGCACTTTTTGTCGGCTCAATTAGTGTCATGCCCAAACGTTCATTACGGGGGGCATTGTATGGTTTAGGCGTTTTCGGGATGTTGGTTGTTTCTGGTTATACTGTTGTTCAAGCTGCTAATGTGCGTAATGCAGGTCAAAAATTTATTGGTGTAAAAACCTTTGTGCAAGATGTTGAGCAAGCTTGGTATCAGCATTATCACACACCACTTGTATATGTGGGTGGCGAGTATATGCATGAATGGGTCACTTTTTATGGCAAAGATAGACCATTATCTTCACAGCCTTGGATATTAGAAGCGAATGTGCAGCCCCCTAATATTTATAATCGACATATTACACTTCAACAATTAGAAGAAAAAGGTGTCGTATTGATCAGTAAAGTTGGCTATTACTGTGAGAAAGCACATTTTGATGAAGGTTTAAAACACTGGCCGAGTTTAAAAATAGCCGATACTCAAGAGATAATATTTCGCGCTGAGCCCGATGCTATTGCCGAGCCAGTTTGTATTGCGTTTGTGGCGCCAAAAACACATAAGGAAAAGTAGAGATGCGTTACGCTGATATTCAGGTTGAAACAGAAAGATTAAGGTTACGTCCTTTTGAAATGGGGGATGCTGAAGATTGGTTTAAGATCATGAGTTCACTTGAAGTGACGCGCTACTGGAGTCATCTTCCTTGGCAGTCACTGCAAGAAGCGCAAGAAGATATTATTCAAGATATCACGCATATGGAAAGAAAAGAGTATCTGCGCTTAGCGGTGATAGATAAGGCAACAAATGCACTGATGGGCATGTGTGTTTTCTTTAATCATTACCCTAATTCACGACGTGGCGAAATTGGGTATTGCCTTGATACTGCTTACCAAGGTAAAGGCGTTATGAAAGAAGCGATGCTGGCGTTTATTGCATATCTTCAAACACATCTATCTGTTCGTCGTCTAGAAGCAGATATCCATCCCGATAATAAAGCATCGGCTGCATTGTTAGCGAAATTAGGTTTTGAGCAAGAAGGGTATCTAAAACAGCGTTGGATAGTCGGTGATGAAGTTTCTGATTCTATTGTTTTTGGTTTGTTGTTGCCCACAATAGCTGAATAATTACAGAAAATAGAAAGGCACAAGTGGCATATAACACTTGTGCTTTTAGCTACTTAGCCAAAAACGAGGCTTGATTTTTTAAGCTTAAAGCTTGGTTTACTGCAAAAATATCACCACGTACTTCAGGAATACCAAACGATTTTAATCGAGCGCTGTGTTTCTCTAAATAAGCTTGAGCATTTTCTTTTGAATCAAAAAGATAAATCCCGCCCGCCTTTTGGGTTTCTTTATTTTCAGTCCAAATTTTCCAAATAAAACCAGGTTCTTGGTTGATTGATGCAGATAATGCATCCATAGCTTGTGTCATTTCATCATCGAAAGGACCATGATAAGGAAAATCTACTTGTAGAAGTACGTGCATAGTCACCTCTTTTCTTATAAAAAACGGCACGTTATTGGTGCCGTTTTGTCTGTATCATGATGATCTTAATTTATTGAATATTAGAATAAAGAATTCAAATCAATCACATGAGTATCAATCAGCAATATTTTTAAAATAAATAGCAGTGAAACAATCACGACACATAGATTAATTTCTTTCCAGCGGAAAGTACCCACTTTCATAACACAATAAGCAATAAAGCCTAGTGCGATACCTTCGGTAATTGAGAAGCTAAATGGCATCATAACTGCGGTGATAAAAGCAGGAACAGATTCTGTTAAATCATCCCATTTCACGCGTGTAAGGCTGGATGTCATTAATACACCCACATAAATCAGTGCCCCTGCTGTTGCATAGCTTGGCACCATACCTGCTAGTGGTGACAAGAAGATAGCGAGTAAGAACAGAATACCCACAACAACGGCAGTTAAACCTGTACGACCACCAACTGAAACCCCGGAAGTACTTTCGATAAAGGCTGTTACAGAAGATGTTCCCATTGCAGAGCCTGCAACAGAACTTAAGCTGTCGACATATAACGCTTGTTTCATTCGTGGAAACTTGCCTTTGTCATCAGTTAAACCTGCTTTATCAGTGACACCAATTAATGTGCCTGATGAGTCAAATAAGTTAACCAACATAAAAGCAAAGATCACGCCAGAAAGACCGATATCTAAGGCACCCATAATATCAACTTTACCAACAACGGTTGTGATAGAAGGAGGAACAGCGAAGATACCTTGATATTGAACATCACCTAAAAGAAGACCAATTACAGTGGTGATAACAATTGAGATAAGAATTGCGGCATGAATATTACGAGCAGCAAGAATAGCGATAATAAAAAAGCCTAATGCACCTAATAATACGTTATGAGAAGCAAAATTACCGATAGTAACGATGGTATCGTTGTTAGGAATAATAATACCGGAGTTTTTTAAGCCCATCATGGCGATAAAAAGACCGATACCACTAGTAATACCAACACGTAAACTCAGTGGAATATGGGCAATTATCCAGTAGCGAATACGAAAGAGAGTCAGTAAAAATAGCCCTACTGCACCCCAAAAGATTGCACCCATAGCAACTTCCCATGAGTAGCCCATAGCACCAACGACTACGAAGGCAAAGAATGCGTTTAAGCCCATTGCAGGCGCAACGGCAATAGGTAGATTTGCCACTAATCCCATTAAAATACTGCCGAAAGCCGCAATTAAGCAGGTCGTCACGAAGACGGCTTTGATATCCATATTGGCAGCAGCAAGAATTTGAGGGTTAACGAAGATAATATAAACCATCGTTAAGAAAGTCGTGATACCCGCAATCAGTTCGGTGCGAGCGTTTGTGCCGTGTTCTTGTAGCTTAAACAGGCGTTGGAGCAAACCCTGTGATCCAGAATTTGGTGATGACATGCTCATAGACAAAAGATCCCAAAAAAAATGTTTTTCGCTTTATCCTACACAAATAAAACAATGACTGCACCTAAAAAAAGTAATCGATTGCGTAGGGCGCTACCGTGAAGGTATCAAAAATGGACGGAGATATTTAATAAACTAAGTTTAGTTAGTGCTAATAATTGCATGGTGTCAAAATGGCACATTTCATTTACTTTGTTAAAATTTGATCATATTATCTTGCTTGAAAAGTGAGCTGTTTTGAAGTTTTACTAGTCTTATAAATAACAGCTATTAAATAAGTTTTAATAAAGAGGTGGAGGAATTATGCCTACTTTATCAAATGAAAGGATCACAACGCGTATTAGTCCCGAAATGAAAATTTTGTTAGAAAAGGCTTTATCATTATCAGGTTATACGAGTTTAAATAGTTTTATTGTACAAGCAGCTATTGCTGAAGCTAAACGGCTAATCGAGCAAGATATGCGTATTAAACTTTGTCAGGAAGACGCTTTAGATTTTATTAATGCATTGGAAAAACCAATCGAAATAAATGATCGCTTCCTTCGTGCCGCGCGCAAGCATAAGGAAACAATTCTTGATGAAAATAAGTCCTCTGAATAAAAAAATACATGATAGAACATCTTTTGATTGTGGCGATAAAACACTTAATAACTACTTGAAAGCAATATCCAATCAACATCATGAAAAAGATTTAGCACGTACTTTTGTATTAACAAGTGAAATCGAGCCTACAAAAATTAAAGGATTTTATTCATTAGCATTGTGTACTATCGATTTAGATGAATTACCGCAAGAAATCGGGAAAAAATATCCCAAAGAGCTCTATTGTGTATTAATCGGGCGGTTAGCAATTAGTCAGCAGTATCAACGCCAAGGTTTAGGGGCTATTTTATTAGTTGATGCTGTAAGAAAGGCAATAAATTCATCAGGTAATATTCCAATACCCATGATTATCGTAGATGCAAAACATGATATTGCAAAAAGTATGTATCAAGGATTAGGTTTTTCTTCATTTAGCCAAAATGAATATCGTTTATTTATGACTATGGCGAATGCTAAAGCGGTAATAAGTCTAGTTGATAATGAATAAATTAATTATAAAGAGACTAACTTATTTTATTAAAACAATAAGTGAGTCTCTTTTGTTTATCCCACTTCTTTCTTAACAAATGATTGTTGTTTAAACGGCAACACCATTTGCCAAAAAGGGCGTTTCTCTTTTTGTGTTGAGAATAATTTAGCCACTCTATTGGCAATAATTTCCAATGAAAAACAGAGAATAAAATAGATAAAAGCAACGAATAGAAAAACTTCCATTGGATAAACCATACTGCGGTTATTTACTTGGGTCGCTAAGAAAGAAAGCTCACCCACACCCACTACATAAGCTAGTGAAGTATCTTTAATTAAGGCTATCCACTGATTAATAAATGAAGGCACCATCATGCGTAATGCTTGTGGTAATACGATATACCACAACACTTGCCAGCGATTAAAACCTAACGATAACCCTGCTTGCCATTGCCCTTTTCCAATCGCCAAAATACCAGCTTTAACACCATGCGCAATATAAGACGATGTAATTAAAGCTAACGCACAAATTACGGTGGTGATTTCAGGTATTTCCATCCCTAATACAACAGGCAATAAAAAATAGACCCAAAATATCAACATAATGACGGGAATTGCGCGGAAAAAACCTAAAAAAGCCGCAAAAAGGTTAACCCATACGCCCCTAAGCATAGCCAAAGCAATGCCACCTAGTGTACCTAAAATAATTGATGCAATACCTGCAATGATACTGATAAATACGGTTAGTGCTGCACCTTCTAACGGCCCGTCAGGATAAGCACCAAAGAGTAAGTACTGCCAGTTATCAGCAATAACAGTAAAGTCCATATTAATACCCTTGTGCTAGTTTACGTTGCTGATGCCATTGTCCCCAAGCTTCCATCAATGCGATTGCTGTAATATAGAGAACCGTTGCAACGCCAAAGGCTTCAAAGGTACGTAAAGACTCTGTTTCAACTTGTCTTGATGCGTAAGAAAGCTCCGCAACACCAATAGCCATCGTTAGTGATGAATTTTTTATCACATTCATGTATTGACCCAATAAAGGGGGCAGAGCAATACGAAAGGCTTGGGGTAAAATCACATAACGCATAGATTGCCATTGTGTTAGACCTAATGCCAAAGAGGCATACTTTTGCCCTTGTTTAACACCTTGAATTCCGGCTCTTAGCTCTTCGGCAATAAATGGCGTTGAGTAAAATGTCAGACCCACAATGCCCGCTAAAAACTCAAAAGAAGGCCAAGAAAGCGTTACACCTAAAAATGCAATCTCATGAGGCGTGTTTAACCATATCATGGCGCTTTGTGGCAGAATTTCGCCTGATGCGAAATACCAAAAGAATAACTGTACTAACAGCGGAGTATTACGAAACAGTGAAGTATAAGCCGTGGCTAACCAGCGTAATGGTGCAAAAGCGCTATCTCTTGCAGCACTAAGGGCAAAGCTCATTAATGTTGCAATGACAATAGTCCAAAAAGAGATAAGCAAGGTGATTAGAAAACCACTCCAAAGCCAACTTAAATAGTGTGGCTCAAGAAGGTAATGTGAAAGAAATTGCTCAAACATATAATAGGCCTATTGTAGACACCAAACCCCGCAAAGGCGGGGTAGGTGTTTTAATAAAGGAATAACTTTGTTTTGATGAAAGAAGAAAGTTATTACGCTTTAAAGATCAAGATTGTGGTGTTTGCTCTGATAGTGGGGCAAATTTAAAGTCACCACGAGGTTGAGCCGATTTTGTTTCAGGGCCAAACCAACGATTGTAGATCTCGTCTGCTTTACCTTCTTTTTCCAATCTTAATAGGGTGTTATTGATTTCGTTAATTAAACGCTCTTCACCTTTAGCTGCTGCAACTGCTTGGTATTCACGGGTGATGCTAAATGATGACACTTCAAAATCGGCTTTAATGGCATCAGGAAGATTTGCTAATAAACCGACTAATTTTGCATCGTCTTGTGTGATAGCTTGTACGTTACCGTTACGTAATGCAGCGAAAGCCAGTGGTGTATCGTCATAAGAGATAACTTTGGTGTCAGGATAGCGTTCACGTAATGTGATTTCTTGAACAGTGCCTTTATCAGCCCCAATACGCAGTGAGTGAATTTGTTCTGGGTTAGTTAAAACACCCTTACGTGCAATAAATTTTTGTCCAGTTGCAAAGTAAGGAACAGAGAAGTCAACTTGCTTAGCGCGTTCATCGGTAATGGTGAAGTTAGCTGCGATTAAATCGACTTTTTTAGAGCTTAAAAGTGGAATACGGTTTGCTGGATTTGTTGGACGCAGTTCCACTTTCACACCTAGATCTTTGGCGATTTCATTGGCGATATCTGCATCATAACCTGCGAGCTTTTTGGTTTGAGGATCAATAAATCCAAACGGAGGATTACTGTCAAAAATCGCGATACGTACTACACCTGCTTTTTTTATATCGTCGAGCTTATCTGCTTTTGCAATACCAGAGAAAAGCACAGAGCCTGCAATTAATGCGGTTGCCAAGACACGTAATTTCATTATTCACCCCAAAGAAAAGAATTATCATCGTTATGTTGGATATCACGCTATCAAGTTGATCTAAGTTCATAAAATAATAAAAATTGATATGGATATGCTTTTAAGGAATAAGGTGAGGAAAAGTATTGAGCTAGAACGGTATTAATTTATGAACGAATAAAAAAAACAGCGACATAAGTGCCGCTGTTTTGAAGAGAAGAAAAAGAGAGAGAAATTTATTTAGAGGCGTTGCTATCGCCATTTTTTGTTAGCATTTTTTCTACTTGGTCGCCCCCTAAATGGCGGAAATCATGACCTTTTACATAATAGAAAATAAACTCACAAATGTTCTGACAACGGTCGCCAATACGTTCAATAGAACGCGCACAAAATAGTGCTGTTAGCACACTAGGAATGGTGCGAGGATCTTCCATCATATAAGTCATTAATTGACGGACGATGCCTTCATATTCGTTATCAATTTTAGCGTCTTCACGATAGATACGTACTGCTTCATCCAAATCCATACGCGCAAACGCATCAAGAACATCGTGAAGCATCTGTATAGCGTGTTGGCCTAAAGATTCTAAGCTCACGAGCAGTGGTTGATGCTGGTGTGAAAACTTTTCAAGTGCGGTTTTACAGATTTTTTCAGCAACATCACCAATACGTTCTAGCTCAGCAATCGTTTTTGATATCGCCATAATTAAACGTAAGTCACTCGCTGTTGGCTGGCGTTTAGCAATAATTCGCATACACGCATCATCAATGGCGACTTCCATCATATTGACGTTATGGTCACCTTGAATAACTTCATTTGCTAATGCTTGGTCTTGATTATGCATTGCCATAACAGCTTTTTTCAGTTGCTCTTCAACAAGCCCACCCATAACCATCAGCTCAGTACGGATATGCTCTAACTCAGCATTAAATTGACCAGAAATATGCTTATTGTGATTTAAATTATCCATTTATTGCCTCGTTATCAGCCATAACGCCCAGTGATGTAATCTTCAGTTTGTTTTTTCGCAGGACGCGTAAATAACGTATCCGTATCGCTAAATTCAATTAACTCGCCTAAATACATAAATGCAGTGTGATCAGAACAACGAGCCGCTTGTTGCATGTTATGTGTCACGATAACCACGGTATATTCTGATTTGAGTTCACTGATAAGTTCTTCAATACGACCTGTTGAGATTGGATCAAGTGCTGAACAAGGCTCATCAAGTAATAAAACCTCAGGGCGAATAGCGATACCGCGTGCTATACATAAACGCTGTTGTTGACCGCCAGACAGACTATATCCACTCTGATGTAATTTATCTTTGGTTTCGTTCCATAATGCGGCTTTAGTCAAAGCCCACTGAACACGTTCATCCATATCAGCGCGAGACAATTTTTCGAATAAACGTACACCAAAGGCAATGTTGTCATAAATCGACATCGGGAATGGTGTTGGCTTTTGGAATACCATTCCGACTTTGGCGCGTAATAGCGCAATATCTTGTTTATCTGTCAGGATATTGTTGCCATCTAGCAGAATTTCACCTTCTGCACGTTGTTCGCCATAAAGTTCATACATTTTATTAAAAGTACGCAGTAAGGTCGATTTACCGCAGCCAGAAGGGCCGATAAATGCAGTCACCTTATTTTTGGCAATATCTAAAGAGATATTTTTCAGCGCATGGAATTTACCGTAGTAGAAGTTCAAATCACGAACTTGAATTTTATTTCCTGCGTTATCATTAGCCATAATCATTCAACGTCTCTCTTGCTTAACTTTCTGCGTTAACCGTGCTTGCGTTTAGCAAATAGCACGCGCGCGATAATATTGATAAATAGAACACAGAGGGTGATAAGTAATACGCCAGCCCAGGCAAGCTCTTGCCATTCTGCGAAAGGACTCATGGCGAACTTAAAGATAGTCACTGGTAAGTTAGCTATCGGTTCGTTTAAGTCTGTGCTCCAGAATTGATTTGATAGTGAAGTAAATAACAGTGGCGCAGTTTCGCCTGCGATACGTGCAATCGCTAATAATACACCTGTGATAATGCCTGATACTGAGGCTTTTAAGGTGATTTTAGAGATCATCTTCCACTTTGGTGTTCCTAATGCATAAGCGGCTTCGCGTAAGCTATCAGGTACTAACTTCAACATATTTTCAGTGGTGCGAATAACGATAGGAATTTGCAGTAACGCTAATGCGATAATTCCTGCCCATCCTGAAAAGTGCTGCATCTGTGCGACAACAATGGTGTAGACAAAGAGCCCGACAACAATTGATGGCGCTGACAGCAAGATATCGTTAATAAAACGAGTGGTTTCAGCAAGCCATGAACGACGACCATATTCAGCAAGATAAATCCCTGCAAGAATACCAAGTGGTGTTCCAATCACCGTTGCCCATAAAATCAATAATCCACTACCGACAATGGCGTTAGCTAATCCACCACCTTCCGTATTAGGTGGCGGAGTCATCTCTGTGAAAAGGGCTAATGACATACCATCAAAGCCTTTGGTGAAGGTGGAGAATAAAATCCACGTTAACCAAAAAAGGCCAAATGCCATAGTTGAGACAGATAAAAACAGTGCGATACGGTTTTTTTGACGACGCCATAGTTGGCGTTTATGGCGTATACGCAGTTCGCTTTCTGTTTGAACTTGTAATGAAGAAGAGGATGTTTTAGACATATCAGCGCGCTCCTTCATTTCTTGATAAACGTAATGTCATAAACTTAGAAATCGCAAGGACAATAAAGGTGATGACAAACAGGATAAGCCCTAATTCCATTAATGCAGCGGTGTGTAATCCTGTCTCTGCTTCAGCAAATTCGTTCGCTAATGCAGACGTGATACTGTTACCCGGCATAAACAGCGAAGCAGAGTCTAATTGGTAGGTATTACCGATGATAAAGGTTACCGCCATGGTTTCACCTAAGGCGCGTCCTAATCCCAACATCACACCACCGATAACGCCATTGCGGGTATAAGGTAGAACGATATTCCAAATCACTTCCCATGTTGTACAGCCAATGCCGTAGGCAGACTCTTTCATCATGACAGGCGTCTGTTCAAACACATCACGCATAACAGAAGCGATATAAGGAATAATCATGATAGCGAGGATCACACCCGCCGCTAAGATACCGATACCAAAAGCAGGGCCAGAGAAAAGCTCACCAACGATAGGAATAGAAGAAAGCACATTGCCTACTGGCTCTTGGAAATAGGTTGCAAAGAGCGGTGCGAAGACAAATAGCCCCCACATACCATAAACAATACTTGGAATAGCTGCGAGTAACTCAATAGCAATACCTAACGGGCGTTTTAACCAGTTAGGGGCTAATTCAGTTAAGAAAAGAGCGATACCAAAACTGACAGGAACGGCAATAACCAGCGCGATGATTGACGTTACAATGGTGCCGTAAATAGGCACTAATGCACCGAATTCCTGCGCAGGAGGATCCCATTCTTTTGTCCATAAGAACGAAAAGCCAAATTGTTGAATACTTGGCCATGAAGCGAAAATCAGTGAAACAATGATACCTGTTAAAAGCAAAAGTGTAATCAACGCAGCTAGACGAACCAGTGCGCTGAAAATAACGTCCCCTCGTTTACTAGGGGCCTTTATTACCGTTGTATGCTCGGCCATAAAGCCTCTTTTAATTTATTACCCCCTGTTTAGCAGGGGGTGAACGTTAACTTATCTCTTAATGGTTACCGATTTTATTAGTAAATCGGTTTACCATTACTGTCTTTAATGCTTGTTTTCCATGCGGCACGAATTTGTTCTACAACTTCGACAGGTAATACGGCGTAATCTAGATTTTTCGCTTCTTGATTACCTTTGTCGTAAGCCCAGTTGAAGAAATTCAGTACTTCTTTACCTTTTTCTGCATTTTGCTGTTTTTGATGCACTAAGATAAAGGTAGTTGAAGTAATCGGCCATGCATTTTCACCTTTCTGGTTAGTTAGGTCTTGTGCAAAGCTTTTGCTCCAATCAATTTTTCTTGCTGCGGCACTAAAGCTATCTGCTGTTGGTGCAATTACTTCGCCGTCAGCGGTGACTAATTTAGTATAAGCAAGGTTGTTTTGTTTCGCGTAAGCATATTCAACATAACCAATTGAACCCGGTACACGTTGAACGAATGCGGCGATACCATCATTCCCTTTTCCACCTAAGCCTGTCGGCCACTTAACAGTCGAGCCAGCGCCGACTTCATCTTTCCATGCGCTATTTACTTTTGATAAGTAGCTAGTGAAAACGAAAGATGTTCCTGAACCATCAGCTCGGCGAATAACCGCGATATTCTGGTCTGGTAATTTTACGCCCGGATTGAGTTTGCTAATGGCAGGATCGTTCCATTTTTGGATCTTACCTAGATAGATATTACCGATAGTATCGCCGTCTAAGGTCAGTTCACCTGATTTGATACCAGGAATATTGACTGCCATAACAACGCCACCAATTACGGTAGGAAATTGGAATAAACCATCAGCTTGTAATTTTTCGTCTGTTAATGGTGCATCAGAAGCACCAAAATCAACAGTATTTGCATTGATTTGTTTAACACCACCAGAGGATCCAATGCCTTGGTAGTTAATTTTGTTACCCGTTTCTTTCTGATAGGAATCTGCCCATTTAGCATAAACTGGGGCAGGGAACGTTGCGCCAGCACCAGTCAGCGAGGTCGTTGCCTGTGCAGAAAGAGCGGTCATTGAAAACGCAGCGGCAATGACACTAGTCAGGGTGGTACGCATCAGTTTCATAATCCCTCCTGTGGGATAGGTAGAATAATTTTCGACATCTATCAACTTCGGTTACGGTACGCACAGACAATAGGTCAGTTTGATGACAATTAAATGTCTTAATTGTGACAGTTTTATGACAAAGCAAAAAAATGATGAAATATTTATAGGAGGAGAGAAATTAGAATGGAAATGGTGTAATAAAAAAACACTTCAATATTTGAAATAGAGAGGATTAATCATCCTCATCTTCACGCGCTTTTAATGGGAAATTAGCTCGAATTAATAATCCACCTTTAACGCTATCATCAAGCTCAACATAACCACCATGAGCCTCCATAATACGACGAATAATGGATAATCCTAAACCCGCACCTGTTGAGCTTCGTGCTTGTTCACCTTGAACAAAAGGTTGGAAAAGGCGTTGTCTATCTTCTTGTGGAATACCGGGGCCATCATCTTCAACTTGGAACCAAGCATATTCTTCATTTTTTCCACTTGAAACGCTTATCCAACCATTGCCATAGCGAGTGGCATTCACGACCATATTGGCAAGTGCTCGTTTTACCGCAATCGGGTTAGCTGTGATATTAATGGGTTCAGGATGAAGATGTTCTTCACTGATTTTTCCTGAATTAGATTCGGCTGAAATGACTTCTTGCAAGAGATTGTTCATATCACACAGCTCTAAAGACATCTCTTTACCTGTGCGCATATAGTCTAAGAATTGCCCAATAATGGCATCACAATCTTCAATATCTTTATTGATAGAGTCTGCGAGGTAGCTATCTTCGGGACTCATCATTTCAGTTGCCAGGCGAATTCGAGTCAATGGCGTACGCAAATCATGGCTGACACCTGCCATAACGAGTGTTCTATCATTATCTAATGAGCGAATTCCTGATGACATCTGGTTAAAGGCTCGAATAATTGAGCGCATTTCAGAAGAGCCAGATTCAGGAATAGGTGGAGGAATAACCCCTTTTCCGATGCGGCGCGCTGCATATTCTACTTCATTTAGTGGGCGATTTTGAAAACGACTATAGAGCCAGAAAAATGCGACAACGATAATAATAAAAATAATCGCTTGTCGATAAACAGGGAGTAAGAAATTTTGTCCTAATTCAGTCAACGGAACACGTATCCAAAGCGAGGGAGACATATGCGTATTGACCCATAAAACAGGGTATTCCAGCGTATTCTCGATCCAAATTTCGGTTTCCCCCCCCAGATATTCAGTCATCTGTTCACTTAATTCATCATCTATTTTTGCCCAATAAAGCCCTTCTTCAAGTGCTGCTTTTTTATCAAAGAAAGAAATGCCTAATTCGTTATAGATTTTATTGCGTAAAGCAGGGGAGATTTTTAGCGGAGTGCCATCAACGAGGATCAGTTCTTCAGGCATCAACGTGCGTATTTCATACGCTAATACTTTATTAAATTGCTGAAGGCTTGGCCCAACAATAAGGTGCTGCACAACGATATAACTGGCTATCAAGCTAAAAAAAAGTAGCGAGATAACCAGAAATAAAGAACGTGTTAGTTTATTGTGAGGGGAAAGCCTCAGCCTTCTCATTGAGCGCTGGTTCCATCAGGAACAAAGACGTAACCAAGACCCCAAACCGTTTGAATGTAACGAGGATGTGTTGGATCTTCTTCAATCATGCGACGTAAACGAGAGATTTGAACGTCAATTGAACGCTCCATCGCACTGTATTCTCGTCCACGAGCAAGGCTCATTAATTTGTCACGAGAAAGAGGCTCACGAGGATGAGATACTAGTACTTTCAATACAGCAAACTCACCACTAGTCAGAGGCATATGCTCTTCTTCGTGGAACATTTCGCGTGTACCAAGATTTAACTTGAACTTACCAAAAGAGATAATGGCGTTATCTTGTGACGGTGCGCCCGGTAATTCATTTGCTTGACGACGAAGAACGGCGCGAATACGTGCCAAGAGTTCTCTTGGGTTAAATGGTTTTGAGATGTAATCATCAGCACCAATTTCAAGCCCAACAATTCTATCAACCTCTTCCCCTTTTGCAGTCACCATAATAATTGGGATTGGGTTGTTTTGGCTTCTTAAGCGGCGGCAAATAGATAGGCCATCTTCACCAGGAAGCATTAAATCGAGCACAATAAGATGGATAGATTCACGAGTGAGCAGACGATCCATCTGATCGGCGTTTGCAGCAGTACGGATTTGAAAACCCTGCTCTGTCAAATAGCGCTCTAAGAGTGAACGTAGACGTAAATCATCATCCACGATTAGCACTTTATAACTTTCTTGCATTTTTTAAGCTCCCGAAGTGCAAATGCTTTTATTAGTGAATTCTATCATCGATAAGAATATTAAACCAAAACCAAAGAATAAATGTTAATAATTTATAGATAAAACTTGTTCATTAGCCTCAGGAAAGGGTATAAAACTATTTATTTATCTTATTCCGAATAATATTTGATAGATAATACGCAGTAATTAACTTCACCACCTGGTGTTTGCACACTAATTTCATCATCAACTTGTTTACCAATAAGCGCTCTGGCAACAGGGGAATCAATAGAAATCCACTGTTTTGCTGGATCAAACTCATCGGGACCCACAAGCCTAAAGGTTTTGACATTTTCGTCATCATCTTCAAGCGTGACCCAAGCACCAAAATAGACTTTTCCTTCTTGGCGAGGATCAGGGTCAACGATTTTTAATTCATCAAGGCGTTTTGATAAAAAACGAACACGTCTATCAATTTCACGTAATCGCTTCTTTCCATAAATATATTCAGCATTTTCTGAACGGTCGCCTTGTGCCGCTGCTTCTGAAACCGATTGTGTAACACGCGGGCGCTCTTCTTTCCAAAGATATTTTAGCTCTTTGTCTAAGGCATACCAGCCATCGCGAGTAATATAGTTACTTTTTGCCATTACGAATAAAAACTATCATCAACATTGAATTTCATAAAGGTACTATAGCGTGAATGTTAAAATAATCTGTTAATTTCCTCATAATTGTCGAGCTAGATGGGAAATTTGCCAAATTTTTTTAGTGCTCTGCGTGTATAATAGCCATCTTTTTTAACTATTCCTCTCGGTAGGTAAATATTTTATGAATGAATCATTAAGCCGAATTATTGCAGATGAGCTCTCGGTTAAGCCCCAGCAAGTCCTTTCGGCCATAACGTTACTGGATGAAGGGAATACGGTGCCATTTGTTGCCCGTTATCGTAAAGAGGTCACCGGCGGATTAGATGATACGCAATTACGTCAATTAGAAACTCGCCTCGGTTACCTAAGGGAACTCAATGATCGCCGCCAAACAATTTTAAAATCAATTGAAGAACAAGGAAAGCTAACGCCCGAATTACGTTCTTCAATTAATGAAACTCAAAGTAAAACAGAGCTTGAAGACCTCTATCTTCCTTATAAACCTAAGCGCCGTACTCGTGGTCAGATTGCGATTGAAAATGGATTAGAACCCTTAGCGGATTTACTGTGGAATGAACCACAAAATAATCCAGAAGAAGCGGCAGCCGCTTATATCAATACAGAAAAAGGTGTTGATGATACGAAGGCGGCTTTAGATGGCGCGCGTTATATTTTAATGGAGCGTTTTTCAGAAGATGCTGGATTATTGGCGAAAGTTCGTCAATATTTATGGAAAAATGCGCATCTTGTTGCCAAAGTGATTGAAGGCAAAGAAGCCGAAGGGGCAAAATTTAGTGATTATTTTGATCACCATGAGCCTATCGCGAATGTTCCCTCTCACCGCGCATTAGCGATGTTTCGTGGTCGAAATGAAGGGATCCTTCAATTATCACTCAATCCTGATCCACAATTTGAAGAAGCGCCTAAAGAGAGCTACGGTGAACAACTGGTCACGGAACATTTAGGATTACGTTTAAATAATCAACCCGCTGATAGCTGGCGTAAAGCTGTTGTTAGTTGGACTTGGCGCATTAAAGTTTTAATGCATATTGAAACAGAATTGATGGGCCAATTACGAGAAAAAGCGGAAGAAGAAGCGATTAATGTTTTTGCTCGTAATCTTAATGATCTACTGATGGCGGCTCCTGCTGGTATGCGTGCCACAATGGGGCTTGATCCTGGTTTACGCACCGGTGTTAAAGTTGCGGTTGTTGATAGCACTGGTAAATTAATTGCCACAGATACAATTTATCCACATACAGGACAAGCTGATAAAGCGGCGGCAAGTGTAGCTGCGTTGTGTATTAAGCATAATGTTGAACTAGTGGCGATTGGTAATGGTACGGCATCTCGTGAAACAGAGCGCTTTTTCGCTGAAACAGTAAAACGTTACCCAGAAGTGAAAGCGCAAAAAGTGATTGTTAGTGAAGCAGGTGCATCGGTGTATTCAGCATCAGAGCTTGCGGCTAATGAATTCCCTGATTTAGATGTTTCTATTCGTGGTGCGGTTTCTATCGCGCGTCGCTTACAAGATCCATTGGCTGAACTTGTAAAAATCGACCCTAAATCGATTGGAGTTGGTCAATATCAGCACGATGTTAGCCAAACATTATTAGCGAGAAAACTTGATACTGTCGTTGAAGACTGTGTGAATGGTGTTGGTGTTGATTTAAATACAGCATCAGTACCGTTATTAACGCGTGTTGCAGGGCTTAGCCAATCTATTGCTCAAAATATTATTAGCTGGCGTGATGAAAACGGTCGTTTTGTTGATAGAAAACAGCTGCTCAAAGTGGCGCGTTTAGGGCCGAAAGCCTTTGAGCAATGTGCTGGTTTCTTACGTATTCGTGATGGTAAAAATCCACTAGATGCCTCAACGGTTCACCCTGAAGCGTACCCAGTAGTTGAAAATATTCTACAATCTACACATCAAAAAATTGATGATTTGATGGGCAATAACGCTCTAATTTCACAAGTAGATGCTAGAGCATTTATTACAGAGCAATTTGGTTTACCAACAATAAATGACATCTTAAAAGAGTTAGCAAAACCGGGACGTGACCCACGCCCAGAGTTTAAAACCGCAACCTTTGCTGAGGGTGTCGAAACGATGAATGATTTAGTCAGTGGCATGATCCTTGAGGGAACTGTGACTAACGTGACTAATTTCGGTGCATTCGTTGATATTGGTGTACACCAAGATGGTTTGGTTCATATCTCTTCTTTAGCAGACCGATTTATTGAAGATCCACACACAGTGGTGAAAACCGGGGATATTGTTAAAGTTAAAGTTCTTGAGGTTGATTTAGCTCGTAAGCGCATTGCACTGACTATGCGTTTAGATGAAGTTGCAGGTGATAGTGATAAAAAACAATCATCATCAAATAACACGAATTCAGCTAGAAACAACAAAGGGCAGAAACCAGCTCGCAATAACCGCCAGCCAATAAATAATGGTAATAATGCGGGAAATAGTGCAATGGGTGACGCTTTAGCTGCTGCATTTGGAAAAAAACGCTAATAGTGCATTTATTGCTACCGTATTAGTCGGTAAAAAGTGTGAAAATAGTGAGCGTGATATAACTAATATTGGTTATATCACGTTTTTTATTACACATTATTTAGATGTTGCTTTTAGATAAAGATATTTATAAGAATTAATTAAATAGCAACGTAATACAAATTCTTTTTCATTTTTTATAAGTTTAATTTTAAACTGACTTAAGGGATATTGATAAAATAATAGATAAAGCATTCTCTATTTTATCTCTATTTTTATTTGTTATTATTTTTATCACCCATCGTCTATTCTCCCCGTCGCTGATTGCCTTTATATTATGAATAAGAGCTGATTTATCTTTTAACCTTATTATTACTGAGGTTTATAAGTGTGGGCTTTATGAGCTAAAACTGAAAATTATTATTTCCGTTTATATCAACTCTATTTCAATTAATAGAATGAATATCTATAGGTTTACTTCACCTTTATTGGGTTATTAATATGAATTTAAATAAATTATCGCTTGGTTTGATCTTGGTTTCGGCATCATTACTTGCAGGGTGTGCATCAGAATCTTCGCGCTCTTTAGAAGTTGCTAAAGTTGCAACCTATAACACAACTTATACAGGCACTAAGAGCGCTATTTCTATTGGTAAGTTTGATAACCGTTCTAGTTATATGAATGGAATATTCTCTGATGGAGTTG
The DNA here is from genome assembly GCF_011046025.1 of Proteus sp. ZN5. Classification (GTDB taxonomy): domain Bacteria; phylum Pseudomonadota; class Gammaproteobacteria; order Enterobacterales; family Enterobacteriaceae; genus Proteus. The sequence continues at coordinate 734,683 of NZ_CP047639.1, forward strand.
ATAGATTAGGAAATCAATCCAAAACGATTTTAATGACGCACTTACAGCAAACAGGGCGTTTTAATGTATTAGATAGAGCTAACTTATCTGAATTAAAAGAAGAAGCTGGCATTAAAGGACAAAGCCAACAGCTAAAAGGTGCAACATATGTTATCACTGGCGATGTCACTGAATTTGGTCGTAAAGAAGTTGGTGACCGTCAATTATTCGGTATTTTAGGCCGCGGTAAAACACAAGTTGCTTATGCCAAAGTGAACTTAAATGTTGTGAATGTGAATACATCAGAAGTGGTGTTCTCATCTCAAGGCGCGGGCGAATACGAGCTATCTAATCGTGAAATCATTGGGTTTGGTGGAACAGCAAGCTATGACTCAACACTTAACGGTAAAGTGCTTGATTTAGCTATTCGTGAAGCGGTTAATAATTTAGTTGCAGGTATTGAAAGCAATGCTTGGCAGCCTTCAAAATAATGCGCCTTTTATAAGGATATAACGATGTCTAAATCATTAATAAGCCTAGTCCTGGGTGCATTATTGCTGACGGGTTGTACAAGTGGCCCTAAACCACTTTATAACTGGGATAGTTATCAACAAGTGGTGTATCAGCACTATCAACAAAGTGAAAGTGATCCTCAAGCACAAATCGATGCATTAAAGAAAAGTATTGAGCTTTCTCGTGCCAAATCATTAGGTATTCCACCGGGATTACATGCACATTTAGGTATGTTATACGGTGCAACCGGTGCGTTAGATTTAGCGATGGCTGAATTTAGTGAAGAGAAAGCACTTTACCCAGAATCAGCGGAATTTATGGATCGCCTGATGAAAAATAAAGGAATGCAACAATGAGTCGCTTATTTACTTTAATTTGTTTGGCTTTTGCACTGGTATTAACGGGTTGCGCCCAGCCTGTTAAAACAGATTACTCTGCATTTAAACAGAGTAAACCAAAAAGCATTCTAGTCTTGGTGCCCCAAAACCATACAACAGAAGTTGGAGCTGGACACAGTTTCTTATCCCAAGTGACATATCCATTGGCAGAAGCAGGATATTACGTGTTCCCTGTTGCTGTTGTTGAAGAGACATTTAAGCAAAATGGCTTATCCATGGCAGGGGACATTCATGCAGTAAGTCCTAATAAATTACGTGAAATCTTTGGTGCTGATGCTGTTTTATACTTAGATATCACTGAGTTTGGAACGTCATATCAAATTATTTCTAGCGATACGAGAGTGACTGGTGCTGCTAAGCTTGTTGATCTTCGTAATGGTGGCGTGTTGTGGAGCAGTTCTGCAACGGCATCAAGTACAGAAACAGAAGGTTCATCGGGGAGTTTAGTCGGGATGCTGGTTTCAGCGGTTGTGAATCAAATTGTGAATACAGTATCAGATAAAAGCTATCAAATTGCAGGCATAACCAGTGTTCGCTTACTTTCTGCTGGAAATGCGAATGGCATTCTGTATGGTCCTCGTTCTCCTAATTATGGTAAAGAAGCAGAATAAATAAATGCTATAAAATAAGCATAATAAAGAGAAAGGCTCTGCTTATTAACTTTAAAATAAGTAGAGCCTTATTTTATTTATGGATAATGGATAATAAATAATAATTATTCTTATTTGATGCTAGGTAATGCTACATATATTTATTGTAAGATAAACGTGAAATAGAAGAGTGAATAAAAGAGATGAGTTGTTATTGAAGAGATAAACCATCCTTGGTTGCTAGTCCGTTTCCTTCCGTGGTTAATAATCCATAATTCGGGTATATAAAAGAGACTGATTAAATAAGAGAAACGTCAATTAGAATAAGATAAGGTATGGGGGATGCTATCTTTCCTTGTAATATAGCGACCTTTATTCTTTAAATGAGCCTCAAATTTAAATCAAAACACGACTTAGTTGGATATTAATCAATGTTTGTCTCTAGGATATGTAATATTATAATTTAGGTAAAGATATAATTATTGCTATTATTACAATCATCGAATTAAGAGGGAATAAAAGAATAATAAAACTAATATAACGAGATATTTAATTAATTTAAATCGTATTTTGAGTAATATATCGTTTTAAACTCGGCGTAAAAGTTTTCTTCTGATATTCCACGATGAATTAAAACTACTAACATATTGAATAAACTTAATTTATTCATGAATATTTTTAATGGATAAGACTATTTTTATATAATGTGACTTACATCACGTCGAATATTTAAGTGTTATCGCCTATCAATAAGAAGAAAGGGATTTATACGATACCTCTTTCGATCATATTCAGTTCTCGATTTATTGGTTACACTATTCTTTCAGATATTCATAATGTCTGTTTGCTGGTATGAAATATCAGCGGTTCACTTTTGGAAGGTAGAGGCATGTCAGAACAAACAATTATTTGGGATCTTGACCTGATCCATAAGTATAACTATTCAGGTCCTCGCTATACATCATACCCAACAGCATTAGAGTTTAATCAGCAATATGGCGATGATGATTTTATCAAAGCGACTCAACGTTATCTTGAGCGTCCTTTATCGCTTTATATTCATATCCCTTTCTGCCATAAGCTGTGCTATTTCTGCGGTTGTAATAAAATTATTACTCGGCATAAACATAAGGCAGATGAATATCTTGATGTTTTAGAAAAAGAAATTATTAACAGAGCTCGTTATTTTAAAGACAGAAAAGTGACTCAAATGCATTGGGGTGGGGGCACACCTACTTTTCTGGATAAGCAACAAATTAGCCGATTGGTTTCACTATTACGTCACCATTTTCATTTTGTTGATAATGCAGAACTCTCTATCGAAATCGATCCTCGAGAAATTGAGCTAGATGTTATTGATCATCTACGTCATGAAGGGTTTAATCGCCTGAGTATGGGAGTGCAAGATTTCAATAAAGAAGTGCAACAAAAAGTCAATCGTGAGCAAGATGAAGCGTTTATTTTTTCATTGGTAGAGCGTGCGCGTGAAGTGGGTTTTCACTCCACCAGCATTGACTTAATTTATGGTTTACCTAAGCAAACCAAAGAGAGTTTTGCTTTTACATTAAAACGCGTTATTGAATTATCACCTGATAGATTGAGTGTTTTCAATTATGCACACTTACCTAATTTATTCGCTGCTCAGCGTAAAATTAAAGATGAAGATCTCCCTTTAGCTGAAGAAAAATTAGAAATATTACAAGAAACCATTTCTACGCTGACAACAAATGGCTATCAGTTTATTGGTATGGATCACTTTGCTAAACCTGATGACGAATTAGCAGTTGCTCAGCGTAAAGGTATTTTACATCGTAATTTCCAAGGTTATACCACTCATGAAGAGTGTGATTTATTAGGTATGGGTGTTTCTGCAATAAGTATGTTAGGCGATAACTACGCGCAAAATGAAAAAGTATTGAAAGAGTATTATGCGCGTGTCAATAGTGAAGGGAATGCACTATGGCGAGGTTTATCTCTGACTAATGATGATTGTATTCGTCGAGATGTCATTAAAACCTTAATTTGTAATTTTAGTCTGCATTTTTCTGATATTGAAAAAATGCACAATATTGCCTTCCATGACTATTTTAAAGAAGATTTAGAATTACTTGTGCCAATGAAGGATGACGGTTTAGTTGAAATAACAGCAGATGGTATTCAAGTTACACCACGAGGACGTTTGCTTATTCGTAATATCTGTATGTGTTTTGATACCTATTTACGAAATCAAATGCGCCAACGTCAATTCTCGCGTGTTATTTAATCGATGAAGGGGGTAGAGGATCAATATTCCTCTATCCCTAACTCTTTTAATTTACGGGTTAATGTATTTCTACCCCAACCTAACAATCTTGCCGCATCTTGTTTATGTCCTTGAGTGTATGCCAAAGCACTAAGTAATAATGTGCGTTCAAATTGAGGTAGGGCATCTGTTAAGATGTTTTCTTTCCCTTCTCCTAATGCTTCATCTGCCCATAATGAAAGATGTTGTGACCAATGTTGAGAAGAAGCAATTCGACTAATATTTTTTGTCTTTTCATCAGATTGGCGAATTTCTTGTGGTAAATCTTGAGGCATAATCTCTTGGCTTGCCGTCATTACCGTTAACCAGCGACACACATTCTCTAATTGTCTGACGTTACCTGACCAGTTGTACTCCATCATTATTTGTAAACTTTGCTGATGAAGCGCTTTGGTTTCGACACCTAATTCTTTAGCTGTTTTTTGCAGAAAATAGCGCGCTAAGCTGGGAATATCTTCAGTTCTATCACGTAATGGGGGTAACTGAATGCGTATTACATTGAGTCGATGATAGAGATCTTCACGAAAATCACCTGCTTGAACTCGTTTTTCTAAATCTTGATGTGTAGCGGCAATAATACGCACATCGACTTTTACAGGGGCATAACCACCGACTCGATAGAATTGCCCTTCAGCAAGGACTCGCAGTAAACGTGTTTGAATATCAAGAGGCATATCACCAATTTCATCAAGAAACAGAGAACCACCATTCGCTTGTTCAAATCGACCTTGACGTACTTGAGAGGCTCCTGTGAATGCGCCCTTTTCGTGACCAAAAAGCTCTGATTCAATCAAGTCTTTAGGAATAGCGGCCATATTTAAGGCAATAAAAGGAGAGGAAGCCCTTGGACTGTGGCGATGTAATGCATGTGCTACTAGCTCTTTCCCTGTTCCCGACTCCCCATTAATCAGCACACTAATTGAGGAGCGAGAAAGCCGACCAATAATACGGTAGACCTCTTGCATTGCAGGTGCTTCACCTATCATATCTGAAACTGATTGCAGTGAGGTTTCATCGGTACTTGGTTGTTTTTGCTCTCGATAATGAGTAATGGCGCGATCAATTAATGCCAATGTTTCATCGATATCGAACGGCTTTGGCAGATAATCAAAAGCCCCTTGTTGATAGGCATTAACAGCTGCATCTAAGTCAGAATGTGCCGTCATAATAATCACGGGCAGCGTCGGATATTGTTCTTTAATTATTTTTAGAAGAGATAAACCATCAATATCAGGCATGCGAATATCTGATAACAATACATCAGGTATTTCTGTATTGAGTGCATTCAGCACATCATTCGCATGTTCAAAGGTTTTACAGAACAGACCTTCACGAGAAATAGCGCGCTCAAGTACCCAGCGAATAGAGCTGTCATCATCAACAACCCATACATTTCCCTTTTGCATTGGTTATCTCCTACTTAATTGGCAAATAAATAGAAAATTCAGTATTTCCGGGCCAACTGGTAAATTCAATTTTACCTGCATGTTGATCCACTAAATTACGTGCAATAGATAGCCCCAATCCATTCCCATCTTCTCTACCACTCACCATGGGGTAAAAAAGCGTATCTTGTAGATGTGGAGGAATGCCATCACCAGTATCAATCACATCAATGCGAGCAACAAGGCGATGGCGTTCGCCATGAAGTGTGACTTGAAAAGCAGTACGGGTACGTAAAATAATCGTTCCTCCTGTTTTTTCAACGGCTTGTAATGCATTGCGTGTAATATTTAGGAGTACTTGTTCTATTTGATCTGGGTAATGTGATAACTCAGGTAAGCTCGGATCGTAATCTTTTAGCAAGGAGACATTTTCAGGGCATTCAAGCGAAATAAGCTGAGCAACGCGCTCAACAACATGATGAATGCTCTGATGTATTTTTGTCCCCGGGTGTTGAGGGCCAAGTAATCGGTCCACCAGCACTCGTAGGCGATCAGCTTGTTCAATAATGACTTGCGTGTATTCCGTTAAGGCTGGATCAGGTAAGGATTTTGCCAGCAACTGAGCCGCACCCCTTAATCCTCCTAACGGATTTTTAATTTCATGTGCCAGCCCCCTAACCAATTCCCTAGCAGCCATTTGCTGGGCTTGTTGGATCTGCTCTTGGCTTAACCGGCGTTGACTATCCATAGGCGCCAGTTCCAGCAAAATATGTTGCTCGGAAAGAGGTTGGGCACTGAGCGACATTGTGTGTGATTGGTTATTAACAACCAATATCACTTCATTGTCGGTAAAGCTTTGTCCATTCGCTAATGTTTCACGCATTAAATCAGCGTCAAAAGAGTAATAGCTGAAAAGGGCAGTGAAAGGCGTTTCAAATAATTTTCGACGGCTTTGTGCTAAAACCTGCAACGCAGAATGATTTGCGTAGCAAATAATAAACTCTTTGTTGATAACCAATACAGAGTGTATCAATGAGTCTAAAATTAATGTGTTATCAGGTAAGTCTGCCGTTTCCATATTGAATACCCCATTGCACCATTTTAGTGCATCTTACCTTTATTACATTAATGCACCAATGCGTAAGTGAAAAGACTGACTCCTTAAGTGGGAGAAAAGTGCCCATCCGAAGATGGGCAAAATAGCTTCACGGCAAAAAAAAACAGTTTTACATCTAGGCTTAAGTGTTTATTAGTAAAAATAGTCTTAAGCGCTGTAATACATTTCAAATTCAAGAGGATGTGGAGCCATACGTACACGTTGAACATCAGCACGTAATAATTCTAAATAAGCATCAATAGCATCATCAGTAAATACACCACCGCGAGTTAAGAATTCACGATCTGCATTTAATGTATTCAATGCTTCTTCTAATGAACCTGCGACAGTTGGGATCTCTTTCGCTTCTTCTGGTGGTAAGTCATAGAGGTTTTTATCCATAGCATCACCAGGGTGAATTTTATTGATAATTCCATCAAGACCAGCCATTAACTGTGCAGCAAACGCAAGGTAAGGGTTTGCTAACGGATCTGGGAAACGCACTTCAATACGGCGCGCTTTCATGCTAGCAACAACAGGAATACGAATTGACGCTGAACGGTTACGTGCAGAGTAAGCCAGCATTACAGGTGCTTCAAAACCCGGAACTAAACGTTTGTAAGAGTTAGTGGTTGGGTTAGTAAATGCATTTAATGCACGAGCATGTTTGATAATACCGCCGATATAATACAGCGCCATTTCAGATAATCCGCCGTATTTGTCGCCAGCAAACAGGTTTACACCGTTTTTAGACAGTGACATATGGCAGTGCATACCTGAACCATTATCACCAACTAATGGTTTTGGCATAAAGGTCGCGGTTTTACCAAATACGTGAGCGACGTTTTGTACCACGTATTTATAAATTTGGGTTTCATCTGCTTTTTTGGTCATAGTATTAAAGCGAGTAGCCACTTCATTTTGACCCGCAGTTGCTACTTCATGGTGATGAGCCTCAACAACTAAGCCCATTTCTTCCATGATGTTACACATAGTAGAACGAATATCTTGTGATGAATCGACTGGTGGCAGAGGGAAATAACCCCCTTTAACCATTGGGCGGTGACCTTTGTTGCCGTCTTCATATTTGGTATTTGTATTCCATGCAGCTTCAATATCATTGATAGCGTAAGAAGCGCCTGAAATATCGTTTTTGAAACGAATATCATCAAACAGGAAGAATTCTGGCTCTGGTCCAAACAGCACTGTGTCTGCGATACCACTTGATTTTAAATAGTCTTCAGCACGTTTTGAGATAGAACGTGGGTCGCGATCGTAACCTTGCATTGTGCCAGGTTCTAAAACGTCGCAACGAATAATCAGGGTTGGATCTTGGAAAAATGGGTCAAGCATTGCAGTTGTTGCATCTGGCATCAGTACCATGTCTGATTCGTTAATGCCTTTCCAGCCACCAATAGAAGAACCATCGAACATTTTTCCTTCTTCAAAGAAATCATCGTTAACCTGATGAGCCGGAATAGTAAGATGTTGTTCTTTACCGCGGGTATCAGTGAAACGTAAGTCAATATATCTAACTTTATGTTCTTCAATCATGGATAACACATGTTCAAGGGACATAGGAACTCTCCTGGCGAATGGTTTTATTGAGTGCAGTGGCCTTACACATTTTTCGGTGAATTTTTTGCTCACCTAAATTCTATTGCGAAAAGCATGCCAACTTATCTAAAAAGGGATATATACTGTATTGATGAAGTTTAGTGTAGAATATCTCCTGTGATTTTTTAATTATTGCACAAAGTTGGTGCAAATTAAGCCTAATTAGTTGCACTATTTTGGTGCAATCGAACGGATGCTACTAAATTCTGAGGCGTGAAAAGGATCACAATTCAATTAATTGCATATTGTTAAGCAATCATTATTGTGATCTTGTTTAGTCTCTCGTCTAAAGCGTGTACAATACTGCGCTTATTTCTACAATGCCTGAGGCAAATTTTGTGATCGAAAACTTGCGTAATATCGCCATCATCGCCCACGTTGACCATGGTAAAACAACTATCGTCGATAAATTACTACAGCAATCTGGTACGTTCGGCGAACGTGAAACCGTTGCTGAGCGCGTGATGGACTCAAATGATCTCGAAAGAGAGCGCGGAATTACTATTCTTGCGAAAAATACAGCGATTAAATGGAATGACTATCGTATCAATATCGTAGATACCCCAGGACACGCCGACTTCGGTGGTGAGGTAGAACGCGTTATGTCTATGGTAGACTGCGTTCTATTGCTGGTTGACGCGATGGATGGCCCAATGCCACAAACTCGTTTTGTGACACAAAAAGCGTTTGCTAACAACTTAAAACCAATTGTTGTTATCAATAAAGTTGACCGCCCTGGTGCGCGTCCAGACTGGGTTGTTGATCAGGTATTTGACCTGTTCGTAAACTTAGGCGCAACTGACGAACAACTTGATTTCCCAATTATCTATGCATCTGCATTAAACGGTATTGCGGGAACAGATTACAATGACATGGCTGAAGATATGACTCCGTTATACGAAGCTATTGTCAAATATGTAGAGCCACCAAAAGTTGATCTGGAAGGTACATTCCAGATGCAAATTTCTCAGTTGGACTACAACAACTACATGGGTGTTATCGGTATCGGTCGTATCAAGCGTGGTAAGGTTAAACCTAACCAACAAATCACTCTCATCGATAGTGAAGGTAATACTCGTAACGGTAAAGTCGGTAAAGTATTAGGTCACTTAGGCTTAGAACGTATCGAAGTTGAAGTAGCAGAAGCTGGCGATATCATCGCAATTACAGGCTTAGGTGAATTGAATATTTCTGATACGATCTGCGAAACAGGTGCTGTTGAAGCATTACCTGCATTAGCCGTTGATGAACCAACTGTTAGCATGTATTTCTGTGTTAATACTTCACCTTTCTGTGGTCGTGAAGGTAAGTTTGTGACTTCTCGTCAGATTTTAGATCGTCTGAAAAAAGAGTTAGTCCATAACGTAGCATTACGTGTAGAAGAAACTGAAGACCCAGATGCATTCCGTGTATCAGGTCGTGGTGAGCTTCACCTGTCAGTTCTGATTGAAAATATGCGTCGTGAAGGTTTCGAATTAGGTGTATCTCGTCCTAAAGTTATCTTCCGTGATATTGACGGCCGTAAACAAGAGCCTTTCGAACAAGTAACTATCGATATTGAAGAACAGCACCAAGGTGATGTGATGCAAGCGATGGGTGAACGTAAAGGCGAAATGCGTGATATGCAACCAGATGGTAAAGGACGTGTACGTTTAGACTACATTATCCCTAGCCGTGGTCTGATTGGTTTCCGTACTGAATTTATGACCATGACATCAGGTACTGGTTTACTGTATGCAACATTCAGTCACTATGATGATGTTCGTCCAGGTGAAATCGGTCGCCGTAATAACGGTGTTATGATCTCTAATGGCCAAGGTAAAGCCGTTGCTTACGCACTGTATAGCTTACAAGACCGCGGTAAATTATTCGTTACTCATGGTGCAGAAGTTTATGAAGGCCAAGTGATTGGTATTCATACTCGCTCTAATGACTTAACAGTAAACTGTTTGACGGGTAAAAAGCTGACTAACATGCGTGCTTCTGGTACAGATGAGGCGACAACGCTGACTCCACACCTGAAACAAACATTAGAACAAGCATTAGAATTTATTGATGACGATGAGTTAGTTGAAGTCACTCCGCAGTCTATCCGTCTGCGTAAGCGTTATCTGTCAGAAAACGATCGTCGTCGTGCTTACCGTAGCAAAGACTAATTCGTTATTCTGATAACATAATTCTTAGGGCGCGTTAGCGCCCTGAGTTTATACTCGCCATACTTCAAGTTACAGAGTTGGTTGCGTTTAACTAGTCGCCTAGCTGTAACTTAAATTATTTAGAGTATGTGGTACTAGTTGTACTATAAGACGAATGCGGTGGAACATTTGCCACCGCATAAGTTTTTCTCTTCCTGCCTCTCTTTTCTTACCTTTTATTTCTCAAGCTGCATTTACAATTTAAGTATTTTTTTCTGGTATCAATATCAAAAGTTATCATCCAGCCTATTATGCATTATAGATAATGATGCTTTTAGTCTCATTTTTCGTCTCCCCCTATTCTGGTTTTATGTTTTACAAAAAAATTAAGTGTGATTATTGTACTTTTTTGGTGTTTAAGCCTGTTCAGTAAAGCGATTTATGATTAAAGTAAAATGAGTTTTCTATTATGGAGAGGATTTATGCTTTATATCTTTGATATGGGTAATGTGATTATTGATATCGATTTTAACCGGGTATTCGCAGTATGGAGTAAGCTCAGTGGTGTTCCATTAGCGAACATAAAAAAGAATTTCACCACAGGAGAGATCTTTAAATTACACGAACGCGGCAATATTACAGACATCGAGTTTGCAGAAGAAATTAGTTCAGAATTAGAAATGAATTTAAGTTTTGAGCAATTTGCTGAAGGATGGCAGGCTATTTTTATCGCAATTCGCCCTGAAGTCATTGATATAATGAATAAGTTAAGAGAGCAAGGACATCGGGTTGTGGTGTTATCAAATACTAACCGTTTACACCAAGATTACTGGCCAGAACACTATCCTGAAATAGCTGCCTCAGCAGATTTCCTCTATCTATCTCAAGATATCGGTATGAGAAAACCAGATCCTGAAATCTATAAGTATGTTTTACAGTCTGAAGACATTGAAGCACAAGATGCCGTTTTCTTTGATGATGTGAAAGCCAATGTTGATGCAGCTATTGCTGTGGGCATGAAAGGTGTACATGTCCTTGATAAACAAACTGTCATTGACTACTTCAAAGATTATGATTTTTCTCTCCCAGTAGAAGAATAATGCTATTGTAAGGATAACAATGGATTGAATTTGTTATCCTTTTTTATTGATTTATTTTGGAGAGAGTATGATTGCGTTAATTCAACGAGTGACACAGGCGAAAGTGGATATTGCAGGTGAAACAGTCGGCGCTATTAATCAAGGTTTGTTGGTTTTATTAGGTGTCGAGAAAGACGACAACGAACAGAAAGCCAAAAGATTATGTGAAAAAGTGTGCAGTTATCGCATATTTAGCGATGAAAACGACAAGATGAACCTAAATGTGCAACAAGCCGGTGGCAGTTTATTAGTCGTCTCTCAATTCACACTGGCCGCAGAAACACAAAAAGGAATGCGCCCTGGTTTTTCGAATGGTGCGCCTCCTGAATTAGCGAAAAACCTCTACCATTACTTTATAGAACAATGCCAGCAGCAAGGTTTAGAAACACAAACAGGCCAATTCGCCGCGGATATGCAAATCACACTGACTAATGACGGCCCAGTCACCTTTTGGTTGCAGGTATAACGTCGAACATGTAGTGATGTTAAAAGGAGCTCAGATATGTACCATTTACGAACCCCAAAAACAGAGGCGGAGTTTGATGTCTATTATGCTTTTCGCTGGGAAATGCTTCGTAAACCTCTACATCAACCTGAAGGCTCTGAAAAAGACGGTTATGATACCCTTGCTCATCACCAAATGGTTGTCGATGAAACCGGGCAACCTGTCGCGATAGGACGGCTTTATATTAATGCGGATAACGAAGGCGCTATCCGCTTTATGGCAGTACGTACAGATGCACAAGGTAAAGGTTTAGGCACTCTTGTCGCTATGGCGCTAGAATCATTGGCTCGCCAAGAAGGTATAAAGCGGATCGTGTGTAGTGCAAGAGAAGAGTCTGTAAATTTCTTTGAAAAATTGGGTTATGAAAATTGTGGTCTAGTCACTGGCCCTCAAACCACACCCATTAAGCACTTTTTTATGAAGAAAAGTATTGAGTCTTTAGATGATATTCTTCATCGACCTGATTGGTGTGCTGAATTACAAAAGCAGTGGCACCAACATATTCCTTTAAGTGAGAAAATGGGATTACGTATTACTCAATATACGGGAACCCGTTTTTATACCACTATCCCTGAAGCGGGAAACCAAAATCCTCATCACACTATTTTTGCAGGCAGCCAATTTTCACTCGCAACATTAACAGGTTGGGGATTGATTTGGCTATTAATGCGAGAGCATAAGCTGCAAGGTGATATTGTGCTGGTGGATGCTCATATTCGTTATCGCAAACCAGTATCAGGGCGTCCTGCGGCCGTTGCAGATATGGAAAATTTAAGCGGGGATTTAGGGCGATTAGCGAAGGGTAGCAAGGCTCGCATTAAGCTAGATGTTGATATTTGTGGTGATGAAGGTGTGGGTGCTGTTTTTAGTGGTACTTATATTGTTTTGCCTTCACAAAATAAGCAGTGTTGAGTGTATTCTATTTAATTAATTGAATTTAATCTATTTTTTGCCTTTCTTGCGGACATTTTTGTTATTTTTTTTACGTTAAAGCGTGGAGATAATCAATCTATGCTTTAATGCTTATTTTATAGTGTTTCTATCGCTATCCAATTGATGTATATTTCGCAGTTTACGGAGGGAAGCATGGACACCAATTTATCTACTCGTCTTAATAAATATATCAGTGAAAGCGGGATCTGCTCACGCCGTGAGGCTGACCGTTATATTGAGCAAGGACTTGTCCTTATTAATGGCAAGCGCGCCGGTATTGGTGACCAAGTATTTGCTGGCGATGAAGTCAAAGTCAATGGTCGATTGATTGAAGCACAGGATAACTCTGAGCTGGTTTTGATTGCACTGAATAAGCCAGTGGGAATTGTCAGTACCACAGATGATGGCGAAAAAGATAATATTGTTGACTATGTTAACCACAGTACTCGTATTTTCCCAATTGGACGTTTAGATAAAGATTCACAAGGATTGATTTTCCTGACCAACCACGGCGATTTAGTGAATAAAATCCTACGTGCAGGTAATGATCACGAAAAAGAGTACCTTGTGACAGTGAATAAGCCGATTACAGATGAGTTTATTCATGGAATGGGTGCTGGTGTTCCTATCATGGGACAAAAAACCAAGAAATGTAAGGTGAAGAAAGAAGCGCCGATGGTGTTTCGTATTACCTTAGTTCAAGGGTTAAACCGCCAAATTCGTCGTATGTGTGAATATTTTGGTTATGAAGTCACCAAGCTTGAGCGTATTCGTATTATGAATGTGAGCTTGTCGGGATTGCCTGTTGGTGAATGGCGTGATTTGACGGATGATGAGCTGATTACCTTATTTGAAGCGATTGAAAAATCAACTTCTGAAGCACCGCCAAAACCAAAGCAAAATAAGCCGAAAAAACAAATCAGTAGTAATGCAAAAGCATTGGGTATTCATATTCCTCAAACAAAAACCAAAGAAACGGAAAATAATTCCCGTAAGCGTTTTGTTCAGCCAGGTCGTAAAAAGAAAAAACGTTAATTTCATCTGTAAAGATATGATAAAAACAAAAAAACACCTGAAAGGGTGTTTTTTGTTTGTTCTATTTAAGACAAATTACACATCGATAAATTTAGTCTAAATCAAGCTCATCTAATTTATTTTGGCGACGTTCAAGTACGATCGCTGCAAGTTCGGCATCCATAACTCGCTCAATCAATACATCATAGTCTTCTTTAGAAAGGCAATAGAACAACGGAGTTTTGTTGTCATCACACACAAGCAGTGTGCTGTTATCTTCAAGTGCAGTTAAAGGAGATTGTTGAAACACATTTAAAGATATTTTTTCAGGGGAAAAATCTTCGTCAGACATGAAAACTCCACAATAAAGAAAAAGGCAATAGCGCATTGTAACGCTTTTTATAAAGGGAGCAATCCGTGCTCCTGCGAAAGATCAATATTATAGGTGATTAATTATTTCGCCATTTTGTATCACTGAGTTGAGTATTTGTTGCTCACCTTTACTCCCAGTTAATGTGCCATTAAGTGTTGGTTCTACTGGGTTTGAACGTAAATCACCTTTCAATTTTAGTGTGAATTGGCCTACTTCGTCAGAGTAGGTTGTTTTTAAGCCTAATGTGTAAGGCGTTGATAAAGGTACATTTAGCCCATTAGCAATAAGTGAAAATTGGCGCTGTTGGTTAGATTGCACTAAACCGGCTGAACCTCGAACAATGCCATCACCAATAAATGCTGAATATTGCTCAACGATAGCGTTGTCTTGTTGAGTGACAATTTTTAAATCAGGGCGACGTAATTCAATACGATTTAATGTACCACTATCAGCATTAAATACCGCTGAGCCTTGCCATAATCCCCATTCACCTTCTTTTGCAATCACTAAGTTTTGCAGCTTTCCTGTTAAGTTAGTGAATTGGAATGGAAATTCTGGCGTGATATCAATCAAAATGGATTGATTGATAGATAACTGTTCGATAGTGATATTTTGAATATTACTCTTATCATCTATTGGTTTAGCTAAAAATGTGAGCCAATTTTCAGGTAGCGTATATAAAAGACCTGATAATGTGGCGTCTTGGATCGTGATGGTTTTATTGTCTTTATTCCAATGACCTGCAAGTTTAATTAAGCCTTTCTCGTAGCGTAGGCTGAGGCTATCTAAATTGAGTTGATTGTTTTGCTGGTTGAGTTTTGCGATAAGATCAGTGAAGTGTTCATCTTGAAAAACAACATCATTTGTATTGAATTCACCAGTTGTAAATGAAAGAGCGTTATCCCAACTAAACTGAGAAAATTGCCCATCAAATCCACTGACTGCCCACTGTTTTCCTTCAGCAGTAAAATCAACAATATTAAGTGATCTTATATTAATACGAGGGTATTCCGAGAGAGACTGAACTAATTCGTTAAAGGTTTGCGAGGATTGCCAGCGCAACCCATTCATATAAACATCATCAAATTTCCATTGATTATCTTGATATTGCCCACTTAAAGATAGTGAACCATTAAGTATACGAGTACCTAATCTCTCTATTTGAATACTATTTGGCTGATATTGCCCAGAGATAATAAAATTGCTGAATTCATTATTATTTACCATGCCATTAGCAATAGAAAATTGGAAATGGCCCGCTCCTATCAAATCGGTTGATGTTGGGAGCCACGGCGTAATACCGCCAGTCACTTTCTTGGCATCAAAAGAAAAATTAGTTTTTTCACTACTTAGTGCCATATTTTTAAATTGTAATATATCGGCACTTAATGGTATTGAAGGTGTTTTGTCTGCAAACTCAATATTGCCATTTTCTAATGTAATTTTTTGCAGATGAGAAGGGGTGGTAAAAAATTGCCAATTAAATCGAATTTGTGCTGATTTTGCTGATACTGTGGCTTTATCTTGTTTAGGATTAACGAGGAGATCGTGAACAATGACTTGCTCGGGTTGCATTAGATCATGCTCAATACCTGAGAAGCGAATATCATAGTCAGAGTATTGTGTCAGCCATTCACTGGTTTTCTGCGCGCCCCACTGAGTCTGAATAAAAGCGTAAATTATAATAATAAATAAAATAACGATAAGTATCAGAGATACCAAACTTTTCATCAGCCAGCGCATAACCCTTCTCCTGTTTTATACTCCATCAAAACATTATACAGTTATGCCTGAAAACTAGACGATGCTCAAGTATTCATCGGATAAATCAAAGAGATTCCACTCGTTTGTTTGTCGTGTCCATATGACAAGTATTAAAAAAGCGCTATTTTTAATTATGAAAATAACGCTTTTTTATTCTGTTGCTAATTAATGATTATTTTTCTGGTGGGAAAATCAGATTTAAAATAATGGCTGTTAAACCGCCTGCAGCAATACCTGATGACAACAACGTTTTTAGCCAATCAGGGGCAAACTGCAATATTTGAGGCTGTTGTGAAACACCCAACCCTACCGCAAGTGAAATCGCAAGGATCATGATGGCTCTGCGGTTTAATGCCTCTTTAGAAACAATACGTACACCTGACGCCGCTATCGTACCGAACATCACTAATGTGGCTCCGCCTAATACGGGTTCAGGAATTCTTTGCACAAACTCTGCAACGAATGGAAATAAGCCTAAGATAACGAGCATTGCTGCAACAACATAGCCTACATAGCGACTAGCAACGCCGGTTAATTGGATTACACCATTATTTTGACCAAAACAAGAGTTTGGGAAGGTATTAAAGAATGCTGAAACCATAGAGTTAATCCCATTAGCCAATACGCCCCCTTTGATGCGTTTCATATACACAGGACCACTGACTGGTTGTTCTGAAACATCAGAAGTCGCGGTAATATCCCCAATAGTTTCTAGTGATGTGATCATAAACACCAGCATTAAAGGAATAAGTAAATGCCAATCAAATGACAGCCCATAATAAAACGGCTCAGGAATAGTCATAAAAGGTGTTTCTTGATGTTCTACGGGAGTGGGCAACATATCTAAAGCCCAAGCAAGAACATAACCCACAGCCATTGCAATGACCAAAGAAGCAACTCGTAAGTAAGGATTTTTTTGTCGATTAAGTAAAATAATAACGATAAGAACAGAGCCTGCTAATAACAAGTTTTGTGGTGAACCAAAGGTATTATTCTCGATGGCTGCATAACCACCACCAATAGAGGTTAATCCAACTTGAATTAAAGAGAGGCCGATTATCATTACTACGACACCAGAAACTAACGGTGTAATGATACGTCTTGCTAAGTGAAGTACACGAGAAAGTAGTATTTCGGTTAATGAGGCGACCATTAATGTCCCAAAAAGGGCTGCCATCATCGTTGGAATATCAGCCCCACCATTTTTAAGTGCTAATCCTCCCATAATGAGCGGAGCAACAAAGTTGAAGCTCGTCCCTTGAATTGATAATAATCCTGAACCTATCGGTCCCCAAGCTCGAATTTGAATAAGAGAGGCAATGCCTGATGCAAATAAAGACATGCTAATAATGCGTTGGGTATCGTGTGCAGGTAATCCTAATGCTTGGCAAATGAGGATCGCGGGTGTAATAACCGCGACAAACATAGCTAAAAGATGTTGGCAAGCAGCAAAAAGTGTTTGTGGTAATGGCGGTTTCTCTTCTAAAGCAAAAAGAAGTTCGCTATTTGTTTTAATTGAAACATCACTATTTTTAGGCAAATTTTGATTTTCTGAAGTAACCATGGTGTGAATTTCTTATTCGGCAAAAACGGTATTTTAATGATCTGCGCCACAAAAGCAATCGTTTGCGTAAAAATGATGTTATCAAAATGCATAAGAGGCGCTCACATTTTTATATGTTTTAACTTGTGTTTGTCTCCGTTTTTTTTTCTAATCGGGGATACCTGCTTTTGGCGTTGTTTATGGATGAACTTAGCGTCGTAGTATTTTTATATAAAATTAACAAAATAAGACGGGGTACATAAATGTATCATCTTGATGTTTATGGCACGCTAGTTGCGGCCACTTTGGTTCTCTTGATCGGACGTAAGTTAGTGAAATCTGTTCCTTTTTTAGAACGGTATACGATCCCAGAACCCGTTGCAGGTGGACTACTTGTTGCAGTTCTTCTATTAGCATTCAAATCTTTTATGGACTGGGAAGTGAGTTTTGATCTCTCACTTAAAGATCCATTAATGCTGGCCTTCTTTGCAACAATTGGTTTAAACGCAAACCTTGCGAGTTTAAAAGCGGGAGGAAAAGCGCTTTTTATTTTCGTCTTTGTTGTTGTTGGACTGCTGTTAGTACAAAACACAGTCGGTATTGCGTTAGCAAAAATGTTAGGCCTTGATCCATTAATGGGATTACTGGCTGGCTCGATTACATTATCGGGTGGTCATGGTACAGGTGCGGCTTGGGGTAAAACCTTTGTTGAAAATTATGGTTTTATGAGCGCGTCTGAAGTCGCGATGGCTTGTGCTACTTTTGGTTTAGTTTTAGGTGGTTTGATTGGTGGCCCAGTAGCTCGCTATTTAATCAAAAATATCCCAACGCCGGGATTAGGCGCTGACGATCATGAAATGCCAACAGCGTTTGAGAAGCCGACAACAGGCCGAATGATCACTTCAATGGTTTTATTAGAAACTATTGCGATGATCTCTATTTGTTTAATGGCAGGTACGTTCCTTTCTCAACTGCTAGAAGGTACGGCATTCTCACTACCGACCTTTGTGTGTGTTCTGTTTATTGGTGTTATTTTAAGTAATAGCCTTTCAATGCTTGGGTTCTACCGAGTTTTTGATAGAGCGGTGTCAGTCTTAGGTAACGTGAGTTTATCGTTATTCTTAGCGATGGCATTAATGAGCTTGAAATTATGGGAGCTTGCGTCACTGGCGATACCAATGCTGGTTATCCTTGGTGTTCAAGCAGGTGTAATGGCACTGTATGCAATTTTTGTGACTTTCCGTGTCATGGGTAAAAACTACGATGCCGCGATTTTAGCAGCAGGTCACTGTGGTTTTGGTTTAGGTGCTACACCAACTGCGATTGCGAATATGCAAGCTGTAACAGACCGTTTTGGACCGTCTCATCTTGCGTTCTTAGTCGTACCTATGGTCGGTGCATTCTTCATTGATATTGTGAATGCAATAGTAATTAAATTGTATCTGATGCTACCGTTTTTTACGCCTATAGTGGCGGGGTAGATTGGTTGCTATAAATTAAAATAGCTTCAAAACGTTAAAAAACACCTCAATGTTGGATATCGACATTGAGGTGTTTTTCTATACGGTATTCAATTTACGAATATTTCGAGATCAATCTAAAGCGAGTTTAAACGCACACTAAGCCATGAAAAAGAATAACTTTAAGCTTGGCTATATTGTGTCTTAGCTGGTAGCCAGCGTTCGATTAAGGCTTGAGAATGTTTAGGATAGTGTTGATGCAGGTAACGTGCGATACGTTGCACTTCAGGAATAAGTCCTTGGTCACGTAATAAATCAGCGACCTTAAATTGTGCATTACCTGTTTGCTTAGTCCCTAAAAGCTCACCGGGCCCACGAATTTCGAGATCTTTTTGTGCAATGACAAAACCATCATTACTATCTCTTAATACCTGTAACCGCAAGCGCGCTGTTTGAGTGAGTGGTGTTTTATATAACAAGACACAATGGGAGGCGATAGCACCTCGACCTACACGTCCACGTAATTGGTGTAACTGTGCGAGCCCTAGTCGTTCTGGGTTATCAATGATCATTAAACTGGCATTAGGCACGTCCACGCCGACTTCAATTACTGTTGTAGCAACTAAAAGTTGGAGCTCATTTTCTTTAAATGCCGCCATGACAGCTTGTTTCTCTGTGGGCTTCATTCGCCCATGTACCAATCCTACTTTGATTTCAGGGAGTGCTATTGTTAGTTCATCATAGATAACTTGGGCTGCTTGCGCTTCAAGCACTTCAGAATCTTCAATTAAGGTGCATACCCAATAGGCTTGTCGGTTCTCTTCTGTGCAAGCCAGCCTGATGCGTTCAATAATGTCATTGCGGCGAGTATCAGGGATAGCGACAGTAGTAACAGGTGTACGCCCCGGCGGTAATTCGTCGATGATAGAGGTGTCCATATCAGCATAAGCGGTCATCGCTAATGTGCGTGGGATCGGCGTTGCTGTCATCACCAATTGATGGGGGTGAAAGCCTTGTTCTTCACCTTTTTTCCATAATGCAAGGCGTTGATGCACACCAAAACGGTGTTGTTCATCAATAATGACTAAGGCTAGAGAGTGAAATTTAACTTGTTCTTGGAAAATCGCATGTGTTCCAATAATGATCGATACTTCACCATTCGCAATGGCATTTTGCTGTGTTTCGCGGGCTTTTCCTTTCTGTTTTCCTGCTAGCCAACCTACTTGGATATCAAAAGGTTCAAACCATTTTCTAAAGGTTAATGCATGTTGCTCTGCTAACAATTCTGTTGGTGCCATTAAAGCCACTTGCTTACCATTAGCAATAGCACGTAACGCACTTAATGCGGCAACTAGCGTTTTACCTGAGCCTACATCTCCTTGGATCAATCGCATCATTGGATAGTCTTTTTCTAAATCTATTTCTATCTCATTGACGACACGTTGTTGTGCATTAGTCGGGGTAAAGGGGAGAGAGGCGAGAAACTGCTGACGTAATGTTGATGTATTTGGCATAAACAATGGCTCTGCACGATAAGATTGTGCACCAGCTCTTGCATTGAGCATACCTAGATTGTGAGCCAGCAATTCTTCAATAATTAGCCTCTTTTGCGCAGGATGCTGTCCTTTCTCAAGTTCTGCAAAAGCGATATCAGGAGGTGGATTATGCAGTGTACGTAATGCTGTGGCTAGCGGGGGTAAACCGTGAATAAATTGATCGGGTAATAGTTCGTTAATAGCACAAGTATCAAGTAATTCTAACGCTTGTTCTATTAATTTACGTAATGATGTTTGGCGTAAGCCTTCTGTCGTTGAATAAATAGGAGTGAGCGTTTCTTGTAGTTTAACTTCGGAGCCAGCAACTTTGATTTTATATTCAGGGTGAATAATTTCAGGGCCTCGACTTCCTCGTTTAACTTCGCCATAAGCAGTGACCTGTTTACCTTGAGCAAGGTTATTTTTCATCGCCGCTGTAAAGTTAAAAAAGCGAAGTGTTAAAATTCCAGAGCCGTCAGAAATTTGGCAGGTCATCATTTTACGCCGACCAAAACTGACTTCAGTTCTTAAGATTTCGCCAGAAACAGTGGCAGGAATACCGGGAAGGAGATCACTGATAGCATAGAGGTGCGTTTGATCTTCATAACGCAAAGGAAGGTGGAGTAACAAATCCTCAATAGTCACAAGCCCTATTTTTGCCAGCTTGTCTGCCTGACTTGCACCTACGCCGTGAAGAGTGGTTAAGGGGATTGCATCAAGCAGTTTTCCTTTCATGGGATCAATACTCCGTCTTTTTTAATTTCCTAAGTTGTTTTTGCGTCATTTGCATTTCCGCCCACCATGACTCAGGTGCTTCAATTTCACCGCTGCCATTAATATAAGGGCGAGGCAGTCCTTTACGACGAGAAACTTCTGCCAATACTGGGTATCCGCCTTCAAAAAGAAGAATTTGTTGTTCTTCTTCTGTTAAGGTGCTCTCTGTTCGATTATACATACCCGCAGCCTGACGTTGGCGTTGTGCTTCATATAAAATGAGTGCACTAGCAACAGAAACATTCAGGGATTGTACCATTCCCATCATCGGCACAATAATATCTTGATCTGCAAGCGCGATAGCATCTTGTGAGATACCCGTTTTTTCTTGCCCCATAATAATACAAGTTGGACGAGTGTAATCAATCTCACGAAAATCAACCGCTTTATCTGAGAGATGAGTCGCAAGAACTTGCATTCCTTGGGCTCGAAAGGCGTTAACCGCTTCTGTGATAGTAGGATGAGTTTCTACATTGACCCAGCTATTACTTCCTGCTGCGGGGGAAACTAACATCCGCATTTTTTCTTCAGGCCAAATAGCATGAATTTTAGGAATGCCCACAGCGTCAGCCGTTCTTATAACAGCTGCAACATTATGGGATTTATGCACTTCTTCAAGGCAGACAGTAAGATCAGGCTGCCGCATCGCCATCATTTGGCAGATGCGGGCATATCGAATTGAATTCATGACTAGTTTTTATTACGGCTAACGCGCAGAACGTCTGGCATGATGCGAAGTTTACGCATGATATTGGCTAATTGAATTCTGTCTTTCGCAGTTAAGCGAATAAAAGCACAATATACGCGACCATCTTTCTCTTCTGTATTCATACTTTGAATACTTGAGTTAGCATCGTTAATAGCTGCGGTTAAGTTTGCTAAAGCGCCTTGGTGGTTGATCATATCGACTTTAATTTCAGTAATGAAATCGCTGTTGATCTCTTTATCCCACTCGACAGGCATGAATTTTTCAGGCTCTTTTTGATAACCACGAATATTACGACAAGATTCATGGTGAATAACTAAACCTTTACCTGGGCTAATATGTGCAACGATAGGATCACCCGGAATAGGGCGGCAACATTTAGCGAAGGAGATTAATACGCCATCAGCGCCTTTAATTGGGAGTTTAGGTGTTTCATCATTGGTTGTTTCTGTTTGTGCATTTTCATCTTGATTTTGACTATCAATCAATAAATTACGCGCAACAACAACGCTCATGGTATTACCTAAACCAATTTCAGCCATTAAGTCATCGATAGAATGAAGCTTCATACGCTTCAACTCGCGCTCAATATTTTCAGCTGAAATATCAGCAAGTTTGTGCTCACCCAATGCGTGATTAAGTAAACGACGACCTAAATTAATAGAATCTTCACGTTTTAAATTTTTCAGCAGTTGTCGGATTTTAGAGCGAGCTCTTGAACTGACAACAAAGTTTAGCCAAGCCGCATTGGGTCTTGCACCTGGAGCGGTAATAATTTCAACAGTTTGTCCGGTGCGTAGCGATTGTGAAAGTGGGTAAGGTTGTCTATCAACCCTTGCACCCACACAGGCATGACCGATATCAGTGTGTACAGCATAAGCAAAATCGACAGGAGTAGCGCCTGTTGGCAATTCAACAATGCGACCTTCTGGCGTGAAAACGTAGATTTCATCAGGAAAGAGATCTGATTTTACGTTCTCAATAAATTCAAAAGAGCTACCCGCACTTTGTTGCAATTCAAGTAAACTTTGCATCCAGCGTTGAGCTCTAACTTGTGCCGTTGTGCCCGGTTGTTCACCTTGCTCTTTATAAGCCCAATGTGCTGCAACCCCCATCTCTGCCATTTGATCCATATCTTCAGTACGAATTTGTACTTCAACAGGCACCCCATGAGGGCCAATAAGTGAAGTATGAAGAGATTGATAGCCGTTGGCTTTTGGGATTGCAATATAGTCTTTAACTCGACCGGGACGCGGTTTATAAAGACTGTGCATTTGACCTAAAACGCGATAACAGGTATCGACTTCTTTCACGATCACGCGAAAGGCGTAAATATCCATGATCGAGTGAAAACGTTGCTCTTTTAACAACATTTTTCGATAGATAGAGTAAAGGTGTTTTTCACGACCGTTAACTTTGCATTCGATATGCGCTTCTGTCAGGCGACCTTCAATTTCAGAGAGGATTTTATTAATCATCTCTTTACGGTTGCCTCGAGCTGCTTTAACGACTTCTTTGATTACACGGTAGCGATTAGGATGTAGCGCCTCGAAACCCAGCTCTTCAAGCTCTGTTTTGATATGATGTATACCTAAACGGTGTGCGAGAGGACTGTAAATTTCGAGTGTTTCGCGAGCAATACGGCGACGTTTATCTGGGCGTAATGATCCCAGTGTGCGCATATTGTGAGTTCGGTCTGCCAGCTTGATCAAAATGACGCGGATATCTTTTACCATCGCCATAATCATCTTACGGAAGTTTTCAGCCTGAGCCTCTTTTTTGTCTCTAAACTTCAATTTATCAAGTTTAGACACCCCTTCAACAAGATCGGCCACCGTACTACCAAAGAGGCTTTCGATATCTTGGAAGGTTGCAGGTGTATCTTCGATAACATCATGCAACAGCGCCGCCATCAGCGTTTGCTGGTCTAATCGCATATCTGCGAGAATACACGCAACCGCAACAGGGTGAGTAATATAAGGCTCACCACTTGAACGAGTTTGTCCCTCGTGGGCATTTCGGGCGACGATAAAGGCTTTTTTAAGTTGTTCAACTTGCTCCGATGGCAAGTATTTTTGAACGATTTGATTCAGGCTTTCAAACAGGTACAAGGCAGACCTACCCCTATTTTATAAAACGATTAACGACGACCTTCCGCAATCGCTGAAACAGCTTGTAATTCTGCTGCTTCTTGCTCTTGCTGCTCTTGGCGTTCACGAGCATCAAGAATTTTACCGTTAATCAGGCCTTCTTCGATTTCACGTAGCGCGACAACAGTCATTTTATCATTTTCTTCTGGAACTAAAGGATCTTTAGCGCCAACTTGTAACTGACGCGCACGACGTGCTGCGACCAGAACGAGGTCAAAACGGTTACCAATTTTCTCTACAGCGTCTTGAACGGTTACGCGTGCCATATTTGTGTTACTCCACCATTAACGAAATGACTGGGCATAATACTGAAAGTTAACTCAGTCTGCCAATAATTTGCTGATTAAATCACCATGTCGTAGCGTTTGACGATCAAGGCGTAATTTTTCTGAACGAATAATTGATTGTAAATCAGCAAGCGCAGTATTGAAATCATCATTAATCAGCAAATAATCATACTCATTAAAATGTTCCATTTCCGATACAGCTTGCGACATACGTTTTGTAATCACTTCTTCGCTATCTTGCCCACGTCCACGAAGTCGGCGGTAAAGCTCTTCTTTTGACGGTGGCAGAATAAAAATACTGCGAGCTTCTGGCATCGCTTTACGCACTTGCTGTGCGCCTTGCCAGTCGATATCTAAAAAGACATCTACACCACTGGCTAAGATTTCTTTGATAACTTTGCCGGATGTTCCGTAATAGTTACCAAAAACACAAGCATGTTCGAGGAAATCCCCGCTGTCTATCATGCTTTTAAATTCTTCTTCAGTAACAAAGAAGTAATGTTCACCATGGTTCTCTCCCGGTCGCATTGGGCGGGTTGTATGAGAGACAGAAACCTGAGTGTCATATAAAGGCTGTGTTTTTAACAGCGCTTGAATAAGACTTGATTTACCCGCACCGCTTGGAGCGGAAACAATATAAAGTGTTCCTTGGATCATGATGACTTTCTGAATTTGACTGGAGAATTAAGTATAAATACATGTTTAGGGAGCAAATCCCCCATATAGTATACACATACAATGAATGACATACAGTGCCCATGTTTAATACAGGGCCATTTTTTTCTTATTACATTCTATTTTCTGAATATAGAAACAAGAGAAAAATTAAACTATGTCAATATTAACATACAATTAAAGGCTCAGTGATAGGAATTACCTTTTATCACAATAGCGAAAAGAGATTATATTTTGAGATACCCCACAGAATCAAAAAGAACCGCTGTCGTTAAAACAGCGATTCGTTAATCTTGATTCTCGTAATTAAAGACAGGTAAGCCCAATTTATAACGAATAGCGAGAAGTCGAGCGGTTAACCCTGCAATTAGGGTAATGATGATAATGACGTCTCTTGGTAACGGTGTATAAAATAGTAATCCCATATAAAGCCACGCAGCACCAAAAGCGATACCGGCATAAATTTCTTTTTGGAAAACCAAAGGAATGGTATTACAAAGCATATCTCTTAATACACCACCAAAAGCACCCGTGATCACCGCCGCAATAGCAGCAATAATTGGGCCATAGTCCATATCGAGTGCGATTTGCGCACCGATAATAGAGAAAACCATTAGACCAATGGCATCTAAGATAAGAAAGAGTCGCTGAAGGTGTTTCATCATGGGGGCAACCCACATGGTGATAACTGCAGCACATGCAACAGTGACGATATATTCAGGGTGTTTTACCCAACCTAATGGGTAATGGCCGAGTAGAATGTCTCTGACAGAGCCACCACCAATGGCAGTTGCAGAGGCGATAATAATAACGCCAAAAACATCCATTTTACGACGACCAGCAGCAAGCGCACCGGTCATGGCTTCTGCAGTAATACCAATAATATAGAGAACACTAAGTAACATGATTTTCTAATTTTCTGACTATTTAGTGAGGGTAGAATAATTACCTTGCGAAAAAGTCTCGACTGAATTTTTTTAGTGCCAGGTAAAATTAATTAGTTTTTATAATGTGGAAATTTATTTCCCGATAAGGATAAATATGTCTTTTCAGGAACACCAGATTACGTTTGATCGCCGTCATCATCAGCTAACTAATATAAATGTTTGGACACCAGATAGCCAGTGGTTAGTCTATGATGTACGTCCCAATGGGGGATCTTTTACAGGTCTAACCATAGAAAAAATTCATGCGAAAACAAAACAGCAACAGATCATTTACACAGCAACACAAGGGGCACATGCAGGGGTTGCGACAGTAAGCCCAACAGAGCCCGTGCGTTATGCCTTTATTCATGGGCCAGAAAACCCAGATAATGAATGGCATTATGACTTTCATCATCGTCGAGGTGTGATTGTTGATGAGTCAGATAATAATCGTGCATTTAATATTGACGCTTGTTCGTTGACATCACCTTATCAAGCAGGTGCATTACGTGGCGGTACACATGTTCACGTCTTTAGTCCTGACGGTACGCGTTTAAGCTTTACCTACAATGATCATATTATGCATGAACTTGGTGGTGAATATGATCAACGTAATGTAGCTGTTGCTGTGCCACTAAAAGCGGTTAATGTCGCTAAAAAACATCCTCGTGAATATGACGGTGAATATTTTTGCACTGTAGTAAGCCAAACCGTTGCTCATCCACAAAAGGGAAGCGACGAAATTAATAAAGCCTATGAAGAGTGTTGGGTAGGTACTCAAGGTTATATAAAGGCTGATGGTTCACAGCAACGTTGGGCTATTGCATTTATCGGCGATACCCTGAGTGAAAATGGCGATAAAGTTGCTGATATTTTCCTCGTGGATTTACCTGATGATAATCAGGCTTTCAGTGTTGAGGGTGATAAACCATTGGCAGGAACCGATACAACAATGCCAGCAGTGGCTAAAGGCATTCATCAAGTTCGCCTAACAAATACAGCAAATAGAAAATATGCTGGTGTTTTAAATCAGCCTCGTCACTGGCTAAGAAGTTCTCCACAAGGTGATGCGATTGCTTTCTTAATGAAAGATGATAACGGTATTGTGCAGTTATATACCGTATCGCCAAGTACGAAAGAGATAAAACAAATCACCTCGCAGGATTGGGATATTCAGTCAGCCTTTACGTGGAATAGTAACGGACAATATCTCACCTTTATTTGTGATAACAGCGTGATGCTATGTAATGTGAAAACGGGTGAGTTAACTCGGTTAACTGAAAGAACAGCACAGGCACCAAGTAGTGATGCCGTCGTATTCTCTCCAGATGATCAATATATTGCATTTATGCGCGATGTTGATGGTTATCGCCAGATATTCACCGTAGAGACTAGGTTGTAACGTTTTATCGTATATAAATAAGGTATCTTAAATAATAAGATACCTTTCATTTAATAAAAAGCTAATAGTTTAAAAATGAATTAAAATATTTGTTTATTTTGATTTGTTTTATTGTTTTTTCTATTTTTATTTGTTGTGCTAAATTACTAAACTTTAGTGAGATAATAACTAGTAATATTTAAATGTAATTTATTATTAATGGAATGATATATAAAAATGGAATTAAATTTATGTTGGTGGAATATGGGATTATCCCCACCAATAAGATCAAGTAAGAAAATAGATATAGAAGATATTGGATTGGTAAAACAATATCTAAGAGAAATGATAAAAAAGAGAACGCTTGATATAGTTGCACTTTGTGAGATTTCTAAAAGGGATAACCTAGATTTCGAACAATTAGCTTGCGAATTAAATATGGAGTATATCGATTTATCAGGAAAGATAGGCCGTGTACTTATTGATATTTCTATAATGTACAATATGAATAAATTAGTATTTATCTCAAGTAAGTTTTTAACTAAACTTCAACCTGATAATAGAACAATAAGAGTGGGTGTTAGTGTTTCATTTAAAGATCTTGAAAATCAAAAAATGATCACATTCTTTTTATCACACTGGCCATCTGTACTCAGTGCTGATGAAAAAACTAGGCGTATAGCTGCTCAAGAGTTGAGAAATAGTATTGATAAACTATTTGAGAATAAAGGAAAAGATACCCAAATTATTTGTATGGGTGATTATAATACTGAACCTTATTCTGATGTCATGATTAATACACTATATGCAACAAGAGACTATCACATCATAAAAAAGAAAAGAGAACTATTATTTAATCCATTTTGGTATCTTTTGTCGGATAAGAAAACAAATAACTTAGGTACGTATTATTATAATTCGGCATCAATAAATCGATGGTATGTTTTTGACCAAATGATTTTCTCTTCTTCATTTTTATATGGAAAAGAAGATTGTTTTAAATTAGACCTCGAACAGCTTGATTTCTATCGGATCCTAAATGATGCTAATCACTGCCTCGATAATATTTTCTTTAAAAAATTTGATCATTATCCAATATTTTGTAGGGTTTCACATGAACGATGAAAATAACTTTTTTGAAAAGATAAAGGCTTCATTGGATAGAGCATCCTCTATTATTGATATAAAAAATAAAATAGAGAATAAAATAAGTATAGTTATCGAAAAGCTAGAAGTGATCACCAATAATAAAATTAAAGTATTATTTAAAGATAATCATCATTACTGTCCTAAATTTATTAATAGCGAAAGGCTTATTTGTGTTGATAAAGTAAATGTCAGTGATGAATCTGGATTTATATTATTTGGTTATAGTTTTAGTAAAATAAATGGTTTTCCTATTGAAATAGAAACGGAGATTGAATCTTTTTATGCGGAGGATATTGATGATTTACTGCATATTATTGTAAATATCATTGATAGAGAGTCGATAAGAATTATGGAACTTGTTCATCATCCTCTAAAAGATAATTCGAGTAAAAATAATGATGTTTGATAAAAAAACCGGCATTGCTTTCACAGTGCCGGTTTATGTTTTCTGGGGTTTACAATTTATTGTAAAACAGAAATATCCGCGACTTTTAAGAACAGTTCACGTAATTGGCTTAACATAGTTAAACGGTTGATACGAACAGCTTCGTCTTCATCCATTACCATAACTTTATCAAAGAAGTTATTGACCACATCACGCAATGAGGCAAGTTCAACTAGTGCTTCTTGATACTTGCGCTCTGCAAATAATGGTGCCAATTTATCTTGTAATACAGAAAGATTAGCCGCTAATTGAACTTCTTCTGGTGCTTTTAAGACGGAAGCTAAAACAGTGTCATTCAGTTTTACATCAGCGGATTTTGCTAAGATGTTAGAAACACGTTTATTGGCTTCTGCTAATGCAGAGGCTTCGTCTAATGTGCGGAAGTAAGTGACTGCTTTAACGCGAGCATTAAAGTCAGCAGGTTGTGTTGGACGACGTGCTAATACAGCTTGAATAGTATCAATGCTGTAACCCAATTCTTGATACCAAGAACGGAAACGACCTAACATAAACTCAACCACATCACTGACCACATTTTTATTAGTCAGTTTGTCACCGTAAAGGCGAACCGCTTCTTGTGTCAGCGCTTCAATATCTAACGGTAAATCTTGCTCAACGATAATACGTAAAACACCCAGTGATGCACGACGTAGAGCAAATGGGTCTTTATCCCCTTTAGGATGTTGACCAATACCGAAAATACCCGCAAGTGTATCCATCTTCTCTGCAATAGCGAGGGCGCTAGCAACAGGATTAGAAGGTAATTCATCACCCGCGAAACGAGGCTGATATTGTTCTTTTAATGCAACCGCGACTTCTTCGGCTTCACCATCATGACGCGCATAATGCATACCCATAACACCTTGGGTATCTGTGAATTCGAACACCATATTGGTCATTAAGTCACATTTTGACAGTAAACCTGCACGGGTTGCTTTATTAACATCAGCACCCATTTTGCCAGCAATAAAGCCGGCTAATGCTTGAATACGGTCTGTTTTATCACGCAGTGTGCCTAAATCTTTCTGGAATAATACGGTTTCAAGGCGTGGTAAGTTATCTTCTAAACGTTGTTTACGGTCAGTTTTGAAGAAGAACTCAGCATCAGCTAAACGAGGACGCACTACTTTTTCGTTACCGCTAATGATCTGTTGTGGATCAGAAGATTCAATATTAGTGACGAAAATAAAGTTAGGTAATAATTTGCCTTGCTTGTCATAAACGGGGAAGTATTTTTGGTCACCTTTCATGGTATAAACCAGTGCTTCAGCAGGAACTTCGAGGAATTTTTCCTCAAATTTTGCTGTTAACACAACTGGCCATTCAACCAATGAAGTAACTTCTTCGACTAAACTATCGCTTAAATCGGCAATACCGCCAAGTTTTTCAGCCGCAAGACGAGCATCATGAAGAATAATTGATTTACGCGTTTCGTAATCAGCGATAACTTTTCCGCGCTCATAAAGAATTTCAGGATACTGATCTGCATTATCAATAGTGAATTCAGCTTCACCCATAAAACGGTGGCCACGAATAACACGATCGCTTTGGATACCTAAAATTTCACCATCAATAACGGTATCACCTAATAATAAGGTGACGGTATGAACAGGGCGTACAAAGTGAGTTTCTTTATCACCCCAGCGCATTAATTTTGGAATTGGTAATTTTGATAATGCATTGCTTACCATGCCAATTAGTAATTGGTTAACAGCTTCACCTTTTACTTCTGCACGATAAAATAACCATTCACCTTTATCTGTTGATAAACGTTCTGCTTGGTCAACAGTAATGCCACACCCTCTTGCCCAACCTTCAGCCGCTTTTGTTGGCTTACCATCAGCGTCAAATGCTTGAGCAATCGCAGGACCACGTTTTTCAATGGTTCTATCTGCTTGAGATTTCGCCATATTAGCCACTTTAATGGCCAAACGGCGAGGAGTTGCAAACCAAGATACATCACCATGAGTGATATTGGCGTTATCCAGCTCAGCAGTAAAATTAGCAGCAAAAGATTCGGCTAAAGAACGAAGCGCTTTCGGCGGTAATTCTTCTGTGCCGATTTCCACAAGGAAAGTCTCAGTTGTCATGATAGCCTCTTACTTTTTACACATAGGGAAACCAAGGGCTTCACGAGAAGCATAATATGCTTCAGCAACCGCTTTGGTTAAAGTACGGATACGTAAAATATAACGCTGACGCTCTGTCACAGAGATAGCTTTACGTGCATCCAATAAGTTAAAGGTGTGTCCCGCTTTTAAAATACGTTCATAGGCAGGTAAAGGCAGAGGTTTTTCTAACTCTAACAACTCACGAGCTTCTTTTTCATATTGCTCAAAGCAAGAGAACAGGAAGTCTACGTCGGCGTATTCAAAGTTATAGGTTGATTGCTCAACTTCGTTTTGATGATAGATATCACCATAGGTGGTTTTACCTAATGGACCATCACACCAAACTAAGTCATAAACGCTATCAACACCTTGAATATACATGGCAAGACGTTCTAAGCCGTAAGTGATTTCACCTGTAACAGGTTTGCACTCTAATCCACCTACTTGTTGGAAATAGGTAAACTGTGTCACTTCCATGCCGTTGAGCCAAACTTCCCAGCCTAAGCCCCAAGCACCTAAAGTTGGGTTCTCCCAGTTATCTTCCACAAAACGAATATCATGAATTGTTGGGTCTAAACCTAATTCTCTTAATGAGCCAAGATAAAGTTCCTGAATATTATCAGGTGATGGCTTAATGATAACTTGGAATTGGTAATAGTGCTGTAAGCGGTTAGGGTTTTCACCGTAACGTCCGTCTGTTGGACGACGAGAAGGTTGCACATAAGCCGCAGCGATAGGCTCTGGGCCTAATGCACGTAAACAAGTCATTGGGTGTGATGTTCCTGCACCCACTTCCATATCTAATGGTTGGACAATGGTACAGCCCTGGCGAGCCCAGTAATCCTGTAGTGTCAGGATAAGACCTTGAAAGGTTTTGGTATCAAACTTTTGCATGTTATATCCGCATGGCGATACATAGAATAAAAAGAAAGGTTTCAGTATACCTTCTAGACGAAAGATATACAGCAAGGAATGCGGGCAATTTTCCCTCGATCAAAAAAATAATCCCTTAATTGAGTTTATGACTATGCTCAAAGAATTAGATTGAATTTTTTTCACCTATTTACATGTGTATTTATACAGTATATAAAATGGTGCTATTACAAGTTATTGGTAACAAGGAATGAAAAAATGAATAAACAGCGTTGCGATTGGGTAACCAGTGATCCCGAATATTTGGCATATCATGATGATGAATGGGGTAAAGCTGAACGAGATAAATACAAGCTTTTTGAAATGATCTGTCTTGAAGGTCAACAAGCTGGGTTATCTTGGTATACCGTACTTAAGAAAAGAGAAGGTTATCGTCGCTGTTTTTTTAATTTTTCACCCGAAAAAATTGCCAAAATGACAGATAAGGATGTTGAAGCTTTATTACAAGATCCCGCAATTATTCGTCATCAAGGAAAAATTAACGCCATTATTAATAACGCCCGTATTTTCATGGCAATGGAAGAACAAGGCGAAGATTTTAGTCAGTTTATTTGGCAATTTGTTGATAATAAACCCATTATTAATCAGTGGAACAATATTTCCCAAGTGCCCGCGTCCACTGAAATCTCAGATAAAATGGCAAAAGCGTTGAAGAAAAAAGGCTTTAAATTTGTTGGTACAACAACTTGCTACGCTTTTATGCAATCTGTTGGTATGGTTGATGACCATATTCTCTCTTGTTTTTGCCGCCAAGAAGAGAGTGAAAACGCCAATAAAAAGTAAAATATGAGTTGAGTTATCTTTAATCTAGAGTGTTATTGATTTTATATTTCAATATTTAAAATCATATTAATATTACTACTCTATCATTTAGATTATAACTATTGATGCCAGTTAAAGCTCGCGGTATGGTATTTCTTAACGAGAAAGCAACATAGAAGATACCTGCAAAGATGACTCAACTATCACAATTTGGGCAAAAGTTTGCTCAGCACTCAGGCATTGCTCGCTTGATGCAAGATTTAAATGAAGGAATACGCACACCCGGTGCTGTGATGCTAGGGGGCGGGAATCCTGCTCATATTCCTGAAATGGATAACTATTTTCGCCAATTACTTAAAGAGATGACCGAAAATGGCTCATTAAGTGATGCGGTTTGTAACTATGATGGCCCACAAGGCAAAGATGCTATGTTACAAGCGTTGGCGGCATGTTTAAAACAGAAGCTAGGCTGGAATATTTCGGCAAAAAATATTGCATTAACTAATGGCAGTCAAAGTGCTTTTTTCTATCTATTTAATTTATTAGGTGGCACAACTAAAGATGGGAAGAAACGTAAAATTCTTTTCCCAATTGCCCCTGAATACATTGGTTATACTGATTCTGGGTTAGAAGAAGATCTGTTTGTTGCGAATAAGCCAACAATAGAAATGTTGCCGAATGGGCAATTTAAATATCATGTCGATTTTACTCATCTTGAAATTGGTGATGATATTGCTGCTATTTGTGTTTCTAGACCAACCAATCCAACGGGTAATGTAATTACTGATGATGAAGTTGAAAAGCTAGAGGCTTTAGCTAAACGGCACAATATCCCTCTGATTATAGATAATGCTTACGGTGTTCCTTTTCCGGGTATTATTTTCACTCAAGCTACACCTCGTTGGAATGACAACACTATCCTTTGTATGAGCCTGTCTAAGCTAGGCTTACCGGGAGCACGTTGTGGTATTATTATCGCCAATGAAGAGCTGATTTCAGCCATTACAAATGTTAATGGCATTATTAGCCTCGCACCCGGTGGAATTGGGCCTGCAATGGCATTAGAGATGCTAAAACGTGATGATTTAATGCGGTTATCTCAAGATGTAATAGGGCCGTTCTATCATCAACGAGTACTTGAAACTATTAATATTATCCGCCGTTACTTACCTGAAGAACGTTGTCTTATTCATAAGCCTGAAGGTGCAATCTTTTTATGGCTTTGGTTTAAAGATTTACCTGTTTCTTGTGAAGAGCTTTACCGTCGTTTGAAAAAACGTGGTGTATTAATGGTGCCGGGACATTACTTCTTTCCGGGATTAGAAGATTCATGGGCTCACGCTCATCAATGTATGCGGATGAATTACGTACCTGAACCTGAATTGATTGAGAAAGGAATAAAAATTCTGGCTGAAGAAATCGAGAACATCTATCAGCCAGTGAATATCTAATAAAAATGCCCCTTCAGCGAGAAGAAGGGGCAAAGACAATAACGAGGACTTTTGAGCATAAGTTTGACGGAAAGAAATTGATTACTAAAAATTTAGCAATCCGTCTCAATCTAAATTTCTTAGCACGAGAACTATTAAAACAGACATTTATAAAATCTATGGCTTAAATAAGAGCCATTCATTGCCTTAATTATCCCTCTGCTAAGCCAAATGTAGATTTTGATAACAAATTTGGTTCAACTGTTTAATATATTTATTATTTTTACTACAAAGTCCATATAATAAGTGCCATTAATTGTGGTGTTATGATGCGTAAAAACATTGCTAAAGGGTAAACTGTGGCATAGGAGAGCGCGGCAGCCCCACTTGAGCTATGAATTGAGTTTGCGAAAGCTAATGCAGGGGGATCGGTCATTGAACCTGCCAACATTCCGCAGAGGCTTAAATAATTAAGCTTAAAGAAGACTCTGGCAATCACACCAACAATCAATAACGGTAATAATGTAATCAAAATACCATAACCAATCCAACTCAAGCCTTGACCATAAATTAAGGTTTCGACAAATTCACCGCCAGAGTTTAACCCTACCACAGCAAGAAACATGACAATTCCTAATTCTCGCAATGCCAAGTTTGCACTTGGAGGCATAAACCAATAAAGCTTACCAAATGTACCAATACGTCCTAAAATTAAGGCAACAACAAGAGGACCACCAGCCAAACCTAATTTAAGTGCCACAGGAATACCGGGAATAAAAATAGGAATAGAGCCAAGTAAAACCCCTAAGCCGATACCAATAAAGACAGGAAGCATCTGAACTTGTTCTAATTTCTGACGGGCGTTACCTAACAGGACTGTAATGGCTTCAATAGACTCAGGGCGTCCAACGACATTAAGAATATCCCCGAATTGCAACATACTATTATTGCTTGGAATAAGTTCGATACCCGCGCGGTTCAATCGAGTCACTACAACATCGTATTTTCTTTTAAGATCCAGATCTTTTAAACGTTTACTGAGCACGGAATCATTCGTTACGACGACTCGTACTGATTGAAGTAAATTTGTTGATGTTGAAAGTGAAGCATCGACCTCCTCACCAAGTACTAGACGTACTTTATTGAGATCTTCTTTTGAACCCACAATATGCAGTAAATCCCCCAACTGAATAATCGTTGAAGGCATAGGTACCATAATGTTATCTCCACGCTTTAAGCGGGAGCAGACGATGGCATCTTCATTGAGCAGAGGAATATCTTGCATTAATAAGCCATCTAAATTGGGGTTTTTAATCGCAATATTAATGGTATGTAGTGCATCTTTAGTACTGTGTTGTTGGTTACTAAAGGCTTTTGCTTCTTCATCAATGTTGATTTTAAAGAACACACGAATAAGCCACATTACTAGCAGAATGCCACAGATACCCATAGGATAGGCCATGGCATAGCCCATCCCCATTTGCCCCACAGAAGCCGGATCAATATGCAGATCTGTCAGTATTTGTTGCCCAGCACCTAAAGACGGGGTGTTGGTGACAGCACCAGAAAAAATACCCAAAATAATAGGTAAAGGAACGTCAAATAGGCGATAAATAGAAGCGGTTATGACTGAGCCAAGAAGAATAATTAAGATGGCGAAGGCGTTTAGTTTTAAGCCTGAAACACGCAATGAGGAGAAAAAACCTGGGCCGACTTGGATACCAATGGTATAAACAAAAAGAATAAGTCCAAATTCTTGAATAAAATGAAGAGTTTGTGCATTAAGTGAAAAGTTATAGTGCTGAGCAAAGTGGCCAATAATAATTCCACCAAAAAGAACACCGCCTATCCCTAGGCTGACTCGATAGATTTTGATATTGCCAATCCAAAGACCTAGAGCGCCTGCTAATGACAACATCACCATTGTTAATGCAATATCACTCATAAAAAGATCCTGTACCCAAAAATAAAAATGAGAAAATTTGAGCTAAAACGATAAACCTATTTTGGCAAAGAATCATGAAAGTCGCTGTGTCTTATCGCACAGATTCAACATATATAGAGATTAAAAGAACAAGAAAGGTAAATATAGAGTTAAAGTGTTTATTTAAAATAATGAGGGTTGAATTTTAATATCATCGAAACATAATAATTAATAATATTATTATGCTTTTTTTAATTAGATAAAGTGAAACATTTTCACGCTAGACTTATTTATTTAATAACTAAAAAATTAAGCTTTTTTATATCATCTTTCTCTTGTCCTGTAAGAGAAAACAGGTTTAACTATATGATAAAAAGCGTTGACTACAGATCTCGTTTTATAGGTGCCCTATGATATTTAGAACAACAAGTAAAAATTTAACATTAGTCACATTTTTGACGACATTACTAACAGGTTGCTCAAGTGTTATGACCCATGCAGGCCCGAATAAAGAACTTTATTCAGGGACAAAAAATAACATGACAATGCTAAAAGATGATGAAACTGGATGGGCAATGAAACCATTGGTTATTCTCGATCTCCCTTTTAGTGCCGTATTAGATACTTTATTATTACCTTATGATTATTATACTCAGGGTGATGATAAAAGTGATAATTCTCCTAAAGAACGCATAAAAAGATTGGAAAATACGACTGCGAATAATAATCATGAAAATAAGAATTAATATCAAATTAATGACTAAATAATAAATAAGTAATTATATTTAGTCATTACTGTTTATTTGATTATTTATTTAGTAGCGTTTCTTCTTTAGGTCCAAACATTTTATTCAAACTATTAAGCTCTTGCATTTCCTTGTCACATATTACTTTTTGTTCTGCCAGAGGTGCTGTCATTATCTGCTTTTTGCTTTGCTCAAAGTTAGCCTTAATCTCCGGCATATTATGTTTCAGATCTTCTCTTTGAGAAATGTACTGAATAAATTTATCCGCTTCTTTAAAGTACACTCTGCAAGCATGAGTTGTAGATGCTTGAGCTGGAAGTGTGGTTGACAATAAAAGTAATGCGACACCCCACCAACATTGTTTCATTCTCTAAACTACCTACCTTATTTGACATAAGGGAATTATATAAAAAGCACACTAATTAGACGATAATAATTAATAATAAATTTGTTATTTTTTTTCATGTTTTATGAGTAACGTAAAGAAAGCCATAATAAAACGAAGATAGACAGATGAGCTTGTTACAATAACGCTAAAATTCATCTCTTTTTATGATAAAAAAGTTAAAAATCAACCATTTTGGTTGAAAACCATACGAACAGTCAGGGGATACTAAAAAAGTATTGACGGAGTGGGTTTCTGGCAGTAAGATGCACCTCGTTTTCGGCGAGTAGCGCAGCCTGGTAGCGCAACTGGTTTGGGACCAGTGGGTCGGAGGTTCGAATCCTCTCTCGCCGACCATATTAAGAAACCCCGCTTTCAAAGCGGGGTTTTGTCGTTTTAGTCTTACCAAAAATACCTCACTCTTATTTTTGATTTCACCATAAACGGTGTTTTCTCTCGATCATCTTACTTCTATCTTATCTCTATCTCTATCTGCATTCCAAACTCCCATACAACTCAGAAACAGAGAACCGTGGAAATATTTTCCAAATCAAGATAAATATTGGCTGAAAAAGCAGTGGATTTAGCTGGCCTATAAAGTTGCTTAGGCATTAAATCATTTTAGAAGTTTTTTAATAAACAGCCTAAAGACATCTGTAAATTTTCTTCCAACGCCACTTTTTATGGGCGATAGAACTTCTGATAATGCTTAAAGAATATAAATTTTTCACTATGAAAGAATTAAAATCATTAATAACAGACTGAATTTCATGGCCTTATCTAGTTAAGTGATTCGCTAAGAGCTAAAAGTTGATACTTTTCACTCTATTTGCCTGATTAAAACTAAAATCAGGATCCTCTGATAAGGTAATTATTTTTCTTCTATAACAGAATAAAGCACCAAGTTCTTTGTTTCATTTCAAAATATTCGTTCAATATTTAAGCGGTTAATCACAAATTATGGCTTTTTTTTAAAAAGTCATTTCACTTAATGATTTCTTAATATGTGGTTTTATTGACTAGATATTAGGCAAGGACTTATTTTTTTATTCTGAGTTTGTTCAATATTTGTTTCATTTGTGTTTATAACTGGTTCTTTTTACCTTCTAACACCTTATTGACGTAAGGGGATACAGTTGGTTAATTGAACAATGACAAAATAAAAAGGTATTCCGTTTTTAAACAGGAAACCAAAACACAACAGAACAATTTCGGAGAGTAATGATGAAAAGCTCCAAAAAACAGACAGGAATTTTAACCGCCACAATGGGATTGCTAGCATTAGCTGTTTCTGCGGGTGTGCAGGCAAAAACATTGGTGTATTGCTCTGAAGGCTCACCTGAAGGATTTAACCCTCAGCTATTTACTTCTGGAACAACCTATGACGCAAGTTCAGTGCCTATTTATGACCGTTTAGTTGAATTTAAACTGGGTACAACAGAAATCATTCCAGGCTTAGCTGAAAGCTGGGATGTGAGTGATGATGGCAAAGTGTATACCTTCCATTTACGTCAAGGCGTAAATTGGCATAGTAGTAAAACCTTTAAGCCAACACGTGAATTTAATGCAGATGACGTGATGTACACGTTTATGCGTCAAATGGATCCGAAACATCCTTACCATAAAGTGTCTGGCGGAAGTTATGAATACTTCTCGGGAATGGATATGAACAACATGATCGAGAAAATCGAGAAGGTTGATGATCATACCGTTCGTTTTGTTTTAACACGTTCAGAAGCGCCTTTTATTGCTGATATGGCAATGGACTTTGCTTCTATATTATCTGCTGAATACGCAGATAATATGATGAAGGCAGGTACACCTGAAAAAGTAGACTTAGACCCTATCGGTACAGGGGCTTTCCAATTACAGCAATATCAAAAAGATTCTCGTATTCTTTATAAAGCGAATGACCAATATTGGGGTAAAAAACCAGATATTGATCGTTTAGTCTTTTCTATTACACCTGATGCTTCTGTGCGTTATGCCAAATTGCAAAAAGGTGAGTGTCACGCAATGCCTTTCCCAAATCCTGCTGATATTGCGAAGATGAAACAAAATAGCGATATCAACCTATTAGAGCAACCAGGCTTAAATGTGGGTTATATCTCTTTTAACGTTGAGAAAAAACCACTGGATAACCAAAAGGTTCGCCAAGCATTGAGTATGGCGGTAAATAAAGACGCCATTATTGAAGCTGTTTATCAAGGCGCAGGCCAGAAAGCGAAAAACCTCATCCCTCCTACAATGTGGGGTTATAACGACGATATCGTTGATTACGAATATAACCCTGAAAAAGCCAAAGCATTACTAAAAGAAGCGGGCCTTGCAGATGGTTTTACTATCGATTTATGGGCAATGCCAGTACAACGCCCTTACAATCCAAATGCTCGCCGTATGGCTGAAATGGTACAAGCAGATTGGGAAAAAATTGGTGTTAAAACCAAGATTGTAAGTTACGAGTGGGGCGAATATCTCAAACGTGCTAAATCCGGTGAACACCAAGCCGTGATGATGGGTTGGACGGGAGATAATGGGGATCCAGATAACTTCTTCGCTACGCTATTTAGTTGTGCAGCAAAAGAGCAAGGCTCGAACTATTCAAAATGGTGCTATAAGCCATTTGAAGATCTGATCCAACCTGCTCGAGTCGCAGCCGATCACGACAAGCGTGTTGAACTCTACAAACAAGCTCAAGTTGTTATGCATGATCAAGCACCTGCTCTGATTATTGCTCACTCGACCGTTTATGAACCAGTGAGTAAAAAAGTAGAAAACTACGTGGTTGATCCGTTAGGCAAACATCACTTCGAGAATGTCTCTCTTAAATAATAGCAATACCTAATCATTGGATTGCCTTAAGTACGGTGTCTTTCTTTATGAAAGGCACCGCTATTCAATAATAACGAATACATTCAGTACACTGTGGGCGCAGGGGACTTTCCCCTGATTTATCAGCGCTATCTTTTAGCTGATGTTTGAAAAGAGAATTAGGATATGCTGCAATTTATCCTTCAACGTTTGGGACTTGTGATCCCTACGTTTATCGGAATTACATTACTGACGTTTATTTTCGTCCATCTTATTCCCGGTGATCCAGTAATGATTATGGCGGGTGAACGAGGCCTTTCTCCAGAGCGTCATGCTTATTTAATGGCAGAATTAGGGCTGGATAAGCCTTTATGGCAACAATATATCAATTACCTAAATGGCATTCTCCATGGTGATTTGGGTATCTCATTAAAAAGCCGCATTCCTGTATGGGATGAATTTTTACCTCGCTTTAAAGCCACTTTAGAACTTGGCGTTTGCGCCATGATTTTTGCGGTTTCAGTTGGGATCCCTGTTGGTGTTTTAGCTGCGGTAAAACGCGGGTCTATCTTTGATCATACTGCGATTAGTGTGTCATTAGCAGGATACTCGATGCCAATCTTCTGGTGGGGGATCATGTTAATCATGTTAGTGTCTGTGAAATTAGACCTAACACCTGTCTCTGGACGTCTTGCTGATAGCGTCTTTTTAGATGACAGTAATCCACTTACTGGATTTATGCTGATTGATACCTTTATTTGGGGTGAGGAAGGGGATTTCTTAGATGCCATTCATCACATCATTTTACCTGCCATTGTATTAGGAACCATTCCTTTAGCCGTTATCGTGCGTATGACGCGCTCTTCTATGCTTGAAGTATTAGGCGAAGATTATATTCGTACTGCAAGAGCAAAAGGCTTAAGCCGTGCTCGCGTCATTCTTATCCACGCATTACGTAATGCAATGTTGCCTGTTGTCACCGTTATTGGATTACAAGTCGGGACAATGCTGGCTGGCGCAATCTTAACAGAAACCATTTTCTCATGGCCGGGATTAGGACGCTGGTTGATTGATGCTTTACAACGACGTGACTACCCCGTTGTTCAAGGTGGTGTGCTTTTAATTGCAACGATGATTATCTTCGTCAATCTGTTGGTTGATGTTCTTTATGGCATTGTGAATCCTCGTATTCGCCATAAAAAATAAGGAATGCATAAATGACTGAAAATAAAGTAACACCGGTCATCAGTGCACCGGCTCCCATGACGCCCTTTCAAGAATTCTGGCATTACTTTAAACAAAATAAAGGTGCTGTTGTTGGGTTAATCTATATTGTAATTATGTTGCTTATTGCATCACTTGCAGGTTTTCTTGCACCTCATGCCCCTAATGAGCAATTTCGAGATTTCTTATTGGCTCCTCCTGTTTGGCAAGAAGGCGGAAGCTGGCAATTTATTCTGGGTACAGATGATGTTGGCCGCGATATTCTTTCGCGCTTAATGTTTGGTGCTCGCCTTTCATTATTGGTGGGCTGTATTGTTGTCGTACTGTCACTTATTTTAGGGATCATTCTAGGGTTGGCAGCGGGTTATTTTGGCGGTCTTGTGGATATCGGCATTATGCGTGTTGTCGACATCATGCTGGCATTACCTAGCTTATTATTGGCGTTAGTATTGGTTGCTATTTTTGGTCCCTCTATTGTTAATGCTTCTATCGCATTAACTTTTGTTGCCTTACCGCATTATGTTCGACTGACGCGTGCTGCTGTTTTAATTGAAGTTAACCGCGATTATGTGATTGCCTCTCGTGTTGCGGGCGCAGGTTCAATGCGTCAGATGTTTATCAATATCTTACCTAACTGCCTTGCACCTTTAATTGTTCAAGCCTCTTTAGGTTTTTCTAATGCAATCTTAGATATGGCGGCATTGGGCTTTCTAGGCATGGGCGCGCAACCACCAACACCTGAATGGGGAACCATGTTATCTGATGTGTTGCAATTTACACAAAGTGCATGGTGGGTTGTGACGTTTCCTGGTCTAGCGATTTTGTTTACCGTATTAGCCTTTAACTTAATGGGTGATGGTTTACGAGATGCGCTTGATCCGAAATTAAAGCAGTAACGGAGTAAGAACATGGCATTACTAAATATTAATCAATTATCTGTTCACTTTGGTGATGAAGATACTCCGTTTAAAGCGGTAGACCGAATTAGCTATCAGGTTGAAGAAGGGCAAGTAGTCGGCATTGTAGGGGAATCTGGTTCGGGTAAATCTGTTAGCTCGTTGGCGATTATGGGGCTTATTGATTTTCCGGGGCGAGTGAGCGCACAAGAGCTTTATTTTGATGGTAGAGATCTTATGAAAATCTCTGAATCAGAGCGACGCAATTTAGTCGGTGCTGATGTTGCGATGATTTTCCAAGATCCAATGACAAGCTTGAATCCTTGCTTTACGGTTGGCTATCAAATTATGGAAGCGTTAAAAGTCCATCAAGGTGGAAGTCGTAAAACACGTAAACAACGTGCTATCGACCTCTTAACGCTGGTGGGTATTCCTGATCCAGCTTCTCGCTTAGATGTTTATCCACACCAGCTTTCAGGGGGAATGAGTCAGCGTGTTATGATTGCCATGGCAATTGCTTGTCGCCCTAAGTTATTGATTGCTGATGAACCGACCACTGCGCTGGATGTGACTATTCAGGCTCAAATTATAGAGCTTTTGCTCGACTTACAAAAACAAGAAAATATGGCACTAGTGTTGATCACTCATGATTTAGCATTAGTGGCAGAAGCTGCGGACACAATTATTGTGATGTATGCGGGGCAAGTGGTGGAATCAGGAAAAGCATCAGAAATTTTTAAAGCGCCTCGTCATCCTTATACTCAAGCATTATTAAGAGCTCTTCCCGAGTTCGCGAGTAATAAAGCGAGATTAGCATCACTACCGGGCGTTGTACCGGGACGTTATGATCGACCAACAGGTTGCTTACTCAATCCACGTTGCCCATACGCTCATGATGAATGTTATAAGGTTGAGCCTGAATTAAAAGAACTAGGAATGCACCGTGTGAAATGTCATACACCGTTAGATAATACAGGGAGACCAACTCATGGCTGAAGTTAATCCAAATGTATCAACTCCCCTATTAAAAGCGGTTAATTTAGCGAAGTATTACAGCGTAAAAGGCGGGCTTTTCTCAAAAGAGAGAACAGTTAAAGCCCTTGATGGTGTCTCTTTTGAATTAGAGCGCGGTAAAACCTTGGCTGTTGTTGGTGAGTCGGGATGTGGCAAATCTACATTAGGCCGATTATTAACAATGATTGAGATCCCTACTTCCGGTGAGCTTTCTTATCGTGGGCAAAATCTGTTAATTAAAGATAAATCGGCTGAGAAATTACGTCGCCAGAAGATCCAAATTGTGTTTCAAAATCCTTATGGATCATTGAACCCACGTAAAAAAGTGGGGCAAATTTTAGAAGAGCCTTTATTAATTAATACAACACTGAATGCCTCTGAGCGTAAAGAAAAAGTATTATCAATGATGGCTAAAGTTGGATTAAAAACAGAACATTATAGCCGATACCCACATATGTTTTCTGGTGGTCAACGTCAGCGTATTGCTATTGCGCGTGGTTTGATGCTTGATCCTGATATTGTGGTAGCGGATGAACCAGTTTCTGCACTGGATGTATCAGTTCGTGCCCAAGTACTGAATTTAATGATGGATCTGCAACAAGATATGGGACTCTCTTATGTGTTTATTTCCCATGATCTTTCGGTTGTTGAGCATATTGCAGATGAAGTTATTGTAATGTACTTAGGGCGTTGTGTAGAAAAAGGAACAAAAGCACAAATTTTTGAAAATCCACAACATCCTTATACTCAGGCATTATTATCAGCAACACCAAGATTGACACCTGAATTAAGGCGAGAGCGCATTAAATTAACGGGAGAATTACCAAGCCCATTAAATCCACCACCGGGTTGCGCTTTCGCTGCTCGTTGTCGTCGTGCATTTGGACCATGTAGTCAATTACAGCCAACATTAAAAGAGTATAACGGTCAACTTATTGCTTGTTTTGCAGTGGAGCAAGATAACGCTATAGTTGAAATAAAATAAACTCACCTCATTAAATAAGAACAATATATTGCTTTATATTGTTCTTATTTTT
Organism: Proteus sp. ZN5; assembly: GCF_011046025.1. Taxonomy (GTDB): domain Bacteria; phylum Pseudomonadota; class Gammaproteobacteria; order Enterobacterales; family Enterobacteriaceae; genus Proteus. The sequence goes on from NZ_CP047639.1 coordinate 778,730, forward strand.
TCATTAATAATATTTAATTAATCTTAACTAAATAATCCAATAATGACTTTATAGGTATCAAATATTATATTTATATAAGTTTTTTAAAATATAAACTTCAATGGTATTAATATAAAATAATATTTTCTATTAAGAAAAATACGGTGCTTAGCATTGTGTTTTAACTTGGAGTTAAGGGTTTAATAGCGTTTAATTTTATATGCTCTGGTATTTTTTAGTGAATTGTATCTTTTAATTAATATAAAGTAGATTAGTTGTAAATAACAAAGAGAGAGTAAGATTTTATTTTTATTTTACTATTTTTATCTTATAACTATACTCAAATAATAATAATTATATATTTATCTACTTTCATTTTAATGGATGGGCGCTTTTTATAACGTTATTTTCTTTATTGAGAGTGATACATAACCACAAAAATACAGTATAATCACTCTGTTCAGACATGTATATTGGAAATAGCAACGATGAAACCTCATCTTAAACATTCATTAACAATAAAACAGATGGCCGCTGTTGCGGGCGTTACGTTGGTGACTATTGCTATTTTTATCAGTATTCAGCTTGTTTATTTGATAGATCAACGTCGTGAAGATTATCAAAATCAGCTTTTTAATGCTGGTGTAAGTATTCAGCAACCACTCGCTGATGCATTGCTACGATCAGATTTGAACGATGCTAAACAACAGATAGTTGCGCTAAAAGCAACGGGGATTTTGGGTAAAGCGATTGTCATGCAACCCGAGAATGTGCAAGTAATGAATTTAGATTTTGCACCCAAAAAAGAAGTCTCTGAATTTTCAAGTTGGCTTTTTGGTATTCCCGTTGAAGCTGTTATTCCTTTACAGCCATTAGGTATTACTTCAACAGATGATAAGTCCTATAGTGGTCATCTCATTTTACAGGCTGACACAAACCGTTTTTATCGTTTTGCCAGTAATACTGTTGCATTGATGCTAACAACATATCTATTAATGGGGCTTATTCTGACGGTTGCTATTAGTTGGTGTATTAATCGTATTGTTGTAAAACCTTTACGCCAAATCGCCGTCACCCTCAATAAAGATAGCCAAGTTTCAACGTTATCTTGTCCAAAATCACATTGTGATGATGAGATTGGTTTGCTGGTTAAAGGATATAATCATCAAAAATCTGATCAAAAATTGCCGAAGGCCTGAACCTTCTTACGCCATAATGAGTCTAATCACTATAGTGATTTCATTTCATGTTTCTGTGGTGATAAAGAATGATAATACAAAAAATAGACATCCAACATCTAACATGTCTTTTGGCACTTATTGTTAAACCTCATAAGTGGTTTAATACCAAGGATTAATACAACAGAGGTTCACATGCAGGGTGTAATGACACGAATTTTATTGGGAAGCGTTATGTTCGGCGCTGTTGTTTGCCAAGTTCAAGCAGAGGCTTTACAGCCTGATCCGGCTTGGCAAGAAGGGCGACTAGCAAATGGCTTTCAGTGGCAAATATTACAAACACCGCAACGCCCAAATGATAGAATACAGATCCGTTTATTAGTCAATACGGGATCTTTATCAGAAAAAAGCAGTGAAACGGGTTTTTCATCCTTGGTGTCCAAACTCAACATTTTGGAAAATACAGGTTTAACGCCAGAGAAACGCGATAATCTATGGAAAAATGCACTAGATCCTGACTATCCGTTGCCTCCAATGATCGTTTCATACGATTTTACTGTTTATAATCTAAGTTTACCGAACAACCAGCCTGAGTTGTTAAAGGATGCTTTTGCATTATTAGCAGGTATTGCTAAACCTGCACAATACACAGAAAATGCGGTTCGTAACGCAGTTCAATCACCACTTCCTATTGCAACATTTCCTCTTAATATTGAAGATCCTATCTGGCGCTCACGTCTTGAAGGCTCTAATTTAAAAGGCCACAATCCGGGCAAACCCGTTAATCAATCTGTAAATACCAAAGAGTTGTCGGATTACCAACAGCGTTGGTATACCCCTGATATGATGACGCTTTATGTTGCAGGTAATGTTGATAATCGTGCATTGACTGAAAGTATTAATCAGGCTTTTTCATCTCTATCAGGAAAGAGAGTAACACCCGTTCCAGTCCCTGTTCTTGCTGATATGAAACCTGAAACGTTATATGTGCAAGAGCCTATGCGTGCAAAAGACCAAATTGCTTTAATTTGGGATTTAGATTGGTCACCAGTAAAAGACTCTGACACATTAAATAAATATTGGTTAAGTGATTTAGCTCGTGAAGTGATTTTTGTACATTTAGGTCGTAGCCTTGAACAACGCAAAGAAAATGACAGCACACAAATTAACATTGATTGTCGAGTACAATATCAGCGCGCAAGTTGTTCTTTAAATATTGATACTGCGACAGCGAATATCCCAGCATTAGCATCATGGGTGGGGGAAGAACTTGGCCGTTTGCGTAATCAAGGGATTAGTGATGAGTTGTATCAAGAACTTCAACAAGAGAAGCAACTTCAACTAACACAGCTGTTTGCTCGTTATGCAAAAACCAGTACTGCTCTTTTAATTAATCAGCGTTTGTTATCACAACAAAGTAATATTATTGATATTCCTCCAGAACAATATCAACGTTTACGCCAAGCGTTTTTAGCAGGTTTAACCAAAGAAACATTAAATCAGGAGCTGTCCAGAGTATTATCTGAAGATATTACTTTTGTATTAACACAAAGTGGTGAAACACCTACTGTAAATTTAGGTGAATTGCGTATTCAATTTGAAAAGCAAGTTCATCCAGAAACGGCAAATACACCTGCTCCTGTTGCAACTAATGCTACACCAAATAAAGCAGTTGAAACTCCAGCGGTGGAAACAACACCGACGAAGAAATCGTAATAGAACAGAGATAGGCTGATATTGAAAATATATCAGCCATAAAGCAAACAAAAAGCCAAAAGTGTTATTTCTATATTTGAAGTGCCCCCCAATTTTTGGCTTTTTGTTTGTTTGACCTTAAAGGCGTTTAAAGGCTTCTTTAATAATAGCGATCAAATCCTCACGGCTATTTCGTTGGGTTGTAAAACCTGCAATAGCAATCTGTTTTTCAGGTAAATAATAAGCTACCGAGCCCCAGTAACCAAGGTGATAGTAAAGTGTGCCTAGGCTAGTTTCTTCAGCCATTAAACCTAAACGATAATTTGCGGCACCAGTGTGTGAGCCTTGCCATTTCATCTCTTTTAAGGTTGATGGATGCAAGTAAACTCTATCTTCGAAGAGATCAGCTGTAAATTTAGCTAACTCAAGGGTTGTCATCACAAGTCCGCCGCCGCCAAAAGCATCCATTGAAGCATCAATATGGGTTCCTTCATGTTCGCCTATAAATTGTCTGGCACGCGCTTTAGGATGCTTAGGTTGTAGTTCTAAACCTTCCCACCATGTTTGTGGTAAATCTAAGTCTTGAAAATGTAATAATTCACGAACGGCGATGGCCATATTTTTTCTCATAAACTGAGAAAGAATATCACCTAACAAAATGTAGCCTGTATCTGAATAAATAAAGCGTTTTCCTGCGGGGATAATGGGAAAGCCTTGTTGAGCATAGCGTGCAATTTGTTCTTCTCGTGTCCATTTATGAGAAGGATCTTTAATTACATCTTCAAGGTAAGCTTCATTTGCATGATCGAATAAACCACTGCTGTGGCTTAATAAATGGCGTAGTGTAATGGTCTTAAGATCATAGCCTAGCTCTAATAATGTCTGTTGATAATTAGCACTTAAATACTTAGTTATGTCATCATCAAGAGATAGAGCACCTTGTTCCCATAAACGTAAAAAAGCGGCGGCGAGAAAGGTTTTTGTATTACTCGCAATTCGAAAAGGTGTATCTACAGTTAATTTTTTCTGGGTACTTTCGTCGGAAAATCCGTGCGCCATACCAAATGGGTATTGGATACCTGCACCTGTAATATAGATAGCACTTGCTGAAGGTAAGGCATGAAAAGCATCAGTCATTGATTGAACCATAGTTACTTCCTTATCTGTCAGGAAAATAAATCAGCAAATAAATCAGCAAAAAGGGTGTACTTGGCACCCTTTATTTATATTGCAGAAATTCATTATTTACTTTTTGTTGCTGCTCGTAATTCTGTTACTGTTTTACCGCCTATTCCCCAGTTGTCTGTTTCAACTTCATCAATCACCACAACGGTAGTTGCTGGGTTTTTGCCTAATACATCAACCAAAAGTTGTGTCGCTCCCGCAATAAGTTGCTCTTTTTGCTCTGCGGTTGCACCTTCACGTGTAATTTTAATATTAACGTATGGCATTGTTTTTCCTTATTACGTTATTTACAGGCGGTTAATTCAGGGAATTAACCATATAGTTTTATCATAAAGTTAAGATGTTGATTGCGTTTCAGACAACTGTTCTTTACGCATATTTGGGCCATCAGTAGCGATCCACGCGGCACAAAAGAGTGTTAATCGGGCAAAAAAGTAGAAGAAAGCCATTAAACCTATCACTGAACCAAATGCGGCACCTGATGGTGAACTTGCTATTCTAGGTAGCATCCACGTCATTACCGATTTCAAAATTTCAAAACCAATGGCAGCGATAAGAGTACCTTTAATAAGTGAAATACGTTTTGGTTGATGGCGAGGTAGGATCCACAATATCCATAAAAAGAGTAAATAGTTTGCAGTAATGGAAATAGTTAAGCCGATTGTTGTCCATACTGGCGTGAGCCATTCAATACCATCTAATCCCAGTGTATGAACAATCATTCGTTGGGCTGAACCAGCCACAGAAGTTAGCGTAATAGTAACAATTAACGCAAAAAGTAAGCCAATTAGCGCTAAAAAATCACGAAAATAGCGGAAGTAGATTTTTTCTTGTTCTTCTTTATTTCTTTCCCAAACGGGGCGTGATTGCGCCAAAATGGCTTGGCGTAAATTACCCACCCAATTGACACCAGAATAAAGTGCAATCGCTAAACCGGTTAAACCAACAGTTGTACGCTGGCGAACAGCGGTATCAATACTCTGTTGAACAGTGGATGCAAGCGTTGGATCATCAATGCTATTTGCAACACCTGTAATTAATTTAGCGAGTAAATCTGGGTTTGAGGCTAAAACGAAACCCGCACAAGCAAAGGAAAGCATTAATACAGGGATTAATGATAAAAATGAAAAATAGGTAATAGCAGCACCAAACTGATTTCCCATTCTGTCGGTAAAACGTTCGGCAGTACGAATTAGATGTGCAATAAAAGGAATGTTAGTAATAAAGTTACTGATTTTTATCCCAACACCAATGGCTTTTTTTCCACCATGGATCCCTTTTTCCAGCCCTTTTTTGAGCGGCTGAGTCAGTTGAGTTTTTTCATTTTCTGTTTTGGGTTGCTGCTCTTCTGACATATATCCTCTTTAAATTAGATCTGTCCATTTTTAATAACTGAGTGTCACTACTATAGTTTTCACTCAAAAATATCATAGCTTAATTTCTATTACACACCTTATGCTTATTGTAATTAGCCACTGATTTAGGAGATGTATTTGTTTGTTCTGGCTTAAGTGTAGATGATGCACTATCAAAAGGCGTAGATAATCTGTACTTAATAAAGGATAAAAAACCAATACAGCAATTCTGAAATTAAGTTTAGTTTAATAAGAGAATGGCTACTCACTTATTGTTTTATTCTGTATTTCACAGTCAAATAAGGAGTAGGCATTAATTACTGATGACAACTACTTTGTTAGTAGATTTAATTCTTCTTCAATTGCTTTTAAATCAGCTTTTTCTTCAGCTAATTTTCTTTCTTGTTTAGCAATTTTATCTGCATCACCTTTAAGTTGCGCTTCTTTTAATTCGAGCTCGCGCTCTTTAACATCAAGTTGTTTTTCACGTAATTCAAGGCGTGTGTTTTCAACCACTTTTTCAGGTGTGCAATAACGTTCAATATTTTGCAATGCTCGCTCTAAACCTTGGATACGATATTGATTACCATGTGCTTTTGCATATTCCATCTGTTTTTGGATATTCTGTTTTTTTATCTCACAGCCATTGGCTGGTCTATCTGCATAAGCATTACTTGCGAGTAAACTTAAAGCGATAGTTGTAAAAAGTAATTTTTTCATCTTTCTATCCTATTTAAACTTAAGTGAAATATGGGGTTATCATAACGGCTGAATGCTAAGACACAACGTTTCTTTCGCTTTCAATGAAGAAGTTCGGCTTTTTCTGATACACTGAGTTTAATCACGATTTCAGAGTAAATTAATTACTAAGCTATACTTATTTCTAACGGAAGATAAAGAATGCTGAGCTATCGCCATAGTTTCCATGCTGGCAACCACGCCGATGTTTTAAAACATATTGTTCAAACACTCATCATTGAGTCTTTAAAAGAGAAAGAGAAACCTTTTCTTTATCTTGATACTCATGCTGGCGCTGGACGTTATCAATTAACCAATGCTCATGCGACTCGCACTGGCGAATATTTAGAAGGGATCGCTCGCTTATGGCAACAAGAAGAGGTGCCTGAGCTTATTTTGCCTTACCTCGAAGCTGTTGGAGAATTAAACGCTAGTGGAGAACTGCGTTATTATCCTGGCTCTCCTCTATTAGCGGGCAAATTACTAAGAGAACAAGATTCTTTAGTACTAACAGAATTACATCCAACGGATTTTCCTTTATTACGTACCGAATTCTCTCGTGATGAGAGAGTTAGAGTTTCTCGTGAAGATGGTTTTGGGCAATTAAAATCTAAGTTACCTCCTCCAAGTCGTCGTGGATTCGCATTAATTGATCCACCTTATGAACTAAAACAAGACTATTCTGCCGTTGTTAAAGGTGTTGTTGAAGGCCATAAGCGCTTCGCGACGGGAACTTATGCGATTTGGTATCCTGTTGTTCATCGTCAGCAAATCAAACGCATGTTAAAAGAGCTTGAAGCAACAGGGATCCGTAAGATTTTACAAATCGAATTAGCAGTAAAACCTGATAGTGATCAACTGGGAATGACGGCATCAGGTATGATTGTGATTAATCCACCTTGGAAATTAGAATCACAAATGAAATCAATACTTCCTTGGTTACATAAAACCTTAGTTCCTGAGGGTATTGGACATACATTAGTTGAGTGGGTTGTACCAGAATAAGCATCTTTATTATTGTTTTTGCCTATTACTGTAAAAGCTAAAATCTGACGTGCTATGTTTTAAATTTTGTCATAATAGACATCATGATATGAAAGACTTAGCCTGTGAGTTACCTATTTTTCTACAGATAAATGGATCAGAGAAATGACGAGCAAACATTACGATTATATCGCCATCGGTGGCGGTAGTGGCGGTATCGCATCAATTAATAGAGCGGCAATGTATGGCCAAAAATGTGCATTAATTGAAGCGAAAGCATTAGGTGGCACTTGTGTAAACGTGGGTTGTGTACCTAAAAAAGTGATGTGGCATGCAGCACAAATTGCCGAAGCTATTCATCAATACGGTCCTGATTATGGTTTTGATACCACAGTGAACCGTTTTGACTGGGATACACTCATCAGTAGTCGTTCTGCTTATATTGACCGTATTCATCAATCTTATGACCGTGTCTTAGGCAATAACAAAGTTGATGTTATCCAAGGGTTTGCTCGTTTTGTTGATGCCAATACTATTGAAGTCAATGGTGAAAAAATCACCGCTGATAATATTCTGATTGCAACAGGGGGTCGTCCTGTTCAACCTAACATTCCGGGCGCTGAGTATGGTATTAATTCTGATGGTTTCTTTGAACTAAAAGCCTTACCAAAACGCGTTGCAGTTGTTGGTGCGGGTTATATCGCTGTTGAACTTGCGGGTGTGTTAAATGCTTTAGGTAGCGAAACACATCTATTTGTACGTAAACATGCACCACTGCGTAATTTCGACCCATTAATCGTTGAAACACTGTTAGAAGTGATGGAAACCGAAGGGCCTAAATTACATACACATGCTATTCCTAAAGCTGTGATTAAAAATGCAGATGGAAGTTTAACGCTACAACTAGAAAATGGTACAGAGCAGACAGTTGATACCTTAATCTGGGCGATTGGTCGTGAGCCTGCAACAGATAACTTAAATCTAGCCGTAACGGGTGTTGAGTTAAATGAAAAAGGCTATATCAAAGTCGATAAATTCCAAAATACCAATGTAAAAGGGATTTATGCGGTTGGTGATAATACAGGGGCGGTTGAATTAACACCTGTCGCTGTTGCTGCTGGGCGTCGTTTGTCAGAGCGTTTATTTAACAACAAGCCTAACGAACACTTAGACTATTCAAATATCCCAACCGTTGTATTTAGCCATCCTGCTATTGGTACAGTTGGTTTAACAGAGCCCCAAGCGATTGAGCAATATGGTGCTGATAAAGTCAAAGTATACAAATCGTCTTTCACGGCAATGTATAGTGCTGTGACTCGTCATCGTCAACCATGTCGTATGAAGTTGGTTTGTATTGGTGCAGACGAAAAAATTGTTGGTATTCATGGTATTGGTTTTGGTATGGATGAAATGCTACAAGGTTTTGCGGTTGCACTGAAAATGGGGGCAACGAAAAAAGACTTTGATGATACTGTGGCAATTCACCCAACTGCGGCAGAAGAATTTGTTACGATGAGATAAGCTGTTTCTATTTATATAGCTTAAGCTTATTTTCATTATTACGTGAAAAGCTAGAGTTAACTCTCTAGCTTTTTTATTGAAAATTTATACTGTTCTCCGTTTTATTTCGAACTCAAACATCCTCTTTTCTACGTATTTTCCAAAAAGCATATTCGTCTGCTTACTGACCAATAAGTCAGTTATTAAGTAAAATCACTTATTTTGTAAAAATTAGGTTATTACATAACCAAGTTCATCTTTTTATTTTGTGTAATTGTGCGATGAGTTTTGCTTGTTTTGTAAACAAATATTGACAGATTTACAGACTAATTTGTATCTAAATGTTAATTAAGTAAACATTTATATTTTTTATTAACAATTTAAAGGTTTGTTATTATATCCTTATTTATCATAATGTAATGAGTTTCCACTCAGGAATTGGATATCTTTAAATGATGGTTTTTTATGAGAAAAAGCGATTAAAGTAACCATATTATATCTATGGATATTGTTGTTGAGGTAAATGGTTAACAAATAATTATAAATATTAACAATGTAATGAACTATGATAATATCCACTTTTAAAGATACAAATTAATAACATTATAAATATAAATGGTAAATCCATTACTGAGGTAGAAGATGAAAATTTCAAGGAGAAAGCTGCTTTTAGGTGTTGGTGCTGCGGGCGTTTTAGCTGGTGGTGCTGCGTTAGTTCCAATGGTTCGCCGTGATGGCAAATTCGTTGAAACTAAATCTAGAGTATCATTTGTCGAAGGTACAGAGGGTGCTCTGCCTAAAGAGTCTGATGCAGTGATTATCGGTGCTGGTATCCAAGGTATCATGACCGCAATCAACCTTGCAGAACGTGGCATGAGTGTCACTATTTTAGAAAAAGGCGAGATTGGTGGTGAGCAATCAGGCCGTGCATACAGCCAAATTATTAGTTATCAAACATCACCAGAAATTTTCCCATTACACCATTACGGGAAAATCTTATGGCGTGGAATGAACGAGAAAATTGGTGCCGATACCAGTTATCGCACACAAGGTCGTGTAGAAGCGCTTGCTGATGAAAAAGCATTTGATAAAGCTCAAGTGTGGATCAAAACCGCAAAAGAAACGGCTGGATTTGATACACCACTAAATACTCGCATTATTAAAGGTGAAGAGTTATCAAATCGCCTTGTTGGTGCCCAAACACCGTGGACGGTTGCCGCTTTTGAAGAAGACTCAGGTTCTGTTGATCCAGAAACAGGTACACCTGCATTAGCTCGTTACGCTAAACAAATTGGCGTAAAAATCTACACCAACTGCGCGGTAAGAGGCATCGAAACTGCAGGTGGTAAAATTTCTGATGTTGTCACAGAAAAAGGCGCAATTAGAACATCTCACGTTGTTCTAGCGGGTGGTATTTGGTCTCGTTTATTTATGGGTAACATGGGCATTGATATTCCAACGCTGAATGTTTACTTATCACAACAACGTGTATCTGGCGTTCCGGGCGCACCTCGTGGCAACGTGCATTTACCAAATGGTATTCACTTCCGTGAACAAGCCGATGGTACTTATGCTGTCGCACCACGTATTTTCACAAGTTCTATCGTGAAAGATAGCTTCTTGTTAGGGCCTAAGTTCATGCACCTATTAGGTGGTGGTGAGCTGCCATTAGAATTCTCTATCGGTGAAGACTTATTTAATTCATTCAAGATGGCAACATCTTGGAAATTAGATGAAAAAACACCGTTTGAACAATATCGCACTGCAACAGCAACACAAAATACTGAGCACTTAGATGCGGTATTCCAAAGAATGAAAGCGGAATTCCCAGTATTTGAAAAATCTCAAGTTGTTGAACGTTGGGGTGCTGTTGTTAGCCCAACATTTGATGAATTACCAATTATTTCTGAGGTCAAAGAATACCCAGGTCTGGTTATCAATACCGCGACAGTATGGGGTATGACCGAAGGCCCAGCAGCAGGTGAAGTGACTGCTGATATCGTAACGGGTAAAAAACCAGTTATTGATCCAACGCCATTTAGTATGGATCGTTTTAAGAAATAAGTAACCCCTTGTTTTACTGTAAATTAAACATGTTAAGGAGTTTTCATGCGCTATAAAAGTTTACTTGTTGCCCTACCTTTTATTTTTGGTGTAGCAAGTGCGAATGCGGAGGGTGTTGTGCACCATAAATTAAACGGTATGCCTATTTCGGAATCTGTTGAAGTTAGTGCAGGTAACAACCTTGTTTTCTTAAGTGGCAAAGTACCTGCTAAAAAATCAGCAGATGCGCCAGAAGGTGTATTAGCTTCTTATGGTAACACTGAAGAACAAACTATCAGTGTATTAGAGCAAATCAAAACTCACCTGAATGAACTTGGCTTAGACATGAAAGACGTTGTTAAAATGCAAGTCTTCTTAGTCGGTGGTGAAGAAACTAAAGGTGAAATGGACTTTAAAGGCTTTATGGACGGTTATTCTAAGTACTTTGATGCTTCGAAAACTGAACAACTGCCAGCTCGTTCAACGTTCCAAATCGCTAAACTGGCAAATCCAGCATGGCGTGTAGAAATTGAAGTTATTGCTGTTCGTCCTGCAAAATAAGAACGATAGCTTTTACTCAATTTCGAAGTAAAATATAATCAAATAAAACGCCAAAGAGGGGCAACTTTCTTTGGCGTTTTTTTATGGTATCGATATGTTATGGCGATATGTCGATAAAATGTGTTTTTATAAACATATGAGTTGGTCTTCTAGAATACCTTATAACAATCTACCTTTATTACCACCTGATCTATAATTCATTGAAATACGTAAATATTTATAAATTATGTTTTAACTACTCTCACCTTGAATAAACTTCACTGGAATAACAGAGACGCTATCGGTTATTTCTTTATTCTCAATTAATGCACTAATCACTTCTACGCTTTTTTCAGCCAGTTGTTCAAAAGGCTGTTCAATACAAGTTAATTGGCGCAGTGTCTGATTTAGCCAAGGGCTTCCATCGTAAGCAACGATTTTTAATTGTTCTGGAATGGCAATATTTCGTCTTGTTGCTTCATTAAATAATGCCATTGCTGGAATATCAGCGGCAAAAATGGCATCAATATCTGAATGCACAGAAAGTATTTTTGTGGCAAAAGAGTGAAAATAATCTTTCTCTTCTTCTTTCCAATTTACTTTGCATGGAATAGGTTTAATACCTGCCTGAATAAGCGTTTCTTTAAAAGCTAAACAGCTTTGATATGAAGGTGTTGATGATAAATAACTTGAGTTATCTTCAATATAGAGGATTTTTTGGCAGCCTTTTTGAATAAGGTGTTCCGCTGCTAATCGACCGCCAGTATGGTGATCAGAGCAAACTAATGGAATATCACGAAGATGACGATCTAATGTTACCACAGGCCTTTGAATATGCTGATATTCACTATCATCCAATAACAGATATTCTGCAATAATACCGTCGATCTGACCGCGTTTAAGCATATCAAAAAATATACGTTCGCGTACTTTGCTATTTTGTGTTGCACATAACATCATGCTATAGCCATTTTCAGCGAGCTTATTCTCAATAAAACGTGTCACTGTCGCAAAATAAGGGTATTCAAGGCTATTAATAATAACACCAACAACGGCACTTTTTTGTTGATATAAATTTCTTAGCCAAGTATCAGGAATATAATCTAATTCCTCTACCGCTTTCTTTATTTTTTCTCGCGCAGCTTGAGATACATAACCACTGTTATTTAATGCTCTAGAAACAGTACTTGCTGCAACATTGGCTTTTTTTGCGACATCACGGATCCCGGCCATTGAATATGCTGTTGCTCCTTTCAATTAGTTAATGACCTAATATATCTTAATATGATTATGACAAACCCATCTTTATTGAGGTAATTGTGTTTTTTTAATATGAGCCATTTCACATTTTAGTATGTTAATTACCTTACCCTCTCTTTTAGTGCTTATAGTATCTTATATTAATTATGGAACAGTTCCATATATACTAATTACCTTTGTGAGGTGGATATGTCTAATACTTGGTGGAAAGAAGCGGTGGTCTATCAAATTTATCCCAAGAGTTATTATGATAGTAACGGGGATGGTGTTGGCGATTTAGCTGGGATCACAGAGAAATTAGATTATATTCAGTCACTCGGTACAAACATTATTTGGCTATGTCCCATTTTTAAATCACCAATGAAAGACAATGGTTATGATATTGCTGATTATTCTGTTGTCGATCCTATCTTTGGCGATAATAACGCGTTAGATAAACTGATTAGCGAAGCTAAAAAACGAGATATTAAAATACTATTAGATTTAGTATTAAATCACTCTTCTGATGAGCATCCTTGGTTTAAAGCGGCAATTGAAGATCCTAATAGCCCATATGCCGATTATTATATTTTTAAACAATGGGATAAGTCGACTCCTCCTAATAATTTGCGAACTTATTTTGACTGCTCTGTTTGGAGTCGAGTTGGAAAAACTAATCGTTGGTACTTCAATTCATTTGGTCCTGAACAGCCGGACTTAAATTGGGAAAATCCACAATTACGTAAAGATATTATCAATATGATTAATGTCTGGATCAAAAAAGGAGTTGCTGGATTTCGTATTGATGCGATTGGTAATTTAAAAAAATCCCCTGAAGCCTTATCTGAATATCAATTTGAACCTGATAAAGATGATGGTTCTGCATCTTTAGTACCTTGGGTTTTAAATCAACCCGGTATTGATAAGTTTTTAACTGAATTAGTTGAGAATACTTTTAAGCCTGCAAATAGTATGACAGTTGCAGAAATTGATGTGCCTGAAAAAGATTTACGTGCTTATGTTGGCGAGAATGGTTATTTCTCTATGGTATTCGATTTCAGTATTGCTGACCTAGATATTCGCAATGAAAAGCCATTTACCATTAACCCTATCACAGGTGAAAGATTAAAACCGGTATTTATTAAAAGCCAATTAGATACTCAACGAGTAGGTTGGGGAGCGCCTTATTTAGAAAATCACGATCAACCTCGTTCATTAAATAAATTTCTCCCTAAAGGAGGCATTAATCCGATTAGTGCCAAAATGCTAGCGACATTTTTATTAACTCAACGAGGAACGCCTTTTATTTATCAAGGGCAAGAAATCGGCATGACAAATTGTCCGATGACATTAGAGGAACATGATGATTTACATGTTTTTAAATTACATGAATGGGGCAATAAATTAGGTTATAGCGACAAGCAAATTATTGAGTACTTTAATGGTCGTAGTCGTGATAATTCAAGGACACCTTTCCAATGGAATAGTGAAATAAATGGGGGCTTTAGTACAGGTAAACCTTGGTTAAAAGTTAACCCTAATTATGTCGATATTAATGCACAGCAAGAAACGCAAGATAAGCACTCTCTTTTCACTTATTACCAGCAACTAATTACATTAAGACGACATTCAGAGATCAGTGATATTCTGATCTACGGTGAATTTTTGCCATTAGATTCACCAGAAAATGTGATTGCTTTTAAGCGCACTCATAAAGGCAACTCAGTCAATATTTACTGTAATTTTAGTGGTGAAGAAAAAGCACTAACTATTAACGCTAAAGATATTTATTTGCATAACAGTCCAATAGTGGAAGATGGACAAGGCAACCTTATTCTTCAGCCTTATCAAGCAATTATTTTTGCTTAATTCCCTCTATTTAATTGAAGATAAAGCGCCTTTATAGGGCGCTTTATTATTTGAGATTTTTATTTCGTTTGTTTTAGCCAATCTGCAATAAATTCTGCAATAGCCTCAGGTTCGTTGATATCGAGTAATGGAAAATCGACGTTTAAATCACAATCACTGGCGACGGCAATAACATGCTCATCAAGTAAATCATTAAAATCACGTTCGTTGATATGGCGATAAAGGGCTATTTTAGGAATAGTTTCGCCTTTAAATCCTTCCACTAAGATTAAATCTAGCTTACTCGCATCAAAGCGAGAAGCGAGGTAATACAAATTTAATTCTGGGAGTTCTGGCGTTTCTGTCATTAATGCCCAACGTTGTTGGCTTGCGACTAATGTCTGGTCTGCTCCTGCTTTTCTAAGTTCGTAGCTATCTTTTCCGGGTTTATCTACATCCATATCATGATGAGTGTGTTTGATCATGCCTACACGAATTTCTCTTTTGCGTAATTGTGGAATAAGCTGTTTTAGGAGTGTTGTTTTACCTGTTCCACTCCATGCAGTGATCCCTAAAAGGGGTAAATCTACTTGTGCCATATTTTTCATTCCTATTTTTCTAATTTGTTGGCTTTTTCAATATCGTCAGGGGTATTTAAATTAATAAAAGCATGTGCTTGATCTGCAAACAAAACAGAGTGTGCATTTATCTGCTTCATAAACAACATTAATTTTCGATCACCTTGTGCTAAATAAGCTTCTAGCATAGGAATGATACGGCGATTTAACAGTGCTAAGGTAGGATGCTCTCTTTCACCATCATCGACATAAACGGCTAATGCTTCTCCTCTTTGTTCATAGAGTTTTTCAACTAAATTAAGAGGAAAATAGGGGACATCACAAGGTACAAAGGCAACCCAAGGTGTTGATGCTTGCTTTAATAACGTAAGCATACCAGCTAAAGGCCCTGAAAATCCCTCTATTTCATCGGTAATCACGGGATATTGGCTTTGGCGATATTGTTCTAAATTTCGGTTAGCACTAATCAGTATGCTATCAACTTGAGGTGCTAGTTTTTGGGCTATATGGCGGTATAAAGGCTGTCCATGTAGAATTTGAAGCCCTTTATCAGCACCTCCCATTCGTGTTGCTTGGCCACCCGCAAGTATACCACCTGTAATATTCTTCATTTTCATATTCAATATTTGTGAATAAATTGGCTAAAATTTCCGAACGATTTTTATCAAGTAAAGACGATATACTAATAAAAAATATCGACTTAATGAGATTTCATGTAAAGCGACAGCAATTTTTATCAAAAAAGCGTAATCTTTACGCATATTGACAGAGGTTTCCTTTTTCTATCAGATAATAATTGGTACTTTGTTGTTGTAATTAATAATAAGGATTTTTTGTATGAAATGTCACCGTCTTAATGAAGTTATGGAATTACTGCACCCAGTTTGGGAAGAAAATTCTGATTTAAACTTAGTTCAATTATTGCAGAAACTGGCTGATGAAGCGGGTTTTAAAGGTCAATTATCTGATCTGACTGATGATATTTTGATTTACCATCTGAAAATGCGTGGTTCAGCACCAACAGATGTAATACCAGGACTGAAAAAAGATTACGAAGAAGATTTTAAAACCGCCATTTTACGTGCTCGTGGCGTGATTAAAGATTAAATTCAGGATAGAAAATGGAAATGTCTGCCTCATTTAATTTTCAGGGACTTTCACCTGATAACATTTGGGACGCGTTAGTTAAAATCGGTTTTTATCCTGAATCAGGGTTAACGGAATTAAACAGCTATGAGAATCGTGTTTTTCAATTTATGGATGAGAGTCGACAACGCTATGTGGTGAAATTTTATCGCCCTCAACGTTGGTCGTATGAACAAATAAAAGAAGAACATGAATTTGTTTTAGCATTAAAGGAGGCTGAAGTACCCGTTGCTGCCCCTTTAATCATTAATAGTGAGACAGTTCATCTTTCTGATGATGGCTTTTATTTTGCAATATTCCCCAGCATAGGGGGAAGAGCATATGAAACTGATAATTTATTTCAGCTAGAAGAAGTAGGACGCACATTAGGGCGCATTCATCAAATAGGCAGAAAAAAGAGTTATGAGCATCGACCAACAGTTTCTATTGCAGAATATCTGATAGCACCAAAATTAGAATTTGAAAGTAGTGCGTTAGTTCCTAATAACCTCAAACCCCAATTTATAGAGGTTATAGATAAACTTATTCATGATGTGCGTCCTAGAATTGAGGACTCTGCATGGCAAATATTACGGCTACATGGTGATTGCCATCCCGGTAATATATTGTGGCGTGATGAAGTTGTAATGGTTGATTTTGATGATTCCCGAATGGGACCTGCGGTACAAGACTTTTGGATGCTATTAAACGGCTCACGGCAAGAGCAGGTTATGCAATTAGATACGATCCTTGAGTCTTATTATGAATACCAAGATTTTGATTTACGTGAATTGTCATTAATTGAACCACTAAGAGCGATGAGAATGGTGCAGTACCTCGCATGGGTATTAAAACGCTGGAATGATCCTGCTTTCCCACGCGCTTTTGTTTGGTTTCAAGAGCAAGATTTTTGGTTTAAACAATTAGCCTTATTCAAGGGACAAGTGGAGCAATTAAATGAGCCTCCTTTACAGCTTAGTCCAATGTATTAATTCTTAGGAGACGATGAGAAATGAAAAAGATTTGGCTGGCATTAGCAAGTATGGTATTGGCATTCAGTGTTTCTGCTGCTGATATTTCTGAAGGAAAACAGTACACTAACCTTTCTAAGCCTGTTGCTTCGGCGCCTGATGTTGTTGAGTTTTTCTCTTTTTATTGCCCTCACTGCTATCAATTCTCTGAAGTGTATAAAGTTAATAGCACTGTTGAAAAGAATGCGCCAGAAAATACAAATGTTGTTCGCTATCACGTTGATTTCTTAGGGCCTTTAGGTAAAGATTTAACACGTTCTTGGGCTGTTGCAATGGCATTAGGTGTTGAAGATCAAGTTTCTCCAGTTTTATTTAAAGGAATTCAAGAAACTCAATCTATTCGTTCTGTTGACGATATCCGTAATGCTTTTATTAACGCTGGCGTTAAAGGTGAAGATTATGATGCTGCAATGAATAGCTTTGTGGTGAATTCTTTAGTTAGCCAACAACAAAATGCTGTCGCTGATTTCCAAATCAATGGTGTTCCAGCCATGATAATTGGCGGTAAATATAAAATGAAAAATGATGGTATCAGCGCAAAATCACCAGAAGAGTATGCAAAAACATATTCTGATATCGTGAATCAATTATTGCTGAAAAAATAATATAGGCTTAATCTTTTCCTATATTGACTAAGTAAAAGTATATAGATTTTTATATGAAAAATAGCACTCAAGAAATAGGAGTGCTATTTTTTTTACTTTCATATTTTTGTCATAATATAACTATCCACATTAATAAAAAATACTGCGATTAATTTATAATATCTTAATGAATTCTCTAAGTGATTGATTTTTTAATTGTGTTAATAAATTGAAAAGAAGCCTAACTTATTAATATAGAGAGGGTTACAAAACTACTCACAGAGTTATCCACAGGTTATTTTGATGCGGGTTAAAAAATAAAGTCTTAGTAGAAAAAGATGACACTAATATGACCGTTAATATTAATGATGAGTAAATGGCACTATCTTAAATGCTTTCTAAATAAAGTAGTCAGTTTGCTTTTTAGTCTTTATTTCTAATTAAAATCAGATTAAAGGGAGTGATGTCTGGTAAAAATTACTTTAATTAATATTAATTTATCATTCATACTTATTTTTTCTGTTAAGTTCGGCTAATAATAAATAATTGAGTATTTAAGCCGAATTTCTGCATTTAACAACAGGTAATATTCGTCTATTGGGCTGTGATGTGGCATTCTAGTCATATCAACGAACCTCAGAACAATGATGAACAGATTATGGTCCAGATAGCAGAAAACCCCTTTATCCTTGTAGATGGCTCCTCATATCTTTACCGCGCCTATCATGCATTTCCACCGTTAACCAATAGCCAAGGTGAGCCAACGGGTGCGATGTATGGCGTGTTGAACATGTTACGTAGCCTAATAATACAGTATAAACCAAGCCATGTTGCGGTTGTGTTTGACGCTAAAGGTAAAACATTCCGTGATGAGTTGTATGAGGAATATAAATCTAATCGTCCTCCAATGCCGGATGATTTACGTGAGCAGATAGCGCCTTTACATGAGATGGTGCAAGCAATGGGTTTACCCTTGTTATCTATTTCAGGCGTGGAAGCGGATGATGTTATTGGAACATTGGCACTAAAAGCGGCGGCTGATGGACGTGATGTCCTAATAAGTACTGGTGATAAAGATATGGCGCAATTAGTGACGCCAAAGATCACGCTTATTAACACCATGACCAACGTTATTTTAGGTCCTGATGAAGTTAAAGAAAAATATGGCGTTCCTCCTGAACTGATTATTGATTTCCTCGCATTAATGGGGGATTCATCAGATAACATTCCTGGTGTTCCGGGTGTGGGTGAGAAAACCGCATTAGGCCTTTTACAAGGGCTTGGTAGTTTAGATGATATCTATCAACAGCTTGATAATATCGCAACATTAAGTTTCCGTGGTGCTAAAACACTTGGCGCAAAAATGGCAGAGCATGAGAAAGTGGCAAAACTTTCTTATAAGCTGGCAACGATTAAAACGGATGTTGAGCTCGATAAAACGTTTGATGACTTAGTGGTTAATGAGCCAAATTTAGATCAACTATTAGATATGTTTACGCGTTATGAATTTAAACGTTGGATAAGTGATCTTCAAAATGGTGGCTGGTTAGCACAACGTAGTACACACAAAGTTGCAGTGCCTTACACCTCCGAAGCTGTAAAACCTAAAGAAGTACCTGCGTCAGCTAATTTCCCTGTTATTACACAAGAGAATTATGAGGCTGTCTTAACGCACGAAAGTTTAGCGCGATGGGTTGAACTTCTCAAAAAAGCACCAGCATTTGCATTCGATACAGAAACTGACAGCTTAAATAATATTGATGCTCGCTTAGTAGGATTGTCATTTGCTATTGAGCCGGGTAAAGCCGCTTATATTCCACTGCGTCATGAGTATTTAGATGCACCAGATCAGCTTCCGGTTAATGATGTGCTCGCGGCATTAAAACCTATTTTAGAAGACAAAAATATTCTAAAAATTGGGCAAAACCTGAAGTTTGACCGGGGCATTATGGAAAATGAAGGTATCGAATTAAACGGTATTCATTTTGATACAATGTTGGAATCCTACGTATTAAATAGCGTAAGTAATCGGCATGATATGGATACGTTGGCTGAAAAACATTTAAACCATAAAACCACAACATTTGAAGAAATAGCGGGTAAAGGTAAGGGTCAACTGACTTTTAACCAAATTGAGGTTGAGCAAGCGACGTTATATGCTGCTGAAGATGCGGATATCACTTTATTACTCCATGATGCGTTATATCCTCAAATAGAAGCCATTGAGCCTCTTAAACATGTTTACCGCGATATCGAAATGCCATTAGTCCCTGTGCTTTCTAGAATGGAACGCAAAGGGGTATTAATTGATGCTCAAGTGTTAGCTGTTCAATCTCAAGAGATTACACAACGTTTAGCTGAAATTGAAAAAGAGACATTTGCATTAGCGGGACAAGAGTTTAATCTCTCGTCACCTAAACAGTTACAAGAAATCTTATTTGATAAACTGCAATTGCCTGTTATCAAGAAAACCCCAAAAGGGGCACCTTCTACTAATGAAGAAGTATTGGAAGAATTAGCACATAGCCATGAATTGCCTCGCTTGATTTTAGAGCATCGTGGTCTTGCTAAACTAAAATCAACCTATACTGATAAATTACCATTGATGGTGAATAGTAAGACGAAGCGTGTACATACTTCATATCATCAAGCGGTAACGGCAACGGGCCGTTTATCTTCTCGCGATCCGAATCTTCAAAATATTCCAGTGAGAAATGAAGAAGGACGTCGAATTCGCCAAGCATTTATTGCGCGTGAAGGTTTTAAAATTGTAGCTGCCGACTATTCACAAATTGAATTACGGATCATGGCGCATTTATCGCAAGATAAAGGTTTGTTAGATGCCTTTGCTCAAGGTAAAGATATTCACCGAGCAACGGCATCTGAAGTATTCGGCATACCTTTAGAGGAAGTGACCTCTGAACAACGCCGTAGTGCGAAAGCGATCAACTTTGGTCTTATTTATGGCATGAGCGCATTTGGTTTATCACAACAAATTGGTGTTGAGAGAAGAGAAGCTCAGCGTTATATGGATCTCTATTTTGAACGTTATCCAGGGGTCTTAGACTATATGGAGCGCACACGTAAACAAGCTTCTGAACAAGGCTATGTTGAAACGTTAGATGGTCGTCGCCTCTATTTACCAGAAATTAATTCAAAGAATGCAATTCGTCGTAAAGCTTCAGAGCGCGAAGCGATTAATGCCCCAATGCAAGGTACTGCCGCGGATATTATCAAAAAAGCGATGATTGCTGTGGACAACTGGATCTGTAATGAATGTCCTGATGATGTGCATATGATTATGCAAGTACACGATGAATTAGTCTTTGAAGTACGAGAGTCTTACTTAGAGAACGCAAATATCATGATCCACAAATTAATGGAAAGCAGTATGGAATTAGCGATTCCGTTAAAAGTTGAAGTGGGTGTAGGTAATAATTGGGATGAAGCACACTAGTTTTTAAATACTATTTTCAACTAGAAAAGGGCACAGGATCGTGCCCTTTTTTGTTTATACTTTGGTGTTTGGAGAAAGTTCTGACTCTTCAAACTCAAGAAAGTCTTCGTGCAAACCTTGGATTAATCTATCCGTTGTTGTGCCTTTGTTATCGAGTTCCATCAAAGACCAACCTATATTGTCATTCACATCATAAAGATAGCCTTGATCAAGCATATCAATCACTTTTCCAATGATTGATTTGCCATAGAAATGCAGCAATTCTTTAAGTTCAGGCTCATTAAATTGGGAAGCTAGCTTTTGATGTATTTCGATTGCTTCATCAGAGTAAATATCCATTTCACTAAGATTTCCTTCAACATCACGATAGATATCAGTGAGTCCTTTTAATACAAGAAAACGTGCAAATTGTGGAATGTTTTCTTGTAATTCACTATTTGCCCATGACTTTGGGTTTGTTGCACCGGCGGCTTTGAGTTGTTCACATAAATCCTTAAATCGACAGTTTTCCATTTTTGCCTCAAGTGATTTACTGATGAGATTTTAAATCTATTGTATAAGGGATGGAGAGAAAAACAGTGAGAATTTATCTGTATTAGGATCGAAAAAAGAAAAGCTCGGTTAATTACCGAGCTTTTTTATGTCAAAACTTATCAAAATGTGAAAAAGAGATAAGTGAATAATTAAGCAACTTGTGAGTCGATCAGTTTGCTCAATTTCTTCTGTTTTTTCTCAATACGTTGACGTTTTAACGGAGATAAATGGTCAATAAAGAGTTTGCCATCAAGATGGTCTAACTCATGCTGAATACAGCCTGCAAACAAATCAGAGGCTTCAAGTTCAATTTCATCACCATTTCTATCTAACGCCTTAACCTTTAAGAAGCGGTAACGTTCTGTTGGGGCAAAAGAATCTGGAATAGATAGACACCCATCCATCATATCCATCACTTCATCTTCAGTGCTGATAATTTCAGGATTGATAAGTGCAATCGGTTGATCTCGGTTTTCAGAAACATCAATTACAACAATGCGTTTAGATACATTAACCTGAGGTGCCGCTAAGCCAATACCTCGTTCTGCATACATGGTTTCAATCATGTTATCGATTAATGTGCGTATTTCGTCATCTACTTTTTCCACTGGTACTGCGACTCTGCGCAGACGCTCATCAGGAAAACGCAGGAGCGTTAATACAGCCATGGATACCTCATTTTATCGCTAATTACATATTTACTACGGTCTCGCGATAAGCGTATCACAAAATCATTAAGGATAAACCGCACCTTTTGTGTGATTTGTTCTATTTTTAATCATATTCATGTAAGTGATTAAAGTCTCATAATTATGTAATTAAACTACATTTATTTATGGTTTGAATACATAAACACATTGCTGAATCGTGTCTGCATGTGAAAAAAAATTACAAAAGGGCTTTTATTAACCAATAAAATAGAGTACATTATCTCTTGTAGGGTACAGAGGTAAGATGTTCTATCTTTCAGACCTTTTACTTCACGTAATCGGATTTAGCTGAATATTAGCTGCCCCAGTCGACTTTATTTCGACTGGGGCATTTTTTTGCCTAAAATTCACTGAAGTGGTTTGAGCGAGAAGTGAAAGGGAAAAGTGATTTCCCTTTTATCAATAGAAGATCAGAACGCTATCGTTGAGAAAAAAGAAGATAATTAAGCGTTATCATCATTTGTAGGTTGTTCTTCTGAACCTGAAAACCATTCATTAAGAGTGTTACGTAGCTTATCAATGCCAATTTTTTTCAATGATGAAAAATATTCTACGCGGATATCGCCTACTTTATTTGCCAGCTCTTCACGTACGCTCATTAACTGCTTTTTACGTGCACCTGATGCGAGTTTATCTGCTTTAGTCAGTAAAACGAGAGTAGGAAGCTCTGAGCCTACAGCCCAGTCAATCATTTGCATATCGAGATCTTTTAATGGATGACGAATATCCATTAAAATAACGACACCTTTTAGGCACTCCCTTTTTTGTAGGTATTCGCCTAAAGAATGTTGCCATTTACGTTTCATTTCTTCAGGAACTTGAGCATAGCCGTAGCCGGGTAAATCGACTAAGCGTAAACCTTCTTCAATTTGGAAAAGGTTGATTAATTGAGTTCGACCAGGTGTTTTACTGGTTCTCGCTAATCCATTTTGTTGGGTTAACGCATTTAAAGCACTGGATTTACCGGCATTAGAGCGACCCGCAAAGGCAATTTCAATTCCTGTATCTGGTGGTAAATGACGGATATCAGGCGCACTGATGATGAAATGTGCTTTCTGGTAATTAAATTGGGTCATTATGGTATAAACCTCTCTGAAATAATGCGGTTTTTCATGCATACTCATTTCAAATTTGCATGAAAATGAATATCTAAAATATTTATTCGCTCTATTTTGGCGCAATTTAATGACTTATAACAGTGCTTAAAAATTAAAATTTACCCTGTTATAACGTAATTAGACTTATTGAGCGTAAATAAAGGTAAATGATTGGCACTATTTACCTCAGCGAATTAGAATCGCTGCATATTAAGTAAGTTGTAGACTATTAAAGTAAAGGATCCCTGCATGTTAAAACGTTTTCTTGTCACCTTCGTTACCGCTTGCACTTTAACAACAGCGACTTTTGCAATGGCAACGGGAGAAACCTTCGTTAAATTAGTCACCTCTGAAGGCAATATTGAAATATCACTGGATAATAAAAAAGCTCCAATTACAACGAAAAATTTTATTCAGTATGTCGAAGATGGGTACTATAACGGCACTACTTTTCATCGTGTTATTCCTGGTTTTATGGTTCAAGGCGGTGGTTTTACTGCTGATTTACAGCAAAAACAAACCAGAGCGCCAATTAAAAATGAAGCCGACAATGGATTACGCAATATAAAAGGTTCTATTGCCATGGCACGCACATCAGATAAAGACAGCGCAACTAGCCAGTTCTTTATTAATGTGGCTGACAATGCATTTTTAGATCACGGCCAACGTGATTTTGGCTATGCCGTATTTGGTAAAGTTGTGAAAGGAATGGATGTAGTTGATAAAATTTCACAAGCTCCAACTCGTAATATTGGACCTTACCAAAATGTGCCGGTAAAAACGGTCACTATTTTATCTGCGGAAGTTGTAAAACAATAAACGCATTATTAGGATAAGGTATTTACTTATTCTGATAAGATAAAATGCATATAAACCGGAATGAATGTTTTCATTCCGGGATTTTTGGTAGGAAAAAAATATTTTTTATCCTTCCTTTTTTCGTGTGATCTCCTGCAATAAGTATTCACTACGCTATTAATCACTCTATTCACCATCAATTACCGCCATTCTTGTTATTGCGCAATAAATCAGCAGGTTTTCTTGCTTACTATTCATATTTTATACCTGTGCTATGATAATCGGCTTTGTTGTACCCAAGTCGGTTAAACAACGAGCTATTTTGGCAAATCTACACTCGCTTTAAAATAGTAATGAAATAGATAATGATAAGAAAATCAGTCGGATAGGCTAATATGCTGTTACTTATTGATAATTACGACTCGTTTACCTACAACCTCTATCAGTATTTCTGTGAATTGGGTGCTGAGGTTGTTGTTAAGCGTAACGATGAGATCGGACTTAAAGAGATAGAAAAGATGATGCCAGCACATCTTGTTATCTCGCCAGGACCTTGTACTCCTGATGAAGCAGGGATCTCTCTTGAGGCTATACAGCGGTTTGCCGGTGAAATTCCTATTCTTGGGGTTTGTCTTGGACATCAAGCAATAGGGCAAGCTTTTGGTGCATCGGTTATCAGAGCACGAGAAGTGATGCATGGTAAAAATTCATTAATACATCATAATCAACAAGGTGTTTTTAAGGGACTTAATCGACCTTTAAGTGTGACGCGTTACCACTCTTTAGTGATTGATGCGACAACATTACCGGTACCTTTTGAAGTGACGGCATGGAGCCAACATGATGGAAATGTTGATGAAATTATGGGAATTCGTCATCGTACACTGCCAATTGAAGGGGTTCAATTTCACCCAGAAAGTATTTTAAGTGAACAAGGACATGAGCTATTAAATAATTTCCTTAAATATTAAATGGATAGCATTTAAATAGCGAAATAACGTCTTTTTATACAAAACCACATTTGATTTTTTATTCATATTTAGTGATTATATTTTCATATTGAATATGAATAACGATCAGGTGGGGTAATGACAAATCAAAGCATCAACAGGGCAACTTACGATCAAGTAATGTTGCCAATTTATTCACCCGCAGAATTTATTCCTGTCAAAGGGATGGGTAGCCGTGTTTGGGATCAGCAAGGAAAATCGTATATCGATTTTGCTGGTGGTATTGCGGTTTTAGCACTAGGGCATGCTCATCCAGCTCTAAATCAAGCCTTGAAAGAACAAAGTGAGCAACTTTGGCACGTCAGTAATATTTTTACGAATGAACCTGCATTACGTTTAGCACAAAAATTAATAGATAACACATTTGCGGAACGTGTCTTTTTTGCTAATTCAGGTGCAGAAGCAAATGAAGCCGCATTTAAATTGGCTCGCCATTATGCCATTACTCGCCATAGTCCTTATAAAACTAAAATTATTGCTTTTCATAACGCCTTTCATGGCAGAACGCTATTTACAGTCTCTGTTGGTGGACAACCTAAATATGCGGATGGTTTTGGTCCTAAGCCTGCCGATATCGTGCATGTACCGTTTAATGATTTAGATGCCGTTAAAGCGGTTATGGACGACCACACTTGTGCCGTTGTTTTAGAGCCTGTTCAAGGTGAAGGCGGGGTAACAGCAGCAACGCCTGAGTTTATGAGAGGGCTACGTGAGTTGTGCGATAAGCATCAAGCTCTGCTTGTTCTTGACGAAGTACAAACAGGTATGGGGCGTACAGGTAAGCTGTTTGCTTATATGAACTATGATGTGACACCAGATATTATTACAACCGCGAAAGCGCTGGGAAGTGGTTTTCCACTCAGTGCGATGTTAACAACACATGAGATAGCTTCTGCAATGGGTGTTGGAACTCATGGTACAACCTATGGTGGCAATCCATTAGCTTGTGCAGTGGGCAATGTCGCATTTGATTTAATTAATACACCAGAGGTACTTGAGGGTGTAGAAAAGCGCTATCAATGGATTGTGGATGAACTGATGGCAGTTAATCAAACGTATCATGTCTTTTCGCAAATCCGTGGACAAGGTTTATTGATTGGAGCGCAATTAGCGCCACAATATGAAGGTAAAGCTAAAGAGTTACTCAGTCTTGCTGCTAAACATGGCTTAATGATGTTAAACGCAGGGGCTGATGTGATGCGTTTTACACCGTCGTTAATTATTACTCAAGAAGAACTGCAAGAAGGAATGGTGGCATTAAAAGCGGCTATTGCAGAATTTGTAAAAGGGTAGTATCAACTAAAAACCCCATCAACGAGGATGGGGTTTACACAAAAAGCATAACAATAGCCCTGTTATGGGCTATTGTTTGTTCGAGCGGGGAAGCTTAGCGAGTTCCGTAAACGACGATAGTTTTACCGTGTGCGGAGATCAAATTTTGATCTTCCAGCATTTTCAGAATACGGCCTACAGTTTCGCGTGAACAACCAACGATTTGACCAATTTCCTGACGTGTAATTTTAATTTGCATGCCATCAGGATGCGTCATTGCATCGGGTTGTTTTGCTAAGTTTAATAAGGTTTGTGCAATACGACCTGTTACATCAAGGAAAGCAAGGTTACCTACTTTTTCTGATGTTGTTTGTAATCTGTTCGCCATTTGAGCAGAAAGGCGCATCAGAATATCAGGGTTAACCTGAATTAATTGGCGGAATTTTTTATAGGAAATTTCTGCTACTTCACAGGCTGTTTTTGCTCTAACCCATGCACTACGTTCTTGATCTTCTTCAAATAATCCAAGTTCACCGATGAAATCCCCCTGATTTAGGTAGGAGAGGATCATTTCTTTTCCTTCTTCATCTTTAATAAGAACAGCCACGGAACCTTTAACAATATAATAAAGTGTTTCCGCTTTCTCACCTTGGTGGATCAGCGTGCTCTTGGATGGATATTTGTGAATATGGCAGTGTGACAAAAACCATTCAAGAGTCGGGTCTGTTTGCGGCTTGCCGAGAACCATTCGCGTTATCCTCTGTACGTTAAATGCAGCCTTTCAAAACGGATAGGTTCCCTTTTGAGACAGCGTGCTTAAAAATCCTATCTTTACCTATTAACTTCCTGAGAACACGGTAAGTTAATATGGAGTAGATTATAATAAATGAGAAAATAATGCATTGATCTTAACCACTATCATCAAGCAGATATTGTTTTTAACACAATTAGTGCATTAAGTCTCGTTTTACGCAGTCAGCATAATAAACCTATTTGCTAATTGCTAGTTGAATTATGAGAATGTACTCTTTTAGTTTCTGTTATCTTTAGGGGGAAAATAAATGGAAGCGCGAGTTAAGTGGGTTGAAGATTTATCTTTTGTCGGCGAATCTTTATCAGGCCATCAAATTATGATGGATGGGAATTCGGGTGATAAAGCCCCAAGCCCAATGGAAATGGTATTAATTGCTGCGGGTGGATGTAGTGCTATTGATGTTGTAAGTATTTTACGTAAAGGCCGTCATCAAGTGACTGATTGTGAAGTAAAATTAACATCAGAGCGACGTGAAGAAGCCCCTCGTTTATTTACTGATATCAATTTACATTTTATTGTTTCAGGTAAAGAATTAACGGATAAAATCGTAGAACGAGCAGTTCAATTATCCGCAGAAAAATATTGTTCTGTTTCTTTAATGTTAGGAAAAGCAGCCAATATTACGCATTCATTTGAAATAAAAGATGCTGGCTAATTTTGATATTTTAAAATAAAGTTTAACTTGAAAAATAATATCCCTTAATTAATGGGATATTATTTTTATAGAGGTAAATTTTATTTTGGTTAACTTATCTTTTCGCCATTTAATAATTTTTTGACTAATGGTGCCATAATTAATTCCATCGCTAATCCTAATTTCCCACCCGGTACAACAATAGTGTTTATTGTTGACATAAACGAGCCATGTAACATCGCAAGTAAATAGGGAAAATCAATATCAGTTAAGCCACGAAAACGAATAACAATAAAGCTTTCATCGAGAGTGGGAATTGCTTTGGCAGAAAAAGGGTTCGAAGTATCAACGGTCGGAACGCGTTGGAAGTTAATGTGAGTGCGTGAGAATTGAGGAATAATGTAGCTAATATAATCATCCATTGAGCGTACAACGGAATCTCTCACAGCCTCTTGTGAGTGCCCTCTTTCTGTCGTGTCTCGGATAAGCTTTTGTATCCACTCTAGGTTGACGATAGGAACAACACCGACCAATAAATCAACATGCTGAGCTACATCATGTTCGTTGGTAACAACGCCGCCGTGCAATCCTTCATAAAAGAGAACATCAGTATCACTAGCTAATGGCTCCCAAGGAGTAAATGTTCCCGGTAATTGGTTGTAAGGGGTTGCTTCATCATAAGAGTGTAGATATTTGCGAGATTGCCCTTGTCCTGTATCGCTATATTGACTTAATGTCTTACTCAGTAAACTAAAATCATTTGCTTCAGGGCCAAAATAACTGATATGTCTACCTTGTTCTCTGGCTTTTCTTATCGCCATATCCATTTCAGGGCGGGTATAGCGATGAAAACTATCTCCATCAATCAATGCAGCATTTGCATTGAGTTGTTGGAATATTTTACGAAAAGCTTGGCTTGTTGTAGTGGTTCCTGCACCACTTGAGCCAGTCACTGCGATGATAGGATGCTTAATTGACATAGGTTATCCTTTTGCTAAATAAGGTTGGCCCTTATTGATGGCGATACATCGCTAACTTTGAATAACTAATCAGAGCGAAATTGCGATGCAGGCATAATATTGACGCTCTCATGAAGTTCAGACCAAACCAATACGGCCTCACCGGATTTAAGTTGTTTTTTTACGTCGGCGACTTTTTGTTCAAGCGTTTTCTCTTGGATACCATAATCAGTGCCTTCTCGTAAAACGAAACTTTCAATGAGATTGTCTAGTGTTTCAGTTGAAAGCTCGCTCCAAGGTATTATCATTTTGCTTTCTCCAAATAGGTCGCCAACCAATCAGGAATGCGACTTTCTAGCCACATCACAGGTTTAGAGAGCTTTCCACCAACAAACCCCACATGCCCACCAAATTCTGTAAGTTGATATTCAATGTTATTGGGTAGCGTTTTGACATCAGGAATAACATCCGCAGACATAAATGGATCATCTTTAGCATGAATGATAAGTGTCGTTTTCTTTATTTTATTTAATAAAGGCAACGCACTGCACTGGCGATAATAATCTAGTGCATCTTTAAATCCGTGAATTTTAGACGTAATAAGATCGTCAAACTGACGTAGTTTTTTGATGGATTTTATCGTCAATAAACTGATTGGTAAGGACTCTGGATAACGAATAAGTTTTCGTGTTGCGTTATTTTTAAGTTCTTTTAACAGATACCATTGATAAAAACGAGAAAAGCCATGTTCAATTTTTGTCGAGCATGGTTCTAGCATTAATGGTGCAGAGACAATAACGGCTGCATCTACAACCGCATTTTCACCACTTTCTGCAAGATAATAGGCAAGCATATTTCCACCAAGAGAATAACCAACAGCGGCGGTTGGTTGCTCACCAAATTCCTTTTTCAACCAATTTAAGAAGTAGCGAGCATCTTCTGTTTCACCTGAGTGATAAATACGGTTTTGTCTATTGGGTTCACCACTGCATCCTCGAAAGTGCATCACAACGCTTAGCCAGCCTCTCTCTTTTGCTGCGGCTAACATGCCGTGAGCATAAGGGCTGCTAAATCCACCTTCTAAGCCATGAAAGATGACTAAGCGAGGTTTATTGAGTGCGGTTGTTGGATCTTCACTCCACGCTAAATCGACAAAATCATTATCTGGAAGATTGAGTCGTTGCCAATGTGGCGTAAGTTGTGGCGTCCTACGTACAATTCTTGGTAAGAGCGTTTGTAAATGTGGATTTTTAGCCCAACGCATTGGATTAAAGTATTGAGACATATTTTCCGTCTATCAAAATGAATTAACACTTATTTGCTAAATAACATACTGCTATTTTCGGTGAAAATAAAACGTCTGTCACATCTTTGAGCACACTCGATGACAATTAGCCTTATTTTTTCTTTAACTGTTTTCCTATTTATTGCCGCGATAACACCTGGGCCAAACAACTTACTGCTTACTTCATCTGGGGCAAATGTCGGTTTTAAGGGCTCGTTAAAACTAATGGCTGGCATTATGTTAGGTATGCAATGCGTTTTATTGAGCTCTGCATTTGGCGTAGCCGCATTATTGATAATTTATCCTGCACTGCATATCGGATTGAAGATAGTCGGGAGTGCTTATTTGCTTTGGCTTGCTTGGAAAACAGCAACATCATCTTACCAGCGTTTAGATATTCCAGCAAAAACACCGCAAGCAATAAGTTGGTTTCAAGGTGGATTATTGCAATTTCTAAACCCGAAAGCGTGGATGATGGGATTAGGTGCAGTAGGGAGTTTTAGTCTATCAGGTGATGCTTATTTTAGCTCTGTTATTGCTATTAGTATTGTAATGGTTATTGTTAATTTCGTTGCTGGTATTGTTTGGATATTAGGCGGAACATTAATTAGTCTATTTTTACAAAGCAGACGCTCTTGGTTTATTTTCAATATTTCAATGGGATTATTAACGGCGCTTTGTGTCCCTCTGATTTGGATAGAGTAAATTAAGAAAATAGGTATAAATCAAGGAGTAATCAAATTTTTTTGATTTAAATGATGTTTTTTTAAGATTGGTTGAAATGATCTCTCTTGATGTGTATCAAAAAAAGAGTATTCCTCTATAAAAAGAGAGATCTACGATCGCCCACTGACACAATCATTCATGTTAAAGTATTCTCTTGTATAAAGTGATGACTGATTTTTTAGTCGTTATATAGATTGCATTATTCAACTATTTGATTTTTTATTTCTCATTATTAACACCATTAAAATGGAAAAATAACTATTTTATATAGGAATTATTTATTCTTTTTACTGTTTCTATTAAAGTGATTTTTATTACGTTTATGTTTTTAAATTGTTATTAAATGAATGGAAGTGTTTGAAAATAACAATTTATTAAGAGTGAATAGATTAAGTTCATATCGTGCTATTGACCTAAAAGAATAAATTATTATTTAAAATAGAGAAGGAATAAATTAAGTATTATAAATGTAGGGATTGATAGATATAGTTCTGATTGAAAAGATATTTATAAAACTATTATAAAAACAAGTATTCCAATAATAAGGTGATTTTTTCTATACTTTATTGTTGTTCATTATCTCTTTTTAATTGATTTTATTCTAAGAGATTAATTATTTTAGGTATTAAATACTGCGCCAAGAATTACTCCATATATAATTATATAGTACTCGAAGTGGATATTGTCATTATGCCGACATTAACGAAAATTGCCTGGATAAAGCCGGGTATGGCTACAAATCAACGAAAAATAGCAGACTATATTTTAGATAATCCAGAGAAAACAATCACTTTATCGTCACAGCAACTTGCTGAAACAATGGGTGTGAGTCAATCTGCTATTGTTAAATTTAGTCAAAAAATAGGATTCAAAGGCTTTCCTTCTTTGAAACTCGCCATTAGTGAAGAGCTAGGTAGAAAGAACGCGAATTCAGGAGCAAATCCGAGCCTATTACATAATCAAATAGGTTCGGAAGATAGCTTAGTGGTTATCGCACAAAAACTCGCTCAAGAGAAAAATAATTCAATTTGCGATACAACTCGCCAAATTAATTACCTTCATTTTGAAAAGGTGATCCAGCTTATTGATGAAGCTCAGCGAGTTCAGATTATTGGTATTGGTGGTTCAGGATTAGTCGCAAGAGATTTAAGCTATAAATTACAAAAAATAGGAATAACCACGCTGATTGAAACAGATCATCATGTTCAGATATCTGTTGCCCAAATGTTAAGTTCAAAGGATTTACAGATAGTTATTTCTTATAGTGGTAAAAGAAAAGACATGTTAGTTGCTGCCTCTGTGGCTAAAAAACAGGGAGCAAAAATAATTGCTATTACAGGAGAAAAACACTCTCCATTAGGAAGAATTTCTGATTATATATTAGAAACAATTGCGGATGAAGGTGAGTGGCGAAGCGCTTCAATCTCTTCACGTACAGCACAAAATACGATCACTGACCTTATTTTTATGGCGTTATTAAAGAAACGTGATGAGTGTGCGAAGACATTAGTGCTAAGTTCACAGGCATTAATTAATAGTCTGGATAATTAAAAAATTTGAACTGATTCAAAAAATTAATATTTAAATATAAGTATTTCCACTTATTACTAAAGTTATTCTCTTAATGGCCGAAACGATAGTTATTTAGGCAGTCTTTTTTTGTTGAGATGTTTTAATTTCAATGTCGAGGAGAGTAACTAATGCGTAACAATCAACCGGTGACACAGCGAGAATACCCGGTATCTGAAAACGCAACACTGATGTCGACGACAGATCTTGATGGCAATATTATTTATGCCAACGAGGACTTTGTCGAAGCCAGTGGGTTTTCATTGGAAGAACTTGTGGGACAACCCCACAATATTGTCAGACATCCAGATATACCTTCAGAGGTTTTTAAGGATATGTGGCAAACGTTAAAGCAAGGAGAGGTTTGGACCGGAGTCGTGAAGAATCGGCGTAAAAATGGAGATCACTATTGGGTAAGAGCGAATATCACCCCTATTATACGTCAGGGTAAAATTCAAAGTTTCATGTCAGTAAGGACTGCGGCAAAAAAAGAGGAAATAGCACAAGCCTCAACACTTTATGCCGCATTTAATCAAGGTAAGTATCCTTCACACACGTTTTTAAAAGGCGCTTTTGTTTATAAAGGATGGCAACGTTGGCGCTCATGGAATCAAACTATTTCATTAAAAAAACGACTCCGTCTTTTTATCCTCTTACCTCTACCTTTTATGTTGTTGAGTGCATGGTTTGCCGGTTTATCGGATTATGCTCTTTTTATGCATATTGCTATTTTACTGGTATTACTGATGGCAAATGAACGTATTCTCTATTTTCAGATTGTTAAGCCAATTAGACTACTGAATGAGCAAGCAAATCGAGTGGCCACTGGTGATGAGCATAACGTTACATATATAAATCGTATTGATGAAGTGGGTATGACACAGCGTTCAGTCAATCAATTAGGGCGTATGTTCCGTTGGTTAGTCAGTGATGTGAGTTATCAAATACATCAAGTAGACATCTCTTGTGATCAATTAGCCGCCGGTAATCGCGATCTGTATGTAAGGACAGAGCAAACCGCCAGCAATGTTGAAGCAACCGCTTCAACAATGAATGAATTAACGACGGCGGTAAGCAGTAATAGTGAAACGGCAGGGCAAGCAAACAACCTTTCTAATATCACTTGTGAGGCAGCGATAAAAGGAGGTAGTGCAATGGATAATATCGTTAATACAATGAATGATATAGCGAAGAGTTCTGATCGCATTAGTAATATTATTGGTGTTATTGATAGCATTGCCTTTCAAACTAATATCCTTGCACTTAATGCATCCGTAGAAGCCGCCAGAGCTGGCGAACAAGGTCGAGGTTTCTCGGTGGTTGCAACAGAAGTAAGGGAGCTAGCACAACGCAGTGCAGAAGCAGCGAAAGAGATCAAAACATTGATCAGTGCTTCGAGTAGCAATATCAAAGTCGGCTCAAAGCAAGTCAATGAAACAGTCGGAACAATGGAAGATATTGTTGTACATGTTAAAAATGTGACCGATTTAATTGGTGAAATTAGTCTTGCATCATCAGAACAGAGTGCGGGCTTAAAAGAGCTTGGTCGTGCTGTTGAAAAATTAGAATCGATTACACATGAAAATGCGAATTATGTTTCTAAAGCCTCAATGATTTCAGGTGAAATGAAAGTACAAACTAATTACTTAGTTAGTGCAATCAATGTATTTCATTAATTTGTCATTATTTAAGAAGTGAAAGAAAAAGACACCTACTAAAAACAGGTGTCTTTGTGTTTACTAAATCACATTATTATCATGATCAAAGCAATGGCTTAAAAGCTTGTCCAATCATCATCTTCACCGTCATTTACAGTCGCTGTTCCTTTTGCTGGCTTTTTCTCTTTTACGTCATCTTTGACTGTATTTTTTATCTTCTCATCTTTTGTATGCAGTAATTTTTCAGATGAGAACTGTTTTTCTATTACTTTATGTTGTGCCTTTTTATTGAACTGTTCACTTTCAGCCGTTTTAAACTGCTCAACGATTTGTTCAAGATTACCCGCTTCTTCAGTCAATAAGCTGGCAACAGCAGAAGATTGTTCAACCATCGTCGCATTTTGCTGTGTTGCTTTATCCATTTCAGTGACTGCAAGAGAGACTTGTGTAATGCCTCGAGTTTGCTCTTCTGATGCAGATAAAATTTCTGTCATTGAATCTTCAACATGTTTTACGGAAGTCAGTATTTCGCCCATAGAAATGCTAACTTGTTCAACCAGATCGTTACCATGACGAACACGGCTAATAGAGGCATCAATTAACTCTTTAATTTCTTTTGCAGCTTCGGCACTACGTTGTGCCAATTCTCTCACTTCGGTGGCAACGACAGAGAAACCTCGACCTTGTTCACCCGCTCTTGCAGCTTCAACGGCAGCATTTAATGAGAGAATATTAGTTTGGAAAGCGATGCTATTGATAACGGCAGTAATTTCACCAATTTTTTGTGAGCTATCGGCAATGTCAGTCATCGTTCTCACCATTCTATTGGTGACATCGCCCCCTTTGCTGGCAATATTGGAAGTCTGACTAATAAGGTGTGAAACTTCACGAGCACTTTCTGTATTATTTCTCACTGTTGCTGTCAGTTGTTCCATACTTGATGCAGTTTCTTCTAATGCACTCGCTTGCTCTTCGGTACGACAAGAAAGATCGGTATTCCCTGCGGATAACTCTTGAACACCGGTATAAATATGATGACTTGTCCCTCGGATCGCATTCACAATTAATGACAGTTCGGTACGCATATATTGAATACCTGTAATTAATTGGTCAATTTCATTATTTCCTTTCGCTATGACATCTTTATTTTCTAATAAATTTCCTTGTGAGATTTCCGACATATAATCGACAATTTGATTGATACGTAAAACAATATTTCGACGTATCCAAAGTACAACAAGAACAGTAAAAAGAACAAAAACAAACATAAAGACAAAAGCTAAAACTAAGGTACGTTCATAATTACCTTGAGCTGCATTTATAGCATGAGTAACAACGTTATCACTAAGATAATCTGTTGCTTCATAAAGGGATTGAGTAAAGCGTTGATTGGTATTATGTGCATAAAGAGACTGAAAACCGTAGTAATCACGAATTTCTAAACATGATACAAGTTGGTCAAGATCGTAAAGTACACGCTTAAAGAGCTTTTTCATGCTCTCTATTTTTTCGGGATCAAAATCTGCTTCTTCGGTAGCAGTGAAGTATGCAGTAATAATGCGTGTAACCTCTTGTTTTCTTTTTGGATAAGAGGAGATGAAATCAGAAATTTTATTTTCTGCAATATCGGGTGTGAGATGAGCTTCAAACATAACATTTAGCATATCTTCACGTAATTTATTTAACTCAGCATAACCATAATCCATCGTTTTTATCTGTTCAAAGCCATTCGCTAATTGTGAGATCCGCTTATTTGTTAAACTCGCATCACGGATACTCATTGCACCAGAAAAAAGTTGAATGGTGCAAAACAGTATTAAGATAAACATTAAGCCATTAGATATTTTTATTCGTTTCAGCATAGCCTTACCTATTTAATTGGTTTGTAGGACACACAGCAAGGAGCGATAACTATTTATCAATTAAACTTATTCGGCTATATATTTAAAAACTTTACTTTTTCTACTCTGTTTGATAGTAAAGACAACTTATATTTCTTTTTTTAGCTTTAATTATCAGCTAATGGCTAAAATTCTTTAATGATTAATAGAAAAATCTATAAGTATATTATCTTACTTATTTTTTGTGTTAATTGTTGAAATATAAATATTAATAATGTTTTGTTGAATATTAAAACGATAATAAGCAGTATTTTATTTTTATTTATCTTTTTATCTTATGATAAGTAAAATAAAATCGTCGCTTTCATAAACGCTCTTAATTTTTCTTAAAAAATATATTTGTTTCGTATAAAAAACAATCTATTTTTTTGTGTTTATGTGCGGTGGGATGAGAAATACTCCCAGAAAAATCACTGGGAGTATGGTAGGTAGAGGTTTTGTTATATGTTCTGGACTATTTTCTACACAACTCTCTCACACGATATTGTATGAGAGGTATCATTAAAAGCTTTCCCAATTATCGTCTGTTTCGTGATTATTGGTTTTTATTGTTGGTGTTTTAAGTGTTTCTGTGTCTTGTGATTTAGCTGAGAATGTCGGCAACTTAGTTTTAGCTGGTGCAACTTTTTCGTGCTCAACTTTGAATGTATTCACAATCGTATCCAGCATACTTGCTTGCTCACTTAATGTGGCAGAGGCTGCTGTTGATTGTTCAACCATCGCCGCATTTTGCTGTGTTGCTTTATCCATTTCATTAACAGCAAGGCTGATCTGTGCAATACCACGGGTTTGTTCTTCTGATGCAGATAAAATTTCTTTCATCGAACCCGAAACATGATTAACAGAAGTAACAATCTCACCCATTGATAAACTCACTTGTTCAACAAGATCATTACCCTGTCTAACACGTAATATTGTCGATTCAATCAGCTCTTTGATCTCTTTCGCCGCTTCCGCACTACGCTGTGCTAAATTACGCACTTCACTTGCAACCACAGAGAAACCACGGCCTTGTTCACCCGCTCTAGCCGCTTCAACAGCAGCGTTAAGGGCTAATATATTGGTTTGGAAAGCAATATCATCAATGACCGCAGTGATTTCACCAATTTTTTGTGAGCGATCGGCAATGTCTGTCATTGTCATTACCATCTTATTACTATGCTCACCACCCTGAACGGCAATATCAGCAGTACTCATAACGAGCTCTGTGACTTCTCGAGCGCTTTCTGTGTTATTACGAATAGTTGCGGTCATCTGCTCCATGCTGGATGCCGTTTCTTCTAATGCACTGGCTTGCTCTTCCGTTCTGCTAGATAAATCATTATTACCCGCAGCAATCTCTTGTACGCCAGTGTAAATAGTTGCACTAGTATTTCGAATCGAGCTTACCATCTCTTTTAATTGAGCACGCATTTGCTGCAAGCCGAGCATGAGTTGATCGATTTCAGTCTTACCTGAAACATCGCTATCAATACGACTGACTAGATCACCTTTAGCAATTGCCTCTTGATAGATGATCATTTGGTTAATGCGCACAATGATGTATTTGCGGATCCAAATAAGCACTAAGGTGGTAAAGATGAGGAAGATACCCATAAAGAGTGATGCTATCCACAACATGC
Source organism: Proteus sp. ZN5 (assembly GCF_011046025.1). Lineage (GTDB taxonomy): Bacteria > Pseudomonadota > Gammaproteobacteria > Enterobacterales > Enterobacteriaceae > Proteus. The sequence continues at coordinate 816,378 of NZ_CP047639.1, forward strand.
TGTGGTAGTTACCTTCTGCTTCAATCACTGAAGGATTCACAACTTCATCGGTAATAAAGTCGGTGGCTTCATACAATGAATTGGTGAAGTTAGTGTTTGCTGGGCTTTTTAAAATTAAACGAACGGCGTTAGTGTTACGTTCACTTAAATACTGCGCCAGTAAATCAAGATCAGCTCGGCTCTTTTGATAGAGCTGTTTGATCTGAGCCATACGTTGCTGATCGAAACCTGTTTGTGCAGATAGCTCAACATACTCATTCATCAATGCATCAACTTGTGCTTTACGTGCAGGCATGGTTTGCATAAATGTGGTGATGTTCGCATCTTCAGCTTGAGGATTTGAAATATAACTAAATGCTTGTGCAATAATATCAGTACGTAATGTATTCAACTCCGCATAGGTATTATCCATTGTGCGTAGTTGATCGAAACTGTATGAAATTTTTTTAAGAGTGTTTTGAGTCTGGTAGGCATCGTGAATGCTTTGTACTCCAGAAATGATCTGAATAATACAAAACAGAGTCAGGACACACATTAAACCTTGAGAGATTTTAATTCGTTTTAACATAACCCTACCTATTAGCTTTGCCTTTTCGTTGGTAAGTGGGAGGTCCACTTAGCAGAATGATTAATTCGGCTGGAATGTTAAAAACTTTAGCGTGAAAGAATTTATTTCCCTTACTTAATATAAATAGGTAGAAAATAAACGTTAGATGGTTATTTTTATTGGGTTATTACTAGATAGGATGAGATTATGTTTTGTGTAAATCGTGCTATTGTAAAATGATATAAATACCGTAAGTGAAATGAATTGTATAAATTTTCAGAATGAATTGAAGGGCAAAAATAAAGGAACTATTTCACTTTAAATAGTTCCTTTTTTAATGAATTGCCTTGTATTACTTGGCTTCAAATGTGTTTGTCATTTCTTCCAATGTTTCTTGTAACTCCATCCACTCCATTTCCACTTCTTCTAGTGCGGATTTCGCAACACCTTGTCGGTTTAAGCAATCAGAAAGCTCATTTTTACGGCTAGTATCATAAATACTGCTATCAGAAAGAGCTGTTTCGATATCACTAAGCTCTTGGCTTAATTTATCCATCTTACTTTCTAATGTTGAAAGTTTCTTGCGTAGAGGCTGGGTTTGTTGTCTAAACTCCGCTTCTTTGCGTTTTTGCTCTTTTTTATCTTGAGCGCTTAAATTGGTGGTTGTTGTGGTATTGTCGTTATCTTGTTGGCTTTTATTTGCCTGTGCCTCTTGACGATTTTGATCGACTAACCACTGTTGGTAATCATCAAGATCGCCATCAAATGGCTCAACTTGACCATCGTGTACCAGATAGAGATCGTCAGTGGTCGAGCGTAATAAATGCCTATCATGCGATACGACAACAATAGCTCCTTCAAAGCTAATTAAAGCTTGAGTCAGTGCTTGGCGCATATCTAAATCAAGGTGGTTTGTTGGTTCATCCATTAATAGCAAATTAGGGCGTTGCCAAACTAAAAGTGATAAAACTAAACGCGCCTTTTCACCCCCAGAGAATTGACCACAAGCATCTGTGACTTTATCGCCATGAAAGCCGAAACCACCCAAGTAATCACGTAATTTTTGTTCAGTCTCTTTAGGTGCTAAACGAGTTAAATGTTGTAGTGCCGATTCATCTGAGCGTAAAAACTCTAATTGATGCTGAGCAAAATAACCAAGCTTAATACCTTTAGAAAGTGCTAATTTCCCCTGTAACGGTTCAATTTCACCTGCAAGTAATTTAATCAGTGTCGATTTACCTGCACCATTGCGTCCTAATAATCCAATACGCGAGCCGGGAACTAAATTGAGTTTGATATCATTAAGAATAACTTTTTCACCATAACCCGCGCTGACTTTCTCCATTGATAAAAGTGGATTAGGCAAGCTTTCAGGTTGGCGGAAGCTAAAATGGAATGGGTTATCTGAATGCGCAGGAGCAACCTTTTCCATTCGCTCAAGCATTTTGACACGGCTTTGAGCTTGTTTGGCTTTTGTCGCTTTTGCTTTAAATCTATCTATAAAACTCTGTAAGTGTGCAATTTTGGCTTGTTGATTTTCAAACAAAGCTTGTTGTTGTGCGAGTTTGGTTGCACGTTGCATTTCAAACGAAGAGTAGTTGCCTGAATATTCAAAGATTTTTTCTTGCTCGATATGCAAGATTTTATCCACGATAGGATCAAGAAAGTCACGGTCATGGGATATTAAAATAAGTGTACCTGTGTAGCTTTTTAGCCATTTTTCTAGCCAAATTACAGCATCTAAATCTAAGTGGTTGGTTGGCTCATCGAGTAGCAGTAAATCAGAACGACAAATCAGCGCTTGCGCCAAGTTTAAACGCATTCTCCAACCACCTGAAAATGATTTTACAGGTTCATTAAGCTGCTGTTGGCTAAAACCTAAACCATTCAGTAAGGTTGCTGCACGGGATTGTATTGTCCATGCATTAATTGCATCTAATTGCCCGTGGATCAGTGCGATAGCGTGACCGTCATTTATTTCGTTCGCTTTTTGTAAACGGCGCTCAAGTTCACGATATTCTCTATCACCATCAATAACATAATCAATAGCAGGTACATCAAGTGCAGGTGTTTCTTGGTTAACCCATGCCATTGACCATGTACTAGGATAGGTGACATTGCCTGCTTCAGCTTGAAGTTCACCTTTCAATAAAGAAAGTAATGTGGTTTTGCCACAGCCATTTTTACCGACTAGACCAATCTTTTGCCCTGGATTAATGGTTGCACTGGCATTGTCCAGTAACACTCTGACACCACGGCGAATTTGCAAAGAAGAAAAAACAATCATAAATATCGTCTATTAAGAGTATGTAAATTAATATATAGAGTAAGTTGTTCGTAACAGTTGGTCACAATGCGTGCATGGTAACGGAAAAAACAGTTCCTGACACGTTTTGTAAGGAGGAATGATGTCAAACGCATCAAATGTATTGCTGGTGTATGTTCATCCCGAGCCGCGCCAATCAATCGCCAATAAAGCGTTATTAAAAGCGGTGAGGGATTTAGAGAATATAACTATCCATGATTTATATGCTACTTATCCTGATTTTTTTATTGATATACACCATGAACAATCCTTGCTGTGTAAGCACCAAGTGATCGTTTTTCAATTTCCATTGCAAACATATAGTTGTCCTGCGTTATTAAAAGAGTGGCAAGACAGAGTATTAACTCGTCCATTTGCTAACAAAGCAGGTAGAGCACAACTAAAGGGTAAGTCATTTCGTTGTGTTATTACAACGGGAGAGCCTGAGCAGGCTTATCAACATAATGGGAAGAATCACTACACACTGACAGAGTTATTACGTCCTTTTGAATTAATGGCAGAAATGTGTGGTATGCGCTGGCTATCACCAATGATTGTGTATTCAGCAAGACAACAATCCAAAACAACATTAACTCATATCGGTGAGGCTTATCGCCATTGGTTAAGTGCGCCACTTGAAGGGGAGCAAGCCTAATGGAAGATAACTGGATGATTAAAGCGGTGCTCTTTTTCTTGTGTGCTGCCGTGATTATGGTACCGATTGCACAACGTCTTAAAATTGGTGCAGTACTCGGTTATTTGATTGCAGGTATTGCCATTGGCCCTTGGGGATTAGGGCTATTTAAAGATGTTGATAACATCTTACATTTTGCTGAATTAGGCGTGGTCTTTTTAATGTTTCTTATTGGTTTGGAATTAAATCCAGCCAAATTATGGGAACTGAGACGCGCTATTTTTGGTGTTGGTTCAATGCAGGTGGTATTAACCGCTTCTATTTTTTCAGGGCTCATTCTCGTTTTTACCTCTTTTTCATGGCAGGCAGCCGTTATTGGAGGCTTAGGTATTGCGATGTCTTCTACGGCGATGGCATTGCAACTGATGAACGAAAAAGGGATGAATCATAATGAAGGCGGACAATTAGGTTTTGCTGTTTTACTTTTCCAAGATATGGCCGTTATTCCTATCCTTGCCGTTATTCCTTTGTTAGCTGGAGAAACGGCAAGCAGTGATTGGTATCGCATTGGCGTGAAAGTGGCCGCTTTTGCTGGATTACTGATTTGTGGTCGTTATTTATTACGACCACTCTTGCGCTTAGTGGTGAAATCGGGAGTAAGGGAAGTTTTTACTGCCGCTGCGCTGCTTGTTGTGTTAGGTGCCGCTATTTTTATGGAAACTCTTGGTTTTTCAATGGCAATGGGAACCTTTATTGCGGGTGTATTGTTGGCAGATTCAGAATATCGACATGAATTAGAGATCTCCATCGAGCCCTTTAAAGGCTTACTTTTAGGACTTTTTTTTATTTCTGTTGGTATGTCTTTAGATATCGGCATCTTATGGCGTTATCTTCCACAAGTATTATTAGGTGTCTTAGTTCTGGTTATTGTAAAAGCATTGATACTTTATAGTATTGCGTGGTTAGCCAGATTACGTTTTTCCACACGATTACAATTCTCAGCTGTGTTAAGTCAAGGCGGGGAATTTGCGTTTGTCGTTTTCTCGACATCGATGGCAATGGGTGTATTAGATAGTCAGCAAATGGCGTTATTGTTGGTTGTTGTTACACTTTCTATGATGACAACGCCTCTTGTGATGCAAATGACAGACGCTGTGTTTGCTCGTCGTTATAATGACGCTAAAACGGACGAACAGCCCTTTGTTGAAAATAACCACCCAGAGGTCATCCTTGTCGGATTTGGTCGAATGGGACAGGTTGTAGGACGCTTATTAATGGCGAATAAGATTAACGTCACGGTATTAGAGCATGATGTTGGAAGCATCAGCACCATGCGTAAATATGGCTATAAAGTTTATTATGGTGATGCCACAGATCTCAATTTATTGCGCGCAGCCGGTGCTGAACATGCTAAAACCATTGTTATCACCTGTAATGAACCTGAAGCTACGATGGAAATTGTTCATCTCTGCCAGCATCATTTCCCTAATTTGCATATTATTGCAAGGGCAAGAGGGCGTGTTGAAGCTCATGAATTGCTCAAAGCGGGCGTGACAGATTTTAGTCGTGAAACATTTTCTAGTGCCTTAGAGTTAGGTCGTAAGACGTTAATTGAATTAGGAATGCATCCTCACCAAGCTTATCGGGCACAACAGCATTTTCGTCGTCTGGATATCAACTTGTTAAGAAAGCTGGTGGATGAATCACCTGAAGAAGTTTCTAATGTTTCACGAGTAAAAGAAGCGAGACGGGAACTTGAGGAGTTATTTAGTGAAGAAATTCGTCAAGAGCACCATCAGCCTGATATTTGGGATGAATCTTTAACAGAAGACATTCCTCAAATACATAAAGAAAAAAAATCTATTGATTAATAGGAGAACTGACCCCATGTCTGCAACCCGTAAACGCTTTATCGCAGGAGCTGTATGTCCACACTGTCAAGCTCAAGATACACTCAAAATGTGGCGTGAAGATAAAGTGGATATTGTGGAATGTGCGAAATGTGGCCATCAGCAACGGCAAACAGAGGGTGAAGTTAATGCCCTTGTTCGTGAAAATGAGCAGGTCATCGGGATCTTTACACCACAATAATTGTAGGTTTTTTGATATAACCCGATACAGAAGATTTATTTTTCGTTACAATCGGGAAAATTTTGCCCACGGGTATGTAGGAGATGTCATGAAAGTAGCAAACGACTTGGTAGTTAGTCTGGCTTATCAAGTAAGATCAGAAGACGGTGTTTTAGTTGATGAGTCCACGGTGAGCGCACCGTTAGACTATCTGCATGGCCGTGGTTCTTTAATCAGTGGTTTAGAAAATGCATTAACAGGTCGCGAAGTCGGTGAAAAATTCGACGTAGAAGTCGCTTCTGATGATGCATATGGTCAATACGACGAAAACTTAGTTCAACGTGTACCGAAAGATGTTTTTGTTGGTGTTGATGAGTTAGAAGTTGGTATGCGTTTTCTTGCTGATACCGATCAAGGTCCAGTACCAGTAGAAATTACAGGTATTGAAGGTGACGAAGTTATCGTTGATGGTAACCACATGTTAGCAGGTCAAAACCTGAAATTTCATGTTGAAATCGTTGCTATTCGTGAAGCGACTGAAGAAGAATTAGCTCACGGTCATGTACACGGTGAAGAAGAAGAGCACGAGTGTTGTGGTGGCCACGGTCACGGTGAAGAAGGCGGATGCTGTGGCGGTGGTCACGGTCATGGTCATTCACACGGTGAAGAAGGTGGATGCTGCGGTGGCGGCGGTCATGGTCACGGTGGCCACGGCCACGGTAATGGCGGTTGTGGTTGCCAGCACTAATCTTTCGTTGAAAAGATCAAAAGGAGCGTTTAAACGCTCCTTTTTTGTTTTTGGTTTCGATATCAATAACAAACGAGAACTTAGTAGTGAGGTGGAGGCGTTTCGTCCTCAGGTCTAGCTAGTATTGAGGTTTGAGAGTTTTTTAGGCGCTCAGAAACAATTTTTAAGGCTTCTTTAAAGCGGCTAATTTCGATTTGCTGCTGTGTGACCACCTGATTTAATTCTTCAATAGTCGCATCTTGGAAAGCAACTTTGCTTTCTAATTGAATGAGCAATCGCTCTACTTCCTTAATATCCATTGTGTTTTTCCTCCTTTAAAATGTCCTATTACGACGAATATGATTAACAAACTCGCGAAATTTAATCTTATTTACTGATATATACACAGGAAGACATAAATCTGGTTTGAGATAAAAGACTATTTTGCTAATGTGATAGCACTCTGTGCTGACAAAAATCCTAACACTAACTGTTAAGAGTGTCGGCAAATTTTTTAAATTCATATAAAATTGCTACCCGCGGATGAGATCTATACCGCAACGACAGCAAGATGTGATGCAAAACGTTTAAGCAAAGATCTATGATGATCGTTTGCAAAACGTAGCGACTCACTAACATATACTGGAGAATGGGATGAAATCTTTATTAAAAACGACGTTGCTGGCAACCAGTTTAGCTTTCGCATTCAGTGCACCTCATGCATTCGCTGAAGAAGCTACAGCTAAAGTGCCAACATTAAATAGCGCATTTAAAACTCAAAATGAGCAAAATGCCTATGCGTTAGGCGCGTCGATGGGTCGCTATATGGAAGCTGCATTACAAGAACAAAAAAATATTGGTATTACTTTAGATTCTAAGCAACTGTTAGCAGGTGTTCAGGATGCATTTAATAGTAAATCAAAATTATCAGACGCTGAAATTGAATTAACATTAGCGGCTTTTGAAGATCAAGTTCGTACTGCTGCAACAGCAAAAATGGAAAAAGAAGCGACCGAGAACAAAGCTGCCGGTGATAAATTCCGTACAGAGTTTGCCGCTGAGAAAGGTGTAGTAAAAACTAAATCAGGCTTACTGTATTTAGTTGAAAATCCAGGTAAAGGTAAAACTCCAACAGATGCTGATCGTGTTACTGTAAATTACAAAGGTATGCTGATTGACGGTAAACAATTTGATAGCTCTTATGATCGTAACGAACCTCTGACAATCAGCCTGAAAAGCGTTATTCCTGGCTGGACTGAAGGTATGAAGTACATCAAAGAAGGCGGTAAAATTAAGTTAGTTATTCCACCAGAATTAGGCTACGGACAACGTGCAACAAGTGGTATTCCTGCTAACTCAACATTAGTATTTGAAGTTGAATTACTGAGTGTTGAAAGCGATAAGTAATTCACTTATCTCTAAATATCACTAAAAAATGCTGACATTAATGTCAGCATTTTTGTTTCTAATATATAGCTCATCATTTGTTTGTTAATACATCACGTCAGCCTATTGTCTCTTCAACAATAATGGCTTTGGGCTTTTTGAAAACAAACAGCAAGCCCACAATGATCGCTCCCATCCCTGCCAAACTTAGCCAAGACATCTTGTTACCTAAGAAGATGTAATCCATTAATGCTGTCACGCCAGGTACTAAATAAAATAAGCTCGTGACGTTAACTAAATTACCTGTCGTGAGTAAGCGATATAGTAGCAGCTGAGCAACAACAGAAATGATCACCGCAAGCCAAAGTACAGGAATGATAAAGCCAATGTCGAATGAAGCATGAAAAGGCTGGAAGGGTACAAATAATAAACACAGCACAAGACTAACAACATATTGTAGAGGTAAGGCATCCATCGGCGCTAATTGCAGTTTTTTCTGTGAGATTGCACCAAAGCTCATACAAAGCAGTGCAACTAACGCATAAATCATCCCTGTCAATGAGAGCGCTGTATTAAATAAACTTTGGGCAACCACTAACACTAATCCAGCCAAAGCGATCAAGAGCCCTAATAGTCGTGTCGCTGTAAAATTACGTTCTATTATCCATAATGTAATAATCGGCTGAACGCCCATAATTGTGGCCAACATTCCCGGTGTAATACTATTAGCAAGGGCTAAAAGATAACAGATAGAATAACCACCAATAATAAGTAAACCGACCCATGCTGTTTTTAAACGACTTCCTTTCGGTGGTAAAAAGCGATGGCGCTGAATACATAAAAAAGAGAGAAATGCTAAAGCAATAATAAAACGCCAAGTTAAAATTGCAAATGAGCTACCATTATCTAATCCCCAGCGAGAAAAGATAGCGCCACTACTCCACAACAAAACGAATAATGTTGTTGGGCCGAATTTTGCCCAATATTGACGTAAGTACATGATGATATACCTGTAAAATAAGCAATAAGAGAGCTTGATTATTTTTAATGATTATTAGCTAATTGATAAAATATCAATGAATAAACGTAAATAACCTATCATTATACTGATGTTAGTTAAGTCTGTTTTTAGGCTAAGCAAACAAATCAAGCAATGTGAGTTGCAACAACAACCGTTGTATTGACTACAACCACTTTCACAGGCGGAGGTGGCGAAGAGAGAATTTCAATAGGTATAGAAGCAACAGAAGTTAATCCTATTATTGATGAAGTTTGCTGAGGTTGGCATATCATCAGTGTATTCATAGGATTAATTACTCGTTAAAATAACAATAATTTGGAATATAGGTAATCTATTCAATAGTGTCAATCTTTATCCTTCCCACGCCGAAAAAGGAAAATTTTCAAAAATAAAAGGTGGGAATGAGTACAAAAAATAAAGAAAAATGAAAAAAGCTGTGACCTATCACAAAGCTCTTATTCTAAGTCACTTGACGTAGATCTTCTGGCGATCTAACGTCAGAATCGTTCTTAATTCTGTTTTTATATTTAAATTTTTTTAATATTGAATTGATCCGCAATGACGAATCGTTATAAAAAATAGAACCTCAAGTCATTATCATAATTAAAGCCTTTAAGGATTATATAATCAAATGTCTAGCCCGTTATTTAATGGTGACAGCAGCGAGTTTGAAAAAGAGTTTGAAAAACTAGATAGCCGACCTTTTACTCAAACTGATCACGAAATACTAAAGTCCTATGAAGCTGCCGTGGATGGTTTGGCAATGCTCATTGGCAATCATTGCGAAATCGTATTGCACTCTCTGGAAGATTTGAAATGTTCAGCGGTTAAAATCGCGAATGGAGAACATACTGGTCGTAAGATCGGTTCTCCAATTACCGATTTGGCATTACAAATGTTACATGACATCACAGATGAAGATTCAAGTTTTTCAAAGGCTTATTTTACTAGAGCAAAAAGTGGTGCATTGATGAAGTCAATCACGATTGCTATTCGTAATCGTGAACGTCGTGTCATTGGTTTACTGTGTATTAATATGAACCTTGATGTTCCATTCTCTGAAATAATCAAAACCTTTATTCCTGAAGAAACGCATGAAGTTGCATCCGATGTTAACTTTGCTTCATCTGTTGATGATTTAGTGGCTCAAACATTAGAGTTTACGATTGAAGAAGTAAATAATGATCGTGAAGTTGCGAATAATGCTAAGAATAAACAAGTCGTGTTAAGCCTTTATGAAAAAGGTATTTTTGATATTAAAGATGCCATTAATCAGGTTGCGGATCGCTTAAATATCTCAAAACATACTGTGTATCTCTATATTCGCCAGTTTAAAAATGGAGAATAAGGCAACATTATGAGTTCCTTGACATATTGTTTAGTGGTTACAGGGCCTCATTACGGAACTGAACAAGCTTCAAGTGCCTATTTATTCGCGAATGCCCTTCTTGATAAGGGGCATCAAATTTCACAAATTTTCTTCTATCGGGAAGGCGTTGTGAATGCGAGTAAATTGGTATCGCCTGCAAATGATGAATTTGATCTCCCTAAAGCGTGGGTTACATTGGCGAAAGAATATCAAATTCCCCTGCATGTTTGTGTTGCCGCCGCAATGCGTAGAGGAATTATCGATGAGCAGCAGTCAAAAGAGCAGGAAATGGATAGCCATAACATGGCAGCTGAATTTGAGTTAAGTGGGTTGGGTTCCCTGGCTCAAGCGATGTTAACCTGTTCCCGTGTGGTGCAATTTTAATGAAGAAAATGAATTCAATCGCATTCCTTTTTACTCAAGCACCTCATGGTAATAGTGCAGGGCGGGAAGGTTTAGATGCTTTACTCGCAACCTCTGCATTAACAGAAGATATTGGTGTTTTTTTTATCTCTGATGGTGTGTTTCAACTCGTTGAAAATCAACATCCTGAAAGAGTGTTATCACGTCATCATGCTGCAACATTTAAAGTGCTACCCTTGTATGATGTGACAAACGTCTATATATCACAGAAAGACATGGCTCATCGTGGATTATCCTCTCAAACTTCTTTTGTGTTGGATGCACAGGTGATATCCCAAGAAGATATTGCTCAAAAATTGAGTGAATATGATGTGATATTGCGCTTTTAATACAGAAGTTAGTCAGGAAGGTTGAACGGTTATGTTGTATACTTATTCTGTCTCTATTTATCAAAGTGATTTAGAGGCTTTTTTATCTTTATTGACAAAAGAAGATGATGTTTTGTTAATACAAGATGGTGTACTGGCAGTTCTTGAAGACAATCCCTTATTAAAATATTGTCTCCAACAGCAAATTTCAGTTTACGCATTAATTGATGATGTTTTGGCAAGAGGCTTAAAAGATCAAGTATCTCATCATATTAAACTTATCAATTATGGTGATTTTGTCGATTTAACGGTAAAACACCCCCAACAAATTCATTGGGGAGCGTAGAATTGCTGTATAATTCTTGACACATGAGCCCGTCAGCAATAAAATTCTGCGTCCTCATGTTTTGTCTTGTTGACAAGACAGAGTTCAAATCCGTGTTTACGAAGCAAAAACCAGGAGCTTTTTTTAAATGGCAACTATTAACCAGCTGGTGCGCAAATCTCGTAGCTCGAAAGTTGTTAAAAGCAACGTTCCAGCTCTGGAAGCTTGCCCGCAAAAACGTGGCGTATGTACTCGTGTATATACTACCACTCCAAAAAAACCAAACTCAGCACTGCGTAAAGTATGCCGTGTGCGTTTGACTAACGGTTTCGAAGTTTCTTCCTACATCGGTGGTGAAGGCCACAACTTGCAGGAACACTCCGTAATCTTAATCCGTGGTGGTCGTGTTAAAGACTTACCAGGTGTGCGTTACCACACTGTTCGCGGCGCGCTGGACTGTTCCGGTGTTAAAGACCGTAAACAAGCTCGTTCTAAGTACGGTGTGAAGAAGCCAAAGGCTTAATGGTTCTCCGTTAAGTAAGGCCAAACATTTTTTCACCATTAATGTCAAAATAAACTCATTGAGTTTTGGACAACCCTGAATTTAAACGGAGTATTTCCATGCCACGTCGTCGTGTAATTGGTCAACGTAAAATTCTGCCAGATCCTAAGTTCGGATCAGAACTGCTGGCCAAATTTGTAAACATTCTGATGGTAGACGGTAAAAAATCTACTGCAGAATCTATCGTATATAATGCGCTTGAGACCCTGGCTCAGCGTTCAGGCAAAACTGAACTGGAAGCGTTCGAAATCGCATTAGATAACGTACGTCCTACTGTGGAAGTTAAATCCCGCCGTGTTGGTGGTTCAACTTACCAAGTTCCAGTTGAAGTACGCCCAGTTCGTCGTAATGCATTAGCAATGCGTTGGATTGTTGAAGCTGCTCGTAAACGCGGTGATAAATCCATGGCGCTTCGCCTGGCAAATGAATTATCTGATGCGGCTGAAAACAAAGGCGCTGCTGTTAAGAAACGTGAAGACGTTCACCGTATGGCAGATGCAAACAAGGCGTTCGCACACTACCGTTGGTAATCCACGGAGTATCGCAACTCTTTTCAGGACAGCTCTGCTGTCCTTTACCTGAATTGAACGCCCACGAGAGAGGAAAAAATGGCTCGTCAAACCCCCATAGCACGCTACCGTAATATCGGTATTAGTGCGCACATCGATGCCGGTAAAACCACTACAAGTGAACGTATTCTGTTTTATACCGGTGTAAACCATAAAATTGGTGAAACTCACGAAGGTTCAGCAACAATGGACTGGATGGAGCAGGAGCAGGAACGTGGTATTACTATCACATCCGCAGCAACTACTGCATTCTGGTCTGGTATGGCTAAACAGTTTGAGCCTCACCGTGTAAACATCATCGACACCCCGGGACACGTTGACTTCACAATCGAAGTAGAACGTTCTATGCGTGTTCTTGATGGCGCGGTTATGGTTTACTGTGCAGTTGGTGGTGTTCAGCCTCAGTCAGAAACAGTATGGCGCCAGGCTAACAAATATCATGTACCACGTATCGCGTTCGTTAACAAAATGGACCGTATGGGTGCAAACTTCCTGCGTGTTGTTGAACAAATCAAAACACGTCTGGCAGCAAACCCAGTTCCACTGCAAATCCCAGTAGGCGCTGAAGAAAATTTCACCGGTGTTGTTGATTTAATTAAAATGAAATCAATCCGTTGGAATGAAGAAGACCAAGGTGTTACCTTCGAATACGAAGACATTCCTGCAAATCTACAAGATTTAGCTGAAGAATGGCATAACAACCTGGTTGAATCTGCTGCTGAAGCATCAGAAGACCTGATGGACAAATATCTGGGCGGTGAAGAACTAACAGAAGCAGAAATCAAAGCTGCTCTGCGTAAACGCGTTCTAGATAACGAAATTATCCTGGTTACCTGTGGTTCTGCATTTAAGAACAAAGGTGTTCAGGCAATGCTGGATGCGGTAATTGAATACCTGCCAGCACCAACAGATGTTCCTGCTATTAATGGTATGTTACCAGATGGTAAAGATACTCCAGCAGAACGTCATTCAAGCGACGATGAGCCATTCGCAGCATTGGCATTCAAAATCGCAACTGACCCATTTGTTGGTAACTTAACATTCTTCCGTGTGTACTCTGGTGTTGTAAACTCTGGTGACACAGTTCTGAACCCGGTTAAAGACAAAAAAGAACGTTTTGGCCGTATTGTTCAGATGCATGCTAACAAGCGTGAAGAAATTAAAGAAGTTCGTGCGGGCGACATCGCTGCTGCTATCGGTCTGAAAGACGTAACTACAGGTGATACTTTATGTGCAATTGATGCACCAATCATCTTAGAACGTATGGAATTCCCAGAGCCAGTAATCTCTGTTGCTATCGAACCTAAGACTAAAGTTGACCAAGAAAAAATGGGTATCGCTCTGAACCGTCTGGCTCAGGAAGATCCATCTTTCCGCGTATCAAGCGACGAAGAAACTGGTCAAACTATCATTGCTGGTATGGGCGAACTGCACTTAGACGTGTTAGTTGACCGTATGCGTCGTGAATTTAAAGTTGAAGCGAACGTAGGTAAACCACAGGTTGCTTACCGTGAAACTATTCGTGATACAGTAACTGATATCGAAGGTAAGCACGCGAAACAATCTGGTGGTCGTGGTCAGTACGGTCATGTTGTTATCGACCTGTCTCCATTACCAGCAGGTGGTGAAGAGAACTACGTATTTATCAACGATATCGTTGGTGGTGTAATTCCTAAAGAATTCATCCCAGCTGTTGATAAAGGTATTCAAGAACAGCTGAAATCTGGTCCATTAGCAGGTTACCCTGTTGTGGATATTCAGGCTCGTTTACATTACGGTTCTTACCATGATGTTGACTCCTCAGAAATCGCGTTTAAAATTGCCGCATCAATGGCATTTAAAGACGGCTTCATGAAAGCTAAGCCAATTCTGCTTGAGCCAGTCATGAAAGTTGAGATTGAAACGCCAGAAGATTACATGGGCGACGTTATCGGTGACTTAAACCGTCGTCGTGGTATGGTTGAAGGTATGGACGATCTGCCTACCGGTAAGATCATCCGTGCTCAAGTACCACTGGCTGAAATGTTCGGTTATGCAACTGACCTGCGTTCACAAACTCAGGGTCGTGCTTCTTACTCTATGGAGTTCTTGAAGTACAACGAAGCGCCTAGCAACGTCGCTCAGGCTATTATCGAAGCTCGTAAAGCGAAATAAGATCCTTTCGAGTTCAATTTAGTTTACGCTCCCTCTATTTGAGGGAGCGATATTAAGGAATATAGTCGTGTCTAAAGAAAAATTTGAACGTTCCAAACCGCACGTTAACGTTGGTACTATCGGCCACGTTGACCACGGTAAAACAACTCTGACTGCTGCAATCACTACAGTTTTAGCTAAAACTTACGGTGGTGCTGCTCGTGCATTCGATCAAATCGATAACGCACCAGAAGAAAAAGCTCGTGGTATCACCATCTCTACTTCACACGTAGAATATGACACTCCAACTCGTCACTACGCACACGTAGACTGCCCAGGTCACGCCGACTATGTTAAAAACATGATCACTGGTGCTGCGCAAATGGACGGAGCTATCCTGGTTGTTGCTGCGACTGATGGCCCAATGCCACAAACTCGTGAGCACATCCTGTTAGGTCGTCAGGTTGGTGTTCCTTACATCATCGTATTCCTGAACAAATGTGACATGGTAGATGATGAAGAGTTACTGGAATTAGTAGAAATGGAAGTTCGTGAACTTCTGTCTCAGTACGATTTCCCAGGTGATGACACTCCAGTAATTCGTGGTTCAGCGCTGAAAGCACTGGAAGGCGAAGCTGAGTGGGAAGCAAAAATTGTTGAATTAGCAGAAGCACTGGATTCATACATCCCAGAACCAGAGCGTGCAATTGACAAACCATTCCTGTTACCAATCGAAGACGTATTCTCAATCTCAGGCCGTGGTACAGTAGTAACTGGTCGTGTTGAGCGTGGCGTAATCAAAGTTGGTGAAGAAGTTGAAATCGTTGGTATCAAACCAACTGTTAAAACAACTTGTACTGGCGTTGAAATGTTCCGTAAATTACTTGACGAAGGTCGTGCAGGTGAGAACGTTGGTGTTCTTCTGCGTGGTACTAAACGTGAAGAAATCGAACGTGGACAAGTACTGGCAAAACCAGGTTCAATCAAGCCACACACTAAATTCGAATCAGAAGTTTATATTCTGAGCAAAGATGAAGGTGGTCGTCACACTCCATTCTTCAAAGGCTACCGTCCACAGTTCTACTTCCGTACAACTGACGTAACTGGTACTATCGAATTACCAGAAGGCGTAGAAATGGTAATGCCAGGTGACAACATCAACATGATCGTTGAACTGATTCACCCAATCGCGATGGACGACGGTTTACGTTTCGCTATCCGTGAAGGTGGCCGTACAGTAGGTGCGGGCGTTGTTGCTAAAGTATTAGGTTAATTACTCGCGTAATTTCCTAGAGAAGGGCATCAATTGATGCCCTTTTTATGCGTTGTTTGAAAAAGAACCTATCTCATCACTAGTTTGCTGTAAATTATTGGTGAGATAGGCTCTGATACAACGAATCGAGTCCAGTATCTTGCAGATACGAATGTCATAGAGATATGACACTGTGTCAGATGCAATCATAGTTGATTTTATGGTTAGTCTGATTTGTTTTGCTCTTGCGAGGCAAGCTGGCTATTTATTTACATCATATGACAGGTTAATTTATGAGTGCGAATAGCGGAGCTCAAGATAGCAAACGCGGTGGTGATATCGCTAAGTGGATCATTACCGTTTTATTGCTGGCAGTAGCAGTGGGTGGCAACTATCTTTACCGTGAATTTAACCTAGCGTTACGAGCTTTAGCTGTTGTTGCTTTGTTCGTAGCAGCGGGTGGGATCGCGTTGTGGACAACACAAGGTAAAGCAACATTAGCATTTGCTCGCGAAGCGCGCATTGAAATGCGTAAAGTAGTATGGCCAACACGTCAAGAAACATTGCAGACAACCCTGATTGTTGCTGCGGTGACGGCTATTGTGTCATTAGTTCTTTGGGGACTGGATGGCATTCTGGTTCGTTTTGTTTCCTTTATTACTGGCCTGTGAGGTGTTCATGACTGATTCTCCAAAAAAACGCTGGTATGTCATTCAGGCTTTTTCAGGCTTTGAAGGCCGTGTTGCACAGTCTCTGCGTGAACATATCAAATTAAACGAAATGGAAGACTCATTCGGCGAAGTTATGGTTCCAACCGAAGAAGTGGTTGAGATCCGTAGCGGTCAACGTCGCAAAAGTGAGCGTAAATTTTTCCCAGGCTATGTTCTTGTCCAAATGGTCATGAACGATGCAACTTGGCACTTAGTACGTAATGTACCTCGTGTTATGGGATTTATTGGCGGAACGTCTGACAGACCTGCACCAATTAGCGATAAAGAAGTTGATGCGATTATGAATCGCTTACAACAAGTTGGTGATAAACCGCGTCCTAAAACACTGTTTGAACCAGGTGAAATGGTTCGTGTTAGCGATGGTCCATTCGCTGACTTTAACGGTGTTGTTGAAGAAGTTGATTACGAAAAAAGCCGCTTAAAAGTCTCTGTATCAATCTTTGGTCGTGCAACACCAGTTGAATTAGACTTTAGTCAGGTTGAAAAAGGTTAAACCTTTTTACGTTGCTTTCTTGCAAAAGGTGGAAAAGTTATCTACAATTTTCCACCTTTCGTTTTGAGTTGTTTTGTCATAAGACAGAACAAAGTAAAATCGGGGAGCCCTAGCCGGGCGATATACCCAAATTGAGGAATTAATTAATGGCTAAGAAAGTCCAAGCCTATATCAAACTGCAAGTTTCTGCAGGTATGGCTAATCCAAGTCCACCAGTTGGTCCAGCTCTGGGTCAACAAGGTGTTAACATCATGGAATTCTGTAAAGCATTCAACGCTAAAACTGAAAGCGTAGAAAAAGGTTTACCAATTCCTGTTGTTATTACAGTTTATGCTGACCGTTCTTTCACTTTCGTTACCAAAACTCCTCCAGCAGCAATTCTGCTGAAGAAAGCGGCGGGCGTGAAATCAGGTTCTGGCAAACCGAACAAAGAGAAAGTAGGTAAAATTACTTCTGCTCAAGTTCGTGAAATCGCAGAAACTAAAGCTGCGGACCTGACTGGTGCTGACGTTGAAGCTATGATGCGTTCAATCGAAGGTACTGCTCGTTCCATGGGCCTGGTAGTGGAGGATTAATCTGATGGCTAAACTAACCAAGCGCATGCGCAATATCCGTGAGAAAGTTGAAGTAACTAAACAGTACGAAATTACTGAAGCTGTTGCTTTACTGAAAGAACTGGCTACTGCTAAATTCGTTGAAAGCGTTGACGTTGCTGTTAACCTTGGCATCGATGCACGTAAATCAGATCAAAACGTTCGTGGTGCAACTGTACTTCCACACGGTACTGGCCGTTCAGTTCGCGTTGCTGTATTCGCACAAGGTGCAAATGCAGAAGCTGCTAAAGAAGCAGGTGCTGAATTAGTCGGTATGGACGACTTAGCTGCTAAAGTTAAAGCTGGCGAAATGGACTTTGACGTTGTTATCGCATCTCCAGATGCAATGCGCGTTGTAGGTCAATTAGGTCAAATCCTTGGCCCACGTGGCTTAATGCCAAACCCGAAAGTGGGTACTGTAACTCCTAACGTTGCTGAAGCAGTTAAAAATGCTAAAGCTGGTCAGGTTCGTTACCGTAACGACAAAAATGGTATTATCCATACCACTATCGGTAAAGTTGATTTCAACGAAGCTCAGTTGAAAGAAAACTTAGAAGCTCTGCTGGTTGCTCTGAAAAAAGCAAAACCATCAGCAGCGAAAGGCGTTTATATCAAGAAAGTAAGCCTGTCTACCACTATGGGTGCAGGTGTTGCTATTGATCAAGCTAGCTTGAGCGCGACAGTTTAATCTTAGATTAGACTAAAGTCATAAAAGACTTTACCTTGGCGTCAAATTTGTATAGAATTTGACGCCTTGAGTTTAGCTATGTGGTATTTTATTTAAGTCTACATAACTAAATTCTCTGAATTTCGGTTGGAGTCTGGCCTATCCAGACCCCGTCCAAGACCGCAGGTGTAAGTAATTACTTAATTTTCCTGCGTAGACGGTGAGAGAGCCAATAAAGAATTATATATTCTGGATTCTACTCACCGTGTTTTAGCGCTTATACCATTGTGGTAATAAGTGATGTGAGTCCCGAGTTTTTACTCGGTTAATCCAGGAGCAAGAAGCTAATGGCACTAAATCTTCAAGACAAACAAGCGATTGTTGCTGAAGTCAGCGAAGTTGCCAAAGGTGCGCTTTCTGCAGTTGTTGCGGATTCCCGTGGCGTTACTGTAGCTAAAATGACCGAACTGCGTAAAGCATGTCGTGAAGCTGGCGTTACTGTACGTGTAGTACGTAACACACTTCTGCGTCGTGCTGTTGAAGGTACTTCTTATGAAGTACTGAAAGATGCATTTGTTGGTCCAACCTTGATTGCATTTTCTGCTGAACATCCGGGCGCTGCTGCTCGTCTGTTCAAAGATTTCGCGAAAGCGAACCCAGCATTCGAGATTAAAGCGGCTGCCTTTGAAGGTGAGTTTATCCCAGGTTCGAACATCGATCGTCTGGCTACACTCCCAACTTACGATGAAGCAATCGCACGCCTGATGGCAACCATGAAAGAAGCCTCTGCAGGCAAATTGGTTCGCACTCTGGCTGCTCTGCGCGATCAGAAAGAAGCTGCTTAATAGCCAATTTCTTCGTTGCTTTATTTACGTATAAACTTTTTCTGAATTTTAGGAACACTTGTTATGTCTATTTCTAAAGACGATATCTTAAACGCAGTTGCTGAAATGTCTGTAATGGACGTTGTTGAACTGATCTCTATGATGGAAGAAAAATTCGGTGTATCTGCTGCTGCAGCTGTTGCTGTTGCTGCGGGTCCAGCAGAAGCTGCTGAAGAGAAAACTGAATTTGACGTTATCCTGAAAGCTATCGGCGGTAACAAAGTAGCAGTAATCAAAGCAGTACGTGGCGCTACTGGTCTTGGCCTGAAAGAAGCTAAAGACTTAGTAGAATCTGCACCAGCAGCTCTGAAAGAAGGCGTAAGCAAAGATGATGCTGAAGCTCTGAAGAAAGCTCTGGAAGAAGCAGGCGCTGAGGTTGAAGTTAAATAATTTAACTTCCCAGAGTGCAGCCTAACGGCTGATGGCTGGTGATTTTTTGGTCACCAGCCTTTTTGCGCTGTAAGGTAAGAGTCACTTTTTCACACTTTTTTGGTGTCTCATTACTTCAATATTTTTTGCTATTGACGACTTAATATACTGTGTTAATCACTACGATCCACGTTCTCGAAAGCTCGGTAGTGAGTTCAGCACAATGAAATGATTTAAGAGTAATAGCAATGAATATTCGGAAAATAGTTGTTTTCCTACCTACAAAAAAACAGTGTTAGCAGAATGTCGAGCCATCCTTAAAAAGTTAAGGACAGGCAGAGTGGGTCACTTTTCAGCGAGCTGAGGAACCCTATGGTTTACTCCTATACCGAGAAAAAACGTATTCGTAAGGATTTTGGTAAACGTCCACAAGTTCTGGATGTTCCCTATCTCCTTTCTATCCAACTTGACTCGTTCCAGAAGTTCATCGAGCAAGATCCTGATGGTCAAAACGGTCTGGAAGCAGCTTTCCGTTCCGTATTTCCTATCCAAAGCTACAGTGGTAATGCTGAATTACAGTATGTCAGCTACCGCTTAGGCGAGCCTGTTTTTGATGTTAAAGAATGTCAGATCCGCGGTGTAACTTACTCTGCACCTCTGCGTGTAAAACTGCGTCTGGTCATTTATGAACGTGAAGCCCCAGAAGGCACCGTTAAAGACATCAAAGAACAAGAAGTCTATATGGGCGAAATCCCATTAATGACCGATAATGGTACTTTTGTTATCAATGGTACTGAGCGTGTTATCGTTTCCCAGTTACACCGTAGCCCTGGTGTGTTCTTTGATAGTGACAAAGGTAAAACACACTCATCTGGTAAGGTACTGTATAACGCACGTATTATCCCTTATCGTGGCTCATGGTTAGACTTCGAATTCGACCCTAAAGATAACCTTTTTGTCCGTATTGACCGTCGCCGTAAATTACCTGCGACTATCATTTTACGCGCAATGAACTACAGCACTGAAGAAATTTTAGGTTTATTCTTCGAAAAAACACTGTTTGAAATCAGCAACAACAAGCTGATGATGACATTAGTGCCTGAACGTCTGCGTGGTGAAACTGCTTCATTTGATATTGAAGCAAACGGCAAAGTGTATGTCGAAAAAGGCCGTCGTATTACCGCTCGCCATATTCGTCAATTAGAAAAAGAGCAAGTTGATCGCATTGAAGTACCTGTTGAATATATTGCAGGTAAAGTGGTTGCTCGTGACTATATTGATGAAGCGACAGGTGAACTGATTTGTGCTGCTAACATGGAAATTTCTTTAGATGTGTTAGCTCGCTTAAGTCAAGCTGGTCATAAAACGATTGAAACTCTGTTTACCAATGACTTAGATCATGGTGCTTATATTTCAGAAACTGTTCGCGTCGATCCTACAAACGATCGTTTAAGCGCGTTAGTTGAAATCTATCGCATGATGCGTCCTGGTGAACCACCTACACGCGAAGCTGCAGAAAACTTATTTGAGAACTTATTCTTCTCTGAAGATCGTTATGATCTTTCTGCTGTAGGTCGTATGAAGTTCAACCGTTCGTTAAGCCGTGACGAAGTTGAAGGTTCTGGCATCCTGAGCCAAGAAGATATCATTGAAGTAATGAAAAAACTGATTGATATCCGTAATGGTAAAGGTGAAGTGGATGATATCGACCACTTAGGTAACCGTCGTATTCGTTCTGTTGGCGAAATGGCTGAAAACCAATTCCGTGTTGGTCTGGTGCGTGTTGAACGTGCAGTTAAAGAGCGTCTGTCTTTAGGCGATCTTGATGCATTAATGCCACAAGATATGATCAACGCAAAACCGATTTCTGCTGCTGTCAAAGAATTCTTTGGCTCTAGCCAGTTATCACAGTTTATGGATCAGAATAACCCGCTATCAGAAATTACGCACAAACGTCGTATTTCTGCATTAGGCCCAGGTGGTTTGACCCGTGAACGTGCAGGCTTCGAAGTTCGAGACGTACACCCAACTCACTACGGTCGTGTGTGCCCAATCGAAACGCCTGAAGGTCCAAACATCGGTCTTATCAACTCATTATCTGTTTATGCACAGACTAACGAGTACGGTTTCCTAGAAACGCCTTACCGTGTTGTTGAAAACAACGCTGTAACAGATGAAATTCACTATCTGTCTGCAATCGAAGAAGGTAACTTCATCATTGCTCAGGCTAACTCCGTATTAGACGATGACAATCACTTCGTTGAAGAATTAGTTACTTGCCGTCATAAAGGTGAGTCAAGCTTATTTAGTCGTGACCAAGTTCAGTACATGGACGTTTCAACTCAACAAGTTGTTTCTGTCGGTGCTTCACTGATCCCATTCCTTGAACACGATGACGCCAACCGTGCATTGATGGGTGCGAACATGCAACGTCAGGCTGTTCCTACACTTCGTGGTGATAAACCACTAGTAGGTACAGGTATGGAACGTGCAGTAGCGGTTGACTCCGGTGTTACTGCGGTTGCTAAACGTGGTGGTGTTGTTCAGTATGTTGATGCTTCTCGTATCGTTATCAAAGTTAACGAAGAAGAGACTTACGCTGGTGAAGCGGGCATCGATATCTACAGCTTGACTAAATACACTCGTTCTAACCAGAACACATGTATTAACCAAACTCCTTGCGTATCTTTAGGTGAACCTGTTGATCGCGGTGACGTGTTAGCTGATGGTCCTTCAACAGACCTTGGTGAGTTAGCATTAGGTCAAAACATGCGCGTGGCATTTATGCCATGGAATGGTTATAACTACGAGGACTCCATCCTTGTATCTGAGCGTGTTGTTCAAGAAGACCGTTTCACTACTATCCATATTCAAGAACTCGCTTGTGTCTCTCGTGATACTAAGTTAGGGCCTGAAGAGATCACAGCTGATATCCCTAACGTCGGTGAAGCAGCGTTATCTAAACTGGATGAATCAGGTATCGTTTATATCGGTGCTGAAGTGAAAGGTGGTGACATTCTGGTTGGTAAAGTAACACCTAAAGGTGAAACTCAACTGACTCCAGAAGAGAAACTGCTGCGTGCTATCTTCGGTGAAAAAGCGTCTGATGTTAAAGATTCTTCTCTACGTGTTCCTAATGGTGTGTCTGGTACAGTTATCGACGTACAAGTCTTCACCCGTGATGGCGTAGAAAAAGATAAACGTGCATTAGAAATCGAAGAATCACAGTTACGTGAAGTTAAGAAAGACTTAACTGAAGAACTGCGTATCTTTGA